>CAYRDM010000014.1:0-15228 GCA_964423175.1 uncultured Candidatus Saccharibacteria bacterium | reverse complement strand
GGCTACACTTATCCGGGATACACAAGTTCCGGATACAACATGAACTACGGCAACGTTGTCGGTAACGTCGTTCCCATGATGGGATACGGCGGCATCGGCGGCTACGGTGTCGGAGGAGTTAACCCTCGGGTGGGCCGTGCTATTGAGTATGGCGCAGCTGGTGCCTTGATCGGATACGGCATTAATGGCGGCCGTGGGGCTGCGATTGGTGCTGGAGTCGGTTTAGGGGTCGATGTGCTGACCTCTGCTTTGAACGGTCGTCAGAATGTTGTTCAGGCGACTTCGACTAGCGTTATTAACGTGACCAATAGCAAAGGCAAGCAGGTCAACTGTTCAAAGACCAAGAAGGCCGACGAACAGAGGGTTTGTGCCGACGCTCTAGCGTCTCAGCGAAAGCTGGAGGCAGAACATAACCTCCAGGCCACCAGAGAAGAGGTTCGGTCAGCCGAACAGCTTCTTCGACATCGTCAGGATCAACGGCTTGCTCAGACCTACTACAATAGGACTGGGAGGCCCGTTGACGTTCGTGACGGTGATGGTAACATCATTGCCGATCTGGCCAACGGCGATTCTATCAGGTTGCCGGAGAACCAGACTGGCTATAGCGCATATTTGAGGCTACCTGCCTCACCGGGTCGGACCGATTTCCGGAAGGCCGATGTTCGTCTTGCAAAGGACGGCAGCGGATTCGTTTTCATCTGTCCCGGATGTGGGACAGGGGAGGGCATTTAACATGGCGATAAGAATCCCAGCCCACATCTTTGTGGGCTCTCCTGGCCAGGCGCCGGTTCAACCGGCGGCTGGTCAACCAGCTGGCGGCGGCCAAGGAGCCGCTGCAGCAAATGGTCGGCCTCGACAGGCTCGGCCAAACGGTACCTTCGTCGGAACCGAGCAGCGTTGGCTATTTGGTCCAGCGGAAGGCTGCTGGTGGCGTCATTACGCCTGGTGGGTTATGCCATTGGGGTTGCTGCTTCTTCTGTCTGGCTGGTGGTTATATTTCACCGGTCCGAGTAAGAGTGCAGCTCCTTCGGTGACACCAGCCCCGGCAGTCACAGCTCCTGCCGTTGTTGCCCCGGTGGCTTGTGCGCCACCCGCGCCCACTTGTCCAGCGGCGGTCACGCCCAGGGCAATTGCTCCCGTCGTCGTAGACCTGGAGCCTATTAAGAAAAGTATCGATAGGCTTTCAGATCGCATCGGCGATCGTCTCGGGGAACACCAAGACATAACAATTGGCGGTTCTCGAGAACATCCTAGAGATGAGGGAAGCAGAACTCAATCGGAGAGCCGTCGTACAGATGACGACTCTGATGAGGCATGCGCCCGGCGCTACTGGGAGCAATACCTTAAATCCAAGAAGTAATTTCTAGGGCCACAATGGTCCAGCCGTGCTCATCACCTTACCAGTTTATCGGTAAGGTGATGGCACGGTTTTTTTATTTGAAAAAACATAATAAAAAAGCTATTCTTTGTTAGATGGTATATAAGACAAACGGTTTTAAGGAAACTGAAAAAATAGCTTATGATTTAGCAAAGGAAGTTTTGGCAGGACTCTCTAAAAATGAGTCTAAAGTTTTTGCTCTTGAGGGTGAGTTGGGTGCAGGCAAGACGACTTTTGTTAAAGGATTTGCAAAAGGTTTAGGTATAAAAAATAAAATTTCTAGTCCAACTTTTGTTTTGATGAAAAGATATGTTTTTAAAAAGAGTGGGGGAGCGGGCAATCATCTGTTGTATCACCTGGATGCATACAGGCTTAGAAATGAAAAAGATCTGATAGCTCTCGGTATAGAAGAAATAATTTTAAATCCTCTGGCTGTTGTTTTGATCGAGTGGTCTGATAGAGTTAAAAATATATTGCCAGATTCTTACACCAAAATTCACATTGACCATCTGGCAGATAATCTTAGAAAAATAGAAATAAGAAAAATATCAAAATGAAGAAGTTGGTTTTAATAGATGGAAATGCTTTAGTTCACAGGGCATTTCATGCTTTGCCACCCCTGACCTCACCAAATGGTGTTGTGACCAATGCCGTTTTTGGGTTTTCCTCAATATTGATCAAAATAATTAAGGAGTTAAAGCCGGACTATATAGCATCTGCTTTCGATCTTGCCGGACCAACATTTAGACATCAGGAGTTTGCCGAGTATAAAATACATCGTGAAAAAGCACCGCAGGAACTATATAATCAGATACCTTTGGTCAAGGACGTTTTATCTACTTTTGGCATTCCCGTTTATGAGAAACAGGGTTATGAGGCGGACGATTTAATTGGCACTCTGGCGACAAGGGCTAAAAAAGAAAATGATCTGAAAACAATAATAGCCACGGGTGATCTGGATACTCTTCAGTTGGTTGAAAAGGAAAAAGTCGTTGTCTTTACTCTAAGAAAGGGGGTTAACGATACTGTTATATATGATGAAAAAGCCGTCGGGGTCAGGTACGGTTTATCTCCAGAACAGCTCAATGACTATAGAGGTCTAAAAGGAGATCCTTCCGATAATATTCCAGGAGTACCTGGAGTTGGTGAAAAAACGGCCTCCGATCTTATAAAACGCTTTGGTAGTTTAGACGGACTTTATAAATTTCTCGAGGAAAATAAAAAATCAACAAAAGTTAAAAAGGGTAAAACCCAAGAATCTGTCAGCGAAAAATTGGCAGAAAAATTATTCGAGAATAAAGATCAGGCATTTTTTTCCAAACAGCTCTCAACAATAATAACTGACCTTGATATTGATTTTACATTACCCAAAGTAGAGTGGAGGGAGAATGTCGATACGTCCAAGATAGAAAAAATATTCAGAGATTTGGGTTTTGCCAGTCTTTTAAGACGTCTTCCCGAAATCGGCTTAGTCGGCTCATCAGTCTCGCCAACGCTCGATTTTAATAAAATCCCGAGTGATAAAAAACTAGACTTGGACCCGGACAAGAATAATTTTTATGTTACCGAATCTTCTCTGAAAAATCTTAAAAAGAACTCTATAAACTCCGGAATGCTTTGGATTGGACATGACCTCAAGAGAATTTTTAAAGCATGCAATTTTAAGGAAGAGCTTTTTAATACAAAACTTTTTGATACCAAAGTGGCAGCTTACTTGCTTAATCCTGATTTAAAAAATTATGCATTTGCTGATGTTTATTATTCAGAATTCAAGGAACTGCCGAGTGAAGGGGATGCTGAAATTGCTGGTTACCTTTGGAAACTAAAAGAAAGACTTTTTGAAAAAATGGAGAAGTCGAAGATTTTGAGCGTTTTCCAGGATATTGAAATGCCTTTAGTCCCTGTTTTAACTGAGATGGAATTGTTGGGAATTAAGGTTGATACCAAGATGTTGAAGTCTCTCTTGAAGTCGACAAACACAGAACTTAATAAACTTGAGACAAAGATTTACAAATTGGCTGGCGAAGAATTCAATATTAATTCACCTCAACAGTTAGCGGAGCTGCTTTATACGAAACTTGCCATTAAAGGTAAAATACGCAAAACCGGTGGCGGGGCGTTATCTACCGCTGCGCCTGAGTTAGAGAAGCTTAGAGATAGTCATCCGATAATTGACCCAATTTTGCAGTACAGAGAGTTGCAGAAACTCAAGACAACTTATGTTGAACCATTTCCTGCTCTTGTTAACCCAAAGGATGGCAGGATACACACTACGTATAATCAGACTGGTGCGGGTACCGGACGTCTTTCCTCGGAAGATCCAAACCTTCAGAACATTCCAGCAAAGACAGAAATTGGTCAGGAATTCAGGAGGGCTTTTGTGGCGGAGGATGGGTATAAGTTAGTTTCATTGGACTATTCTCAGCTTGAGCTCAGAATTGTCGCAGATATCGCAAAAGATCAGAAGATGATTCAGGTTTTCAAACAGGGCAAAGACATACACACAGCAACCGCGGCAGAAATATTTGAGGTGCCTGATGATAAGGTAACAAAAGAAATGCGCAATCAAGCAAAGGTTTTAAACTTCGGAATTATTTATGGAATGGGTTCTCTCGGTTTTTCGAGAGCAGCAGGGGTTACCACTTTGAGAGCCCGTGAATTTATAACTAAGTATTTTAAAGATTTTTCCGGAGTCGCAGCATATATGGAAGAAATGAAAGAAAAGGCACATAAAGACGGTTTCGTTGAAACAATTTTTGGAAGAAAGCGCCAGCTTCTCGATATATATTCGACGATTCCCCAGGTTCAAGCTCAGGCCGAGAGAGCTGCCATAAATCATCCCGTGCAAGGCACCGAGGCAGACCTTGTTAAGATCGCCATGATAAATGTTTCAAAACATATACACGAAAAATTGAATGATGGCCAAGTGCGTTTGTTGCTTCAGGTTCATGATGAACTTGTATTTGAGATTAAAACGGGTATGGTGGAAAAAATATCGAGAGATTTCAAAAAGATTATGGAATCAGTTCATCAGCTCAGCGTCCCGCTAATAGTCGACATTAAATTTGGCGATAATTGGCAGGACATGAAGGCCATCGTTTGATATGCCTGAATTGCCAGAAGTCGAAACAATTGTAAGAGAATTAGGGCAAAAGGTTATTGGGCTTAAAATCATTGGCGCCTGGAATGATTGGCCAAGAACCATCAAGACGCATACTCTGGAGAAATTCAAGAAAGACATAACAGGTCGCAAGATTTTGCGTGCGCATAGGCGGGCAAAGTATATAATGATGGATCTTTCTGGCGGCAAGACTTTAATAATACACCAGAAAATTTCTGGACACTTGCTTTATGGAAAGTGGAAAATAGAGAAGAATAAAACGCTCTTTCCGGCAGGCAGGCCGATCGCCGTGAGCGAGGGCCCTATAAAATCTGATCCCTACAACAGATTTATCAGGTTCATATTATATTTGAGTAATGGCTGGATGCTTGGTTTGTCAGATGTGCGCCGTTTTGGAAAGGTTTTTCTTGGAGACACAGAAAAGGTAGAAAACATAAATGAAATAGGAAGGTTGGGACCGGAGCCTTTAGATCCCAGTTTTACATTAGCAAAGTTCAAGACGCTTATGAGCCGAAAGAGGGGAGTCATCAAGAAAGTTCTCATGGACCCTTTTATAATAGTTGGTATCGGCAATATTTATTCTGATGAGGTTTTGTGGTATTCCGGCATCTCGCCCCTTCGGCGTGTTGAAGAGCTGACAGAAAAGGAGTTGGGCTCTATTTATAAATATATTAAAATAGTATTGAACAAGGCGATAAAGGCCAAAGGCGATAGCAAGCAGGATTATAGAACTCTTGAAGGAAAATTTGGTAATTATCAAAATATGCAGAGAGCTTACCAATTGACGGGACAGAAATGTCAAAAAAAAGATGGTGGAGTAATTAAGAGGATTGTAATAAACACCAGGTCTACACATTATTGTCCGGTGCATCAAAAGTAGTTAATTATTTATGTTATCCAAAAAATATTTGTACATATCTGCCGGCTCATTACTTGCGGTGATCGTCGCTGTTTTGTTTTTGACAAAATTAAGCAACAAAATAGAGATAGCCAACGACGAAGGTATTTCTACGCCTAAACCGGGGCACAAAAGCGGTATCGCCGGGTTGGAATGTTCTACTCAAGACGCGCGACCTTATGCGGTTATGCTCTCTTCTGATAAAGAGGCTAGGCCTTTGTCTGGAATAGGTCAGGCGGACATGGTTTTTGAAATGCCCGTTGTAGATAGCGGTTTTACTAGAATGATGGCGGTTTATCAGTGCAACAGACCAAAGGAACTCGGTTCAGTTCGTTCCTCAAGATTGGATTTCGTGCCCTTGGCTCTTGGCATGGATGCGATTTATGCTCACTTTGGCGGCGAGCATACAGTATTAGAAGAGCTCAATTCCGGAGTCATAGATAATATCGATGGCCTCAAATACGACGGTACAATATATTACAGAAAAAATAATATTCCACGCCCGCATAACGCATTTACAAATTTTGACTTACTAGGACAAATTTCTGAAAAACTTGGTTATAGAACTACGAATTCAAAAATAGATTATCCCCATGACAAGGATGATAAGAGCAAGGCCGAGGTTCAGCCAAGCCCTCTTTTTAATAAGGATTTTGAAGTTGTTTGGGCATATAACAAAACAAATAATTTATATTCCAGAACGAGGGCCGGCAAACCGGAAATAGACAAAAATACTAATACTCAAGTTGAGGTAAAAAATGTTGTCGTAATGAAAACAACGTGGTCACCGATAAACAAGGATTATATAAGAGTTAAAACAGTCGGCAGCGGCGGGTTACTTCTTTATAAAGAGGGGACGGTGATTACTGGTACTTGGGAGAAAAAGGATGACAAGTCAAAACTATTTTTCTATGACCAAAACCACAAGGAAATTCCTTTATCACCCGGTGCAACCTGGGTTGAGGTGGATGCTCACTAAATATGATTATATTTTTATACGGGCAGGATACTTATCGCTTGAGGCAAAATTTAGACAAAATAGTTGATGAGTATAAGAAAAAAAATGTTGGGATCGGTTATTTATTTTTAGATTTTAACGAACCTAAGCAAATCTTGGAACTAGGAAACTCTATTAAAACGGTTTCCTTTTTTGACGAGAAAAAACTAATTGTTTTAAAAAACAGTTTTTTAGAATCAAAAGAGATTTCGAAGTTTATAAAGACGTGGGAGTTGGCAGAAGATAAACAGAGGATTTTGATTTTTGTCGAAGACCAGACAGAAGCTCAGCTTTCAAAAAGCAGCAAATCTCTTTTTGCCGCCTTGTCATCAAAGCCTAATTTAGTAAAAAGCTTTGAGGAGCTAGATGGCAAAAAACTTGAGAACTGGATTTCAAAAGAGGTGGTTTCTTTGGGTTTTGAAATTGACTTAGGTGTTGTTCAAAAACTTATCTCCAACGTTGGTGAAGATGTTTGGAGGTTGGGGCAGGAAATTATTAAATTAACTAATTATAAAACAGCAAGCGGTATTAAAAAAATATCAGAACAGGACGTAGATCTGTTGGTTAAGTCAGCAGAGGATACAAATATATTCCACATAGTCGATGCTGTTGCAAACAAAAATAAGCCCAAAGCTGCCACCATGATTTATGAACACATCTGGTCTGGCGGAGATCCGTACTATATCTTTTCAATGATAGTTTATCAGTTCAGAAATCTGCTCAGGATCAAAAGTCTGATCAAGAATGCGTCACCTTATGAGTTAATAATAAAGAAAACTGGTCTTAACCCGTATGTAGTTAAAAAAACCCATGAGCAGTCGAAAAAATATGATCTGGATGACTTAAAAAGTAGATTTCATGAACTGGTTGATCTTGAGTTTAAGGTAAAAACCGGAGTTTTAGATATGGCGGAGGGGTTGTATCAGTTTGTCTTCTCTCTTTAGCTCTGTTTGCGATACCTCTTTAAAATTTTATTAAATCCTATATCATGGGGCCAATAGTGGTTAATAATCAAAATTATTCAAAAATAGGCCGAGCAACGGATATAATAGACAAAAAAGACCGGTTAATTTACCGGTTTTTTGAGATTTTACCCGGTTTGATAGCCTGGCTAACCCTCATTGCTATTGTATTACTTTCTTTTTGGCAGCCTGTGGTAATAGCTATTTTTATCATTGTTTTTGATGTTTATTGGTTTGTTAAGACCGTTTATTTATCTCTGCATTTGAGGGTTGCCTTTAAACAAGTCAGGAACAATATGAAAATAAACTGGCTCCATAAGTTAGAAAAAATTCCCGTTGAAGAATATAAACTTTCAACTATAAAATCTTGGCAAGATATTTATCACCTAGTATTGATGCCATCATATAAGGAGGGAAGCGAAGTGATTTCCGCAGCCTTAGACGGACTCTTAAATTCCAACTATCCAAAAGAAAGAATGATCGTCGTTATTTCTCAAGAAGAGCGTGCTGGAAAGATTTTGAATAAGACCGTCGCCGATGAGATTCTGCCTAAGTACAATGACCAATTTCTTAGGCTTGCGATAGTTGAACACCCGGATGCATTACCAGGAGACTTGCCTGGCAAGGGTTCAAACATTGCATGGGCCGGTAAGTATACAAAAGAAAAAATAATTGATTCAATGGGAATTGCTTATGACCACGTGATAGTCTCAGCTCTGGATGTCGACACTGTGGTTTTTCCAGAATATTTTTCTAGATTGACCTATATGTTTTTAAACACCGAAGATCCTCTCAGGTCTTCTTATCAGCCAGTACCTTTTTATACTAATAACATTTGGGAGGCGCCTTCTTTTGCCAGAGTTGTAGCTTTCTCTTCAACTTTTTGGCATACAATCAAGCAAGAGAGGATGGAAAGTGACACTACTTTTTCCAGCCACTCCATGCCTTTTACTGCCCTGATTGATGTCGATTTCTGGCAGAACAATATGGTTTCAGAGGATTCTAGAATATTTTGGCAATGCTTTTTGCGTTATGACGGGAAATACAAAGTTACTCCGCTGTTTTACCCTGTTTCAATGGATGCGAATGTTGCCCAAACTTTTTGGAAGACCATGCTAAATGTTTATAAACAACAGAGACGCTGGGGCTATGGAGTTGAGAATGTCCCTTATTTCTTGTTCGGCTTCTATAAAAATAAATCAATTTCTTTAGGCAAGAAAATTTATTTAATTTCCACTATGCTGGAAAGATTTTGGTCCTGGTCAACTAATGCAATTATGATTTTCATTTTGGGTTGGTTGCCGGTCATGGTAGGGGGGAGCGTTTTCAACAGAACTGTTCTGTCTTTCAATTTGCCATTTTTGACGAGATTTATAATGACGTTTGCAATGCTTGGTTTAGTGACATCTGCGATATTTTCGATATTTATTTTGCCGCCAAGACCGCCAAAATTTGGTAGATGGAAACATGTTTGGATGGTCTTGCAGTGGATTCTGTTTCCGGCCACTACAATTATACTTGGCTCGCTGCCCGGGCTTGAAGCTCAGACGAGACTGATGTTCGGACGCTATATGGGTTTTTGGGTGACTCCTAAGATCAGAAAAGTTTCTTAAGAAAATCAGGCAAATTTTATTCAAAGTGCACCAGATGTTCTATCTCCGAGAGACGAGTAAGGACTGCGGGATGGTTTCTGAGAGTCGGATCTTCTTTGAGTAAAAGCTTGGCTTCCAGCCGGGCTTTTTTTATGAGTTCAATGTCGCCAAGTGAACTCATGGCGATATCTGGTAGTCCTGATTGTTGCGTGCCTGTAAATTCGCCAGGGCCTCTGATTTTTAAATCCATTTCGGCCAACTGGAATCCATCATTTGTCTGTTCCATTGCTCGCAGACGACGAGTGGCGGGGATACTATCAGTGCTTGTGAAAAGCAGGCATGATGATTGCTCACTGCCACGGCCTACACGACCTCTGAATTGATGTAATTGTGCCAGACCGAATCTTTCAGCTGATTCGATCATCATCACAGTTGCGTTTGGAATATCAACCCCCACTTCGACGACCGATGTTGAGACTAGGATATCGTAGAAACCATCTTTGAATTTTTTCATAATCTCATCTTTTTCTTTTGGTTTCATTTTACCGTGCAGCATGACAACTTTGCGGTGGGGGAATATCTTTTTAGAAAGTTTTTCATATTCTTCCGTTACGGCTTTTACTTCAGACCAGATAAGTTTGGCTTGAGATGGCGGGGTATTTTTTTTTTCTTTTTCTGGAGAGTTTTCCGGTTTGGAGATTTCTATTCGGGGGCAGATTACAAATACTTGTCTTCCAAGTCTGATCTGCTCATCTACAAACTTGTGAGCCTCATGTCTTTTGTCATGAGGTATAACCTTTGTAATAATTGGCTGCCTCCCCTTAGGCTTCTCTTTTATCAAAGACACATCCAGATCGCCATAAACTGTTAGCGCCAAGGTGCGAGGTATCGGTGTTGCTGTCATGCTCAATAGGTGAGGCACTAGATCTCTGTTTTTAATCAACTTCATTCTTTGTTTCACACCAAATCGATGTTGCTCGTCTATTATTACAAGTCCTAAGTTTTTAAATTCAACACCTTTTTGTATCACTGCGTGCGTACCTATTAATATATTTATCTCGCCATTGGCTATTTTTTTTGTCATTATTCCTTTGGAGATTTTTTCTTCTTCGGTTTGATCCGTAGGATATTGTTTTGCATCGTTACTCGTTAATAATCCGATTTTATTATTCTTTGAACCGAGAGATTGTATGGTTGCAAAATGTTGTTTAGCCAGGATTTCCGTCGGTGCCATAAATACTGCTTGATAACCTGAAGAAACTGTTTGATTTGCTGCAACTAGCGCAACAACAGTTTTGCCTGAACCCACATCTCCGTTTAATAATCTATTCATTGGGAAACCTCTTTCAAGGTCTTGGAGGATTTCATATGTTGCGACACGCTGGTCATCGGTGAGTTCGAAAGGCAGCCCCTTAACGAAGTTAACTACTGTGTTTTTGTCAAAATTAATTCCAGGCGCTTTTAATGATTGCAATTGTCTGTGGTCGCTGAGAACTCTTAATTGGAAAAAAAGTATTTCTTCAAATGCAAATCTTTTTTTGGCTTTTTCGGCATTTTCTTGGTTTTTTGGAAAATGTATGTCAAAGATAGCCTGTTCTAAATCAACCAGTTTGTACTTACTCTTTAATTCGGCAGGTAGGGGATCGGTTATGCCTCGTATTTTTCCTAGCAGGGGTTTGATTAAAAATCTTAGATATTTGGAAGTTAGTCCCTGAGTTTCTGGATATACGGGTACAAGCCTGCCTGTATGTGTAAGGCCGGTATCGTGTGTTATTTTCTCGTATATTGGAGAGGAGAGATAAACCCCATTTTTATCAAGGTATGTTTTTCCGGCCAGACTGACTAGGCTGCCTATTTTTAATGTGTTAATCAGGTAAGGTTGATTGAACCACACCGCTCTGATTTCACCGCTAGTATCTTCTATGGTCGCGTTGACTATTGTCATATGTTTGCGCCACGAATGTGTAGTCTCAATGTTTGATATTTTGCCGACTATACTTACATTTTGTCCTTGGATTCGAGCGTGTGAAATAGGAAGTATTTGACTGTAGTCGTCATAGCGGGTTGGAAAATGCCAAAGCAAATCTTTGGCAGTTTTTATACCCATTTTCTTTAATCGGGAGAGAAACCTGGGGCCGACATAAGATAGTTTTTCTATTGGAGCGCCTAAATTAAGCATGCTGTCATTATGGTATTTTTTAGAAAAAATATAAAGCCTCAAACTCAAAAGCGCCTTTTCGGCGCTTTTGAGTTTGAGTTAGAGGATTATCATTTGAGATCTTCTTTTGTTTATCAAGTAGACGATGATAGAGGCGGCAGCAAGTATGGATGATAGCCAGTAGCCCGGGATATAAAGAAGTATCACTCCCCAAATGCTTATCCAGTTCAATGTTATTGTGCCATGAACTGTTTCAACTGTGTTTATAAGATTTAGATCCTGATTTTTAATATATTCTAAATTGTCATTAGATGAGTTAATTTGTGAGTCGATAGAGCTAAGATCCATCGAGTATTTATTGTTTTCATTTATTATCTGATTATTGAGAGTATTTTCTTGTTTCGATAGATCTTTTATCTGGTCTTCAAACTGCTGATGCAATAAGGAATCGCTTGTGATATCGGCTTTAATTTTTAATTCTTTTATTTCTTGATCCAGTTTGGTTATCTGAGAGTATATTGTTGCTAATACGTTGCGATGGTTTGATACGATTTCATCCCTTTGTTTTTTTAGCTGGGCCAGTTGTTTATCCGTTTCTTTTTTTTGATTCTCAATCGATTGTTTCTGAGGCAAAAGATTCTCTTGTGATATTGATTCTTTTATAAATCGTGAGGGAACGAGACTCTTAATAGAATTCCTGAAGATTTCTAACTTGTCTGAGGGGATAGAGAAGTTTATCGTACCCCAATGTTCGGAACTGTTTATCCCGTCTATCCTGCCTCCAAGTCCACGCGCTGTGTTTTGAATTTGCAGTAGTTTGTCGGATATATTTCTTGTTAATATTTTTGCCCCGTAGTCGGTTTTTAAAAATTCTCTCGAATCATCTATAGGTACATTAAGCTCTCTTGGGTATGGCGGCATGTACTCGGGAGCCATTATATTTTGTCCATTTTGAACTTTGCTGTCTCTGGCCAAATAATTTTCTTTGCCCATAGAATTATTTGTGATGATATTTTGTGGGATTGGCTGAACTTTTGTTTCTTTTTGAGCGGGAGTGCTTATAAGTAGAATAAATAAAGCCATTCCAGCCATTGCCATTGATAACCAAGGGACTCTGGCTCGGGAATATTTAAAACCTCCTGAGCGTATAGGTAGTTTGTTTAGAATCAGGTTCTTGAGAGAATCACCATCGGCGGGGGTTTTATATTGTGATTGACCCCATTCTTGGAGTATCTGATTTATTGTTTGTTGTTTTTTATTCATGGTCTTTAGATAAAAGTGCGTTGCGTGCTCGGCTAATTGCACGGTGTACGCGAACGCGGACTGTTACAAAGTTAATATTTAATATTTTTGCTATATCATTTAAAGAGAGATCTGCTATGTATCTAAGACGTATAAGTTCTCGGTCACTTTCTGATAATGTACTTAGCGCTTGGGAAACTATAGATTTTTTTTCAAGATTTTCTCTATCATCAATTCCTTTATCATGAAGCTCAACGTCCAAAGGGATTTCGTTTTTTATTTTGCGCCAATGTTGTTTGCATTCGTTTTGTGCGATTGCAAATATCCAGGCGCTAATACTAATCGATTGAGATTGGAATCGGGGCAGGGCCTCAATAGCTTTGATCCATGTGTTTTGGAGCATATCTTCGGCGAGCGGCCTGTCTCTAAGAATGTTAATTAAATATCCGAATAGTTTCGGAGTGATAGAATCCCACAGTCTGGCTAGAGATTCACGGTCGCCGTTTTGGGCTTTTTCTATAAGTTTTTTCTCTTCTTTTAAGTCCATTTTGTTGCAAAATTTGGTTTATTTATGATGTATCTAGATACTGTAAGTATAATACCCATGATTGGCCAAATGTTACACTTTTAAGTCAAAACCACCCAGCGGGTGGTTTTGGTACTTGTGCCCCCATGAGGATTCGAACCTCAATTACAAGATCCGCAATCTTGCGTTCTATCCATTGAACTATAGGGGCTTTTAATATATACCGAGTTTTCGGGCTAGGATTTCTACCAACGTATCTTTGTGTTCTACTTCAGGCAAAAACTCTAACAGAGCAAGCCTGATCTGTACAGGATTCTGCTCTGTTATTGGTATTTTAACATATGGCAGATACCACTTCTTGATTTGTAGGCTTAACTCCTTTATGCCTAATTTGTTGTCATATTCTATCCAAAAAGATTGAAGAGAATTGTATATGAAAAATCTTTCGTTAATTTTGATACCGGCCGGATTGATTTCAAAAGAACTAAGTCTGGGTTTTTTGTAGGCATTAAGAATTACGACTATTCCTAGTAGAGTAAAAAATACCGTAGAGATGATATTTTTTTGAAATATGGCGACAAGAATTGCGATAACAAAAAGTATTCCTGCCACGCCTAGGATGTCTTTCGGATTGGAATTTTTGTTGATTTCTTCGGACCAGGAAATTATTGTATGGGTTTGCGATGGCGGGGGAGATGTTTGGGGCACGGGTGAAACCTGGCCTTCTTCAGGGAGTCTTTCGCTATTTTTTTTATTCTTTAGATCTATTATTCTTTCCATGGTTTAGGGGTTATGTGCACGCTCTCTAAGTATGCCGATGTATTTTTTAAAATCTTCGGGGATGTCTAGATAAGACATTTTTATTTTATGCCCAAGTCCTTCAAGCTCAGATACTTTGGATCCGATCCTGTCTTTGTTTGGACCCCAATTTACATTGTAGCGGTATTTTTCTCCGGTATCTAAATCTGTCATCTCGCAATATTCGGGAATATTTTCCGGGTTTATGTCGTATAATTCGCTTAGCCATCTAGCAGCGGACTCACTCGATACATTAAACATGTGGGCGAGCATAGAGTGGGCAATCTTATTATGTAGACTATGACGTTGTTTTTTATCTGTTGCGGATTCCAGCAATTCTTCGTGTTTGAGTAGTTCCTTCTTATCTCTGACCCGTTCTTTTATAGCCTGTTCAACAATTTTTCTTAGGTGTACTCCTTCAATTGTTGTTAGGTTTTCGATGCCAAATTTGTGTGCCAATTTTTCTTTTGTCTTTTCAATTTGTCCTGATAATGATTCAGGTGAGACAATTTTTTCTTCAGGCATAGATAAATAAATACCATAAAATAATGGTATTTGAAAGGGGACTGGGTTGTCAGTAATTAGAATGTTTTGAGAGGTTTGGATTGGATTATACTATCAACCTCTTGGTAGCCTGGCGGGAAGGCATAGTTATAGCGGGCGGGTAAGGCGAAAACATATTTTGAGTTACGCCCAAGTTCAGTCGGATTAATGGGAGCAGCGCCTATGTGATATTTTTCTTGTTGTAGTTGATTCCATTGTTCCAGAGTGAAGACCATTATTGGAATGTCTTGATAAGTGTTTAGCCCTGTCCATTTTGGATTATGTATTGATATCAGAGGACCATCAGTAAAAGGTTTATCGCCTGATTGCGAGTCTGTACTATTCCCTTGCCACTTACCATTTGTAACGGAATATCCTTTCCAGTTTCCTGGTAGGGTAAGACTGAACCCATAAGAATTATTTCTATATTCAACAGCGAGCGAAGAGGGGGTTGGAGATATGGAAATGAAAGAAGCCCTTTTGATAACCAAAAAATATCCAGCAATGACAATCACCGCGGTAAGTAAAGTTGTTAAGAATATTTTGAGAGGATGAGTTCCGTTCATTATTCCAATTAGAGTTTTGCGTCTTCGGGTTAAGGGTTATTTTTCGATTCTAGTTTCCCAAAAACCATCGGCGTTTTTTTGAAAAGTAGTTTTTGAACCGCGAAGAATCTCTCTCCTCATTCGAATTTTTTCCATTCCTGCCAGGATAGTAAAAATTATTAGTAATCCTATTGCTGCGGCTGGTATGAAAGCAAAAAATAAAGACAAATATGGAAAAATAGATTTTGCCAAAAGGACAAGCCCGGCAAGTATAAAAGGGCTTAGAATAAGTAGACTAAACCACCCTGGCAAGTAAGGCCATCTGCTGCTCTTGGTGCTATAGATAATGACATTATTTTCTTCGCGTCTTTGATAAATCATAGGCGTATTATTAAAAGATTAATTATTTTCTGGCGGTGAGGGTGAGATTCGAACTCACGATACGGTTTCCCGTATGACGGTTTTCAA
>CAYRDM010000013.1:0-17427 GCA_964423175.1 uncultured Candidatus Saccharibacteria bacterium | reverse complement strand
TTAACATGTGTGCAGACGTAACTCAATTGGCAGAGTAGCTGGCTTTTAACCAGAAGGTTGGGGGTTCAAGTCCCTCCGTCTGCACCATCTCCTTGTCACAATGTGGGCCAGTAGCTTAATGGATAAAGCTCCGGACTTCTAATCCGGCAACTGCAGGTTCGAGTCCTGCCTGGCCTACCACCCCGCCCTTTCTGGGCGGCTTTTGTTTTTTATTGAGAGGAGTGGATGTTATAATTAATAGGAAATGTTTAATAAGATAATATCCCAAATCATTTTGTATTTATCCAGTTTTGCTAAAAACCTACACGGATTCAGTGGGGGATTTAAAATACCAACCGCAAATTATAATTGGCTGACAATATCATTTTTTGTTTTTGCAATTTTGATAATTGCTTTTAGTTTGGGCAGATCGCGTATGTTATTGGCTTTGGTCGGCCTTTATGCCGCCGCTTTCCTAGAACCCATATTTCCGTTTTTTAATTTATTACATAAATATTTCTTAAAATATCCGGAGTATTTCTTGCATTTGGCTTTATTTTTTGTTTTTTATATTCTAGTTATTCTCGTTTTAAATAATTCTATTCTAAAGACTCAATTATCTGTTTCCAGACAATCAGTCATTTATATTTTGTTCGTTGCGTTTTTGGAGATTGGATTTATGTTTTCGATTTTAAGCACCTATTTACCCGCGGAGATAATAAAGCGTTTCCCTTCTAACCTTGCTGTTTATTTTTCAACAAAAAACGCCCGTTTTGTTTGGGCGCTTGTTCCGGTCCTGGCTTTAATATTTGCTAGTGAGAAAAAACACAGACAGAAGCAAAATATTTAGCCTTTCTCGGCGCGCTCTACGTACTGTCCTGTTTCAGTATTTATTCTTATCGTATCTCCTTCGCCTATAAATAACGGTGCATTAACAGTTGCCCCGGTTTCTATTTTAACCTGTTTAACGCCTCCTTGAGCGGTGTCTCCTTTAATCGCTGGAGGGGCCTCAACTACTTTGAAGTCCATCTTGATAGGCAAGTTGATGTTTATAATGTTTCCCTCAAAAAGTATTGCTTCTATTACTATATTATTTTTTAGGTATTTGTAGCTATCCCCGATAATATTTTTTTCTAGTTTAAATCTTTTGGAAGAATCATCTGTTTCTGAAAACCAAAATTCATCCCGATGGGCATAGAGAAATTTAACTTTTTTTCTTTCGATATCTGCTTCTTCGAAAACATCTGATTGGGCGAAATTGCGTTCAAGGGTCTTGCCGTTTATGAGGTTGCGCATACGAGTCTGCACCACTGGACGTCTTTGTTGCATTTTAAGATGGTGTGTTTCTAACACTTCATATGGTTGATCCTCAAATATGAAAAAAGTTTTGGGTTTGAGTTCGTTTACTCCTAAAGACATGTCCTTAACCTAGCAGAATTAAGCATTTAGGTCAATAAAAAAGCCTTTTAACTAGGCTTTGTTTTTAGCGTCTTTTCGGTTTGGGACTTCCGGGTTTTAAATCTTTTGGTTTTAGTCTTTGAACTTGGCTTTGAATTGCTTTATCCAATTCATCAAAACCGTAAGAACCCGAACCATTGTCTTCGATATGGTATAAGCCCACATGGAGCATGGGGGGTTCATTATTTTGAAAGTCTAACATCAAGTCCAATCCAAAAAATACAGTAGAGAACATATTTAATCCGCGATCTACCCAAATGACCTTGTCTTGATTTGTGGCCTTAACCAATATATCTAACAGGGTTATTGTTAGGTTCTGTGCGAATAAGAAAAGCGGATCGCTAGCATGGGCATTTCTTAGGGAGGCTAGGCGCATATTTAAGTTTTGTTTTTAAGATAACAATTGAGAATATCAAAACATTTTTATTTGCTGAAAGCAATAGATACGGCAAAGATCGCCGAACTAGTTAGAACCACAATTGGTCCTGGAGAAAGATGGAACAGGTTGGCAAGCAATATACCACCAAGAAGGCTTAGGAGGCCTATAAAGGCGGCACAATAGCTATAACTCCTCATGCTAGATGTAAAATTCTTGGATGCTATGGCAGGGATTATAACCAGTGCCCCCATGAGCAATGTGCCGACAGCTTTGATTCCCAGGGCTACTATCAAAGCAACCAAGAATAAGAAAATGAAATTATTTCTGGCGACTTTTGTACCAGAAGATTTTGCGAGATCGGACGATATCGTGCTTAGAATGAATCCTTTAGAAATTAGTTTCATTACAATTATTATTACTATGGAAAAAACTAATGCCAGGATAGCGTCTAGGCGTGTTACTTTGGTTATGTCTCCGAATAAGGCTTCCAATATATCTTCATGGGGAGTTATCAAAATTCCAATAGCCAAAGAAAATGTGAAAAATAAACCCACAAGAGATTCCGTTGATAGTTCTGTTTTGGTTTCTATAAGCCAAATGCCGATTATTCCTATGAGTAATGTACAAAACGCTCCAAGGAAGGGATTAACATGAAATAGAATAGCCAATGCAACTCCGGGCAGGGCGACGTGCGAAAGAGCGTCGCCGACGAGGGCCATTTTTTTGAGCACCATAAAAGAGCCTAGATAACCCGAGGCTAGACCTACAGAAACAGCGATTACCAATTGTAGATAGTTTATATGTAAAATCATTATTTGTTTTCTTCGTGTTGGTGGTGATAAAAATCAGCATCCCCACCGTATAGTGAAGATAATTCTTGAGGGTTTAAAACAGCATGCGGCGCCCCAAAACAAACACGCTCCTTGTTTATACAGATAACATTTTTTGCATATTTATAAACGACATTTAAATCGTGAGAAATAAGAAGAATCGTTAGGGATTTTTTGTCTTGCAACTCATGCAATAAATTGTAAATTGTTTCTTCTCCGCCTATGTCTATGCCAGTAGTAGGCTCATCAAACAAAAGAACGTCCGGATTGTCTAAAATTGACCATGCAATTAGAACTCTCTGGAGCTGTCCACCGGATAGAAATCCGATTTGTTTATTAAGAATATGATGTTCAAGATGATGCTCATTTTCAGGGCCGGTATCAATACCCACGGATGTTAAGGCGCTTAGGATTTGGTTTTTATTTGTCGATTTTAGGGCCAAGAATTCTCTTACGGTTAGAGGTAAACCACGATCAATCGCTAACTTCTGTGGCGCGTAGCCTATTTTTATGTTTTTTTGCCATGATATTTTACCCGAGTGGGGAATAAGTCCAAGAAGCGCCCTGAATAAAACGCTTTTCCCTGCGCCATTCGGGCCAATTACAGCCAAGACATCTTTTTTTTCAACGAAAAAACTTATATCCTCTAATATTTTTTGGCCGTCAAATTCTACATTTAGATTTTCTACTTGAAGTATTCTTGAGGAGTCCATGCGGTTATTATAACAGACTTCCGATAAAATTTGGATGTCCTAAAACAAAATCTTTTATTGCCATTTCTTTTTTGGATTCAAGCTGAAGCCTTTTGATTTCAAGAGAGCCTTTGCCACAGCCTATGTAAATATGATCGCCTTGCTCATATATCGTTCCAGGTTTAGTATCATTGCTCTCGGCATTTGAGCAGTCTGCAATCTTCAGAATTTTATTATTCCAAGATGTCCAAATTCCTGGCCATTGGTGAAATGCGCGGAAAGTATTGAATATTTTTTTGGAGTTGTCGTTCCAATTTATTTTTCCATCTTCTTTTTTGATTATTTTTGTGAACGTTGCTTTTGAATGATCCTGGACCTTTGGGGTTATTTCTCCTTTTATATATCCAGGCAATATTTTAATTAACAGATTGGATCCAAGATTCGCAAGTTCATCGTGTAATTCTTCAAAATTTTCACCCCCAATCATTACTTTTTCTGACGCAATTATGTCTCCATGATCAGTTTCTTGGTCTATTTTTTGAATAGTTATTCCGGTTTCTTTGTCTCCGTTGAGCAGAGCATACTGAATAGGGGACGGGCCTCTGTATAAGGGCAAAATGCTCGGGTGCAGATTTAGAGTTTGGTATGCAGGGAGATTAAAGATTTCTGGTGGGATAATTTTGCCGTAAGCGGCGACAACAGCGACATCAGGGGTAAGTTGTTTTAATTCTCTGATTATTTCAGGATTGTTACGTAATTTTTCTGGTTGAATAACCAGCAGATTTAATTTTTGAGCTACTAGTTTGATTGCCGAAGGTGTGGGTATATTGCCACGACCTGACGCTTTGTCTGGGGTGGTAATAACGGCTGAAATTGTATATCCAGCTTTAAATAGCGCCTCTAGAGCTGGGACAGCGAATTTTGACGTGCCGAAGAAGATTGTTTTTATATTTGACATTTCGTGCCGGGTTTGTATATTTGGGATGTTCTTTATAATAGGAGACTTCGCATATGCATTCGATTTTTATCGGCATTTTATCTGGATTTATTTGGATAGCCGGGGATATTATTGTTGATCTGGTGATGGGTTCAAAGCCTCCCAGTCGCAGTAACAGATTTTGGTATAGTCTTCCGGCATTTGTTGCTGGTATATTTTGTGGAAGTTTCTGAGGGTTTATTTGTTCGAATCCTTACTTTTAATCAGTATGCCTTGCAAATGATCGAATTCGTGTTGCAAGACCCGCGCGAGAAATCCTCGTGCTTTTATTTTAATTTTTTTGCCGTTTTGATCTAACGCTTTGAGTTTTATTTTTTTGGAACGTCTAATTTGCGCCCAATATTCTGGCAGACTCAAGCATCCTTCTTCCATTTCATTTAAGTCTTTTGAGAATTCTGTGATCTCGGGGTTTATGTATGCATCTGGCACGCCATTTTCTTCGGCAAGTTTTTTGTCGATGACAAATATTTGTAAGTCATGTCCGGCCTGATTTCCTGCCAAACCTACCCCCTGCGCTTGAATCATTGTTTCCTTCATTTTTAAAATAAGAGACTTAATCTCCTCATTTATTTCCTTAACTTCTTTTAATTTTTTGTGCAGTAATTTATCCGGATCTTTTGTTATTTGCATTGTTGATTTTAAATAATATTTCTTGGATCTACATCTACTGTCCAGCCGTTAGGAACATATTTTAATAGTTCGTTTCGGTTTTCGCCAGGGTTTTTAATTTTTAAAACAATGTTCCATATGTTTTGGCCTCGTTCTCTGCTTATAAAACCAGAACTTGGGCCAATCATGTCTATTTCGATATTTTTATTTTGCGAAAGTATGGCTCTGAACTTACTAGATAAAATATTAGTTTCGTTTCTGGCTTTTATCGGATTGGGATGTTTGAAAGTCAATTTTACTAGCTGACTAAATGGGGGATAGTTAAAATCTTCTCTATGCTCAAGTTCTCGGCTTAAGAAACCAGACAAGTCTCCTTGGGCAGCAAATTTTATTGCTTGGTCATCCGGATTGTGCGTCTGGATTATCAGTCTTTCTGTCATTGTGCCTAGAGTATATATTTGTCTGAAAAGTGATTCTTCTGCTCTAAAATCAGGGATATTTATAAGGGCATCGGCATTAATTATGCCAATTAATGGGGTTTTGGGCAAGGATTTGGCGTGGCTAAAAATAATTTGCGTTGTAACAAGAATTGACGGCCTGTTTACCTTAAATTCTTCTAAGATTTCTACTTCTTTTTTATTTTTATTTTCCGAGGTATCACTATCCAGTTGAAGAGTTTTAAATTGTCTGCTGTTTGGTATTTTTTTAAGTTCTTCGATTACTTTTTGTATGCCTACACCTGTCGCTTTAATTTTGTAGCTTTTGCAGTATGGGCATTGTTTGGGCTGTGTTTCTTTATGACCGCAGCGGTGGCATGACAAATTTATTTCCTGGTGGTTGTTAGGGTTAATTTGAGAATGTGGCACAAGGGAGGTGCTGCAGTTGGGGCATTTGATAGTATTGCTGCAGGATTGGCATAAGATTAAGTTTGAGTGTCCTCGGCGGGGAATGTAGATAATAGAATTTTTTTCTTCAGATATGTTTTTGAGCAATTGTTCTTTAAGGTCTCTGCTGAAGATTGAAAAGTTTCCTGCTTTTACCTCACTGAACATGCTGATTGTTTTTGTATTCTGATTTTTTGTGTTTGTTAGTTCTGGTTGAAGAGATTTGAGGGTTTCTAAACGAGGCACAGAAGAGGAGAATATTATTTTAGCAGAGTGAATTTTGGCGATTTCATGTGCAAAATCCGCTGCATTATATCTCGGCGACATATCTGATTTGTAAAAATCGTTTGATTCGTCATCTACTATAATGAGACCGAGATCTGAGAACGGTAGGAAGAGTCCGACTCTCGTGCCTATGACTAGTTTTATATTACCCCTTGAGATTTCTCGCCAAAATTCATGATATTCTTTGTCTTTAGTTTCACTCGAGATAAGTGTTGGGTTTAGATTTGCCAGGTCTTTGCGTAGATATTCTGCAACTGTGTTTTCGGCAACCATTAGAAAAACCTGTTGTCCCGCAGAGATTGTTTTTTTGATCTCTTTTTCATATTTCAAAATACTATTTTGAAAATCAGAAATAATAAAAGAACTATCTACGTTTTTTGCAACAGGGTCGATGGTTGCGGTCTCTTTTTCTGGCTTATAATATTTTTTTGTAAAAAAGGGTGGCAGGATTGTTTTGAGACATATGCCGAGAGGAGCATAATAGTGCGAAGACATTGCCTCTGACATATAAAACTGCCAATCAAAAACCTTGGGCAGGGGATCAATAATCTCAGAAATGTTTTTTAGTTTGAAGTCGACGCTCTTTTTAAAGATTAGTTTTCGACTTTTTATCGGGTCAGAAGAAATGACTATCCCGGTCACTTTTCGATGGCCAATTTCGACTTCTACCACGGAGCCTCTCTCTAAAATATGATTGTGAAAATAGCTTAGGATTTGGGCTTGGTTTCGGGGTATGAATGCCAGTGGTATCAGATCGATGATGTACATCTAACTAGCATAGGGCTATTGTTCTGTTTTTTCAATAATATTTTTGCTAGAATGGGTTTATGACTCAAGATAAAAAAGAAGAGGTCAGGGTTCGTATAGCTCCAAGTCCAACTGGCTATCTACATATCGGTACCGCCAGAACGGCTCTTTTTAATTGGCTTTACGCAAAACACATGGGTGGTAAATTTATTTTGAGGATAGAAGATACTGATATTCAACGCTCCGAGGAGCGCTTTGAGAAAGATATCATTTCCGGTCTCGAATGGCTTGGTTTAAAATGGGACGAGTTTTATAGACAAAGCGACAGAATCAAAATTTATAACAAATATATACAAAAACTTTTAGAAAATAAAAAGGCTTTTTATTGTTACCATAGCGAAGAGGAACTGGAGGAAGAAAGAGAAGATCAGATGGCAAATAAGGCTACCCCTCGGCATGTTTGTGAATTTAAAAAGGGATCTGAAGCGGCTAGATCAAACCCGGGCGGAATAATAAGACTTGCCATCGATGAAAATTCAAAAAGAAAAATAAAATTTAAGGATGTCGTGAGGGGAGATATAGATTTTGAAGAGGGATTACTGGGAGATATAAGCATAGCCAAGGATCTCAATACGCCTCTGTATAATCTCGCCGTAGTTGTCGACGACTACGAAATGGATATAACTCATGTGATACGCGGGGAAGATCATATCGCCAATACGCCCAAACAAATTTTGATTCAGGAAGCTTTGGATATAGAAGGTCCAGCATTCGCACACCTGCCTTTAATATTGGGACCCGATAAATCCAAACTTTCTAAACGGCATGCGGCTACGTCAGTCGAGGAATACAAGAAGATTGGCTATCTTCCAGACGCACTAGTAAATTTTTTGTCTTTGCTTGGTTGGACGCCCGAAGGTTTTCCGAGTGATATAATTCCGATTGATGACATAGCTTCACAATTTGAGTTAAACAAGGTGCATAAATCTGGTGCAATTTTCGATATTAAAAAATTAAATTGGGTTAATTCCCAATACATCAAAAAACAAGGCGACCAAGATTTGGCGAGATTAGTTTCCGAGACTGATTATGTTAAGAATTTAGAAAATGTCAGCGTGAAATTACTTGAGAAAATTGCGCCATTATTAAGAGAGCGCCTCGAGTTTTTGGAGCAAATCAAAGAATTTCATTTCTTTTTTGAAGACCCAGAATATTCAGTTGATTTGTTGAATTGGAAATCTAGGACAAGTGATGAAATAAAGAATTCTCTAAGCTTATCAATAGACGCTATAGACAAAGTCGGAACTGATAGTTCAGATATCTTGAGGTCAAAATTAGACGAAATAGGGAAGACACTCCAGGATAGGGGACTGGTTTATTGGCCTCTGAGAGTCGCTTTGAGCGGTGAAAAGGCTTCGCCCGATCCTGTAGATATCGCACTGATTTTAGGTAAAGAAAAAACCCTTAGTAGGGTTAAAAGTGCTTTAACAAAATTGGGGTAGGTTTTGGCTGTTATTATTTCTTGCCACATACTCGGGAGACATCTTGGTTCGGTCTGGAAGGTAGATTGTGGATCCTGCGTAAAGCTTCCACCTGTTCTTCTTTGCTAAGAAGTTCAAACTCACTCAAGGAGTGGGGCTTGTGGACTATATGCATAGTCGTGGTTCCACGCAAGGAGTCGCTGGCGATGCGAGAGTTTGGCATTGGTGTCATGGAAATAACCACAACATTTAATTCTTTTTCAATTTCAGATTGTAGGTCAACCCAAAATTTTATATGTTCATTAGCAAACATCGGGACATTTATTTGAGAACTGTTGTCCAAAGTTATAAGCATTAATTCCATGCCCTGGACGATGATATGACTTAGCAGATATCTGCCTTCGATTCTTCCAGCCATTTTTGTCTCCTATCTCAAAGGACTAATGTCAAAAAATATTAACAAAATATCAAGATTAAGTCAAGTTTTATCATGTGCCATTTTCTTGGTTTTTGTTTTGATACTTTTCTTAAGGACATCTGGTATTACATATGCTTTGGATGATGCAAGCCAGAAGATTTTGGATCTTCGCAAGCAGATAGATGCGCTTACCAAACAAGCCGATCAATACAAGGGAACTATTACTCAAAAACAAAAGGAGGCGGACACTTTAAAGCGCCAAATAGATATCCTCAACAGCCAAATAAATCAACTGCAACTGCGAATCTCAATTACTACAAGCCGGATAAGCTATACAAGGTTAGAGATAGGAAATCTAGAAAAAGAAATTGCAGATGCTCTCGAGAAAATAAAATTTAAACAGCAGGCGATAGGGGAGCTTATCTCCCTATCATATGAGAGAGACCAGAAGAGTCTTTTGGCGGTTGTTTTGGAGAATTCCAGGCTTTCAGATTTTGCAAATCAAGCAAAACAGAATGAGGATTTTAATAACAAACTTTTGGGATTGTTGTCAGAGCTTAAAACCCAAAAAGAAAATTTAGAACAGGACAAAAAAGATCTTGATTTCAAAAAGACGGATCTCGAGAGTCTAAACAAAAAACAGATTACTCAGCAAATTTCTCTGAGCGGTAGTAAATCCAACAAAGATTATCTATTGGTACAGACCAAAGGACAAGAGGTGAGGTACCAACAGCTTTTGGATGATGTTGAAAAGAAAAAAGAAGACTTCTTCAATGAGTTGAAAAATCTTGAAAATGAGGCCTTGAAAAACGGCTCATTTATAGTTCATGTAACGGCAGATTATGTGCCGCCAAAAGGAACAAAAATTTTTAGCTGGCCGTATGATGATTTTTATATGACTCAAGGTTATGGCTACACCGCATATGCTAAAAGGGGAGCCTACGGTGGCGCACCGCACAATGGCATAGATCTTGTGGCTGGCGCTGGCACAGGCATAAGACCCATAGCAGACGGGATTATATTGGCCAGTGGGTTTAATAACGGTTTCGGAAATTGGGTAGCCATAAAACATGAGCATTCAATAGTAAGCATTTATGGACATATGCGTCAGCCCTCTGGTCTTGTAAATGGCACAGTAGTCTCCTCATCATCAATAATTGGTTATGAGGGATCAACCGGTAATGCCACAGGTTCGCACTTGCACCTGAGTATTTATAAAGATTTTTTCACCTATATAAATGAAAAGAACGGTCAATTATATTTTAATTATTTCGAGGGCTCGTTTAACCCGCTTGACTATCTATAGAAAATAGTCTATTTTGTGACTTAGTTCGTATTAAAAATAGGAGTCCGAAAATGCTTTGGTTTGTTGTGGGTGTACTAGTTGGGATGATAATAAAAAACTACGAAGAAGATTCAGCGCCTTCTGATTCAACCGAAACAGAAGATGAAACGGAAGTTAAGGAAGAAGTAACCCAAACTATTAAATATGACGCCAAAAAAGCTACGAGCGTTGGCGATAGGTCTTGCATATTTATTGAAGTCAAAGAGGACTGGTATGTTTCCGATTTATTGAAACTTATAGAAGAATTTGAAAAAGACAAAGGACTGAAAGTTCTAAGTTATGTTCCGGAAACTGATGTAAGCGGGCAAATTACCCTTTGGCTTAGCCATGAACCCAAAAAAGAAGTTTTTTTTACTGGTCCTAATTAAATAGTAAACAGTTGTTATACCGAGCTTGGCTCGGTTTTATTTTGGAAACAGGATTGTTATAATGATCTAATGACCAGGGTGTTAATACTCGGTGGAGGTTTCGGTGGTGTTAGGGCGGCTTTAGATTTGTCTCAAAAATTGATTGGCAATAAAGACGTAGAAATTTGTTTGCTGGATAGGAGCGATAGCCAATTATTCCACCCGGCTCTTTACGAGGTCGCCTCTGTGTATGGCATGGATCATGAGCATCCCTTCCATTTAAAGCTAAAAGGCACGATCTCGATCCCTTATAGTGAAATTTTTGAAGGTAAAAAAATAAAACTAATTCAGGCCGAAGTAAGACATATAGATATTCCTTTGAGACACGTGATTACTAATAATGGCGCAACGATTGAGTTCGATTATTTAGTCTTGGCTCTGGGTTCAACAACTACTACTTTTGGTATCCCAGGAGCTCAAGAATATGCTTACAAATTTAAAATGATAGAAGACGCTCTAATGCTCAATGACAAGCTGGAGCAGCTGTACATTGAGGCGAGCCAGAAAAAAAGAACATTGCCAATTAATATTTTGATATGTGGAGCTGGTTTCAATGGAGTAGAACTTGCCGCAGAGCTTGCAAAATGCACCGTTCACATTGCTCATAGGCACTCAGTTTTTGATAAAAATTGTACAGCAGTGACAGTAATAGAGGCAGGACAGATGATTTTACCGATGATTTCAGGGCAAGAGAGGGCAACGATAGAAAAAAGATTAAAGAGACTAGGCATTCAAATTATTTTGAATTCAGCCGTAGAAGAAGTCGGCCCCGATTTTATTAAGTTGAAAGGCGGAAATATTTTGAAGGGTGATGTTATCGTTTGGTCGGGGGGAGTTAAGGCCGTGGAATTGTTTGCTAACGTAGCTGGTTTGGAAGTAGATGAACGCTCTAGAATTATGGTTAATGATTTTTTACAAGTTAAAAATCAACAAAATGTTTTTGCAATCGGAGATAATAATATTTTTATTGATCAAAAAAACCAAAAACCAGTTCCGCAAATGGCGCTACCTGCCATAGAGCAGGGGAGACTGGTTGCCGAAAACATAACGAGACAGATAAAGTCTTCTAAAAAAGAACCGCACCTCAAAAAATATAAAGCAAATTATGGGTCTTGGGTTGCTCCTGTTGGCGGTAAATATGCCGTGGCCCATGTAGGGGAGAGGAGCGTTTCTGGTTTTATGGGTTATGTATTGAGGGAACTAATAGATTTAAGATATTTTTTATCTGTGTTGCCATTTTTTAAAGCCTTAAAATTTTTTTTCGAAGAAGTTAGAGTTTTTTCTAAAAATGACTGATTAATGTGCCTGTGGATAACTCTTTGACTCAATGTCGCAAAATGTGTTATAATATTTTTAACAAGAGAGGGGAGGTGGCGTAATTTTATGAAGAAAATTTTTTTTAGTATGTTCGTCCTTTGTTCCGTTTTTGTTTTATTTTTTTTAATTGCGATTTCAAATAATTCAGCAATCGCCTACACCGCAAACAATGCTTCTGGTGTGCCGTCATCACTTATAAATCCCTTAGACTTCGTGGGCGGGGTTACAAAGGGTCTGACAGGACCTTCGGGTATCGGAGGCAATGCTGGAACGACCCTTCCGAGCCTCTCTAACCTCAACACCTTGACCAATGGTATCTCTGGAAGGCTTGGAGGCCTCTCAACGAGCGATCTTACCGGTTCTCTCAAGGCCATAGCTTCCTTGGCCATAAATTTATTCTTAATAGTTATACAGACAGTCTCCGGTATCCTCAAGGCCTTGCTACCGTTCTTAAACAAATAATTTATTTTAATACCCGCTGTAAATAAAGAATATAGTATGTCGTGAAATCTATCTTGTGCGACGTCCTATGTATTTCAAAACCCGCTATTCCCTAGCGGGTTTTGGTTTCTGAGATTCATCATGTTATTATTTATGAAATGTATTATTCTGACGTAGAAAAATTTAAAGAAGCGACTGGATATGAAATCGATGGCGTTTGGTATCCCCGTGTTACCTCTATAGTTTCCATTAAGGCTAAACCGGCTCTTTATAAGTATTACGCTTCCCTACCAAGTTTTGCTGCGGGGGAAGCAATTAAAAATAAATCAGCGGAAGAAGGAACTTTGCTTCATGAAACAGTGGAAGCAATTTTAAAAGGAGAGAATTCCCCTATTCCGGAGTCTGTGGCACCAGCGGTTGCCGCGTTTGTGAATTTTAAAAAACAAAACGAAATTATTCCGCATCAAATTGAGACAAGAATTATAAGCAAGAAGCACCATTATGCCGGGACTATGGATTGTCTGGCTGAATTAAACGGCGAATTAGGGGTTTTGGATATAAAGACGTCATACGCGATATATAGAGACTATGGTATTCAAACATCTGCTTATGTGGAAGCCTTACGTGAAGATCCATCCATCCCTCCACTAAAGCGTTGGATTTTGCGTCTAGACCAGGCCAAGGTCTGTATCAAAGGTTGTGGTTCAAAAATGAGGGAGAAAGGTGGCAATGTAAAAATACGTGGTGAGAATGGCAAACCATCAAAATGCGAACATGTCTGGGGCGATACACTTGGAGAGGTTGAATTAAGGCAGCTAGGAGATTATGAGAAGGACGTGAAGGCATTTCTCGCCTCTAAGGTTCTGTGGGAATGGGAAAATGATTTTTGGTTAAGCAAAATAAAACCCCGCAAGTAGGGGTTTTTAAATGTCATCTTCTCTTATTATTTTCGTATTCAGATTTTGATCCTCTTCAAGGATGTCTGCCGCTAACATGACTATGCCTTTATGCCTCTGATCTTCAATAAAGTCAGCCTGGGCCTTGAGTTCGCTAGACAATGTTACCGTTTTTTCTTTTTTTGCTTCTTCTATGCCGTTTTCTACTCTTTCTTCTAATGACTGGCCGGTTAGTTGTTCAATGTCCACTTCTATTTGATCCAAGGTATGGCAAACCCCAATTTTGCAGAAAGCGGTTGGTCTTTGATCAAATCTCCCTGCCGGTAGACCATAAGGACACTGACTGCCGTTAACCCAGCAGGTTGTAGCATCGGATAGGGGTGGATCTATTAAACTAAGCAATCTTACTCTCAGGGTATTGTGGTCCATGAGGGCTTTTCTTTTTAAAGAAACTATTATTTTGAAAATATCACTTTTGACAATTTCCAGCAAGAGAATAGCCTGCTGAAATGGCTGCCGCTTCTGTGGGGAATACAATTTTGTTTTTTTCAGAAATTCTTGAAGTTCCAGAACACCAGGAAAAATAATATAATTTGGATATGCTTTTTTTTGAGGCAATCACGTCCCCTCCCCTGTCGGTGAGTGGGGCCTGAGATTTTTTTATGTTTGATGTTGTTTCTTGATCCGATTTATTTTTATCCCGGGAGTCGGTTATTGTTATTTGAGATTTTTTTTGATCAAAAGTATAAATCCTGCCCAGGTTAAAGCTAATAAGCGAGATTAATACCACACTTAAGGCCAGTATTATATCGGCTTGATAAGTTTTGATAATTCTGATAAACTTCATTTTATAAGCTTAATTTACTGAAATATGGCACATACAAAGGCCAAAGCTACTACAAAATTAGGTAGGGATTCCGAATCAAAACGTCTTGGCGTTAAGCTTTCTGATGGCCAAATCGCTAACCCAGGCAATATTATTATCAGACAGCGAGGTAGTAAGGTGGTACCTGGTACAGGGGTTAGGATCGGAAGTGACGATACTATTTATGCAGTTAAGTCGGGCAAGGTCAAGTTTGTTACCGGCAAAAAAATGAACTTTGATGGTAATCGCAGGTCAATCAAGATCGTTAGTGTTGTCTAGTTTAAAATACTAATTCTTTTAGATTTTTCGAATGCCGAGGCTCCTTAAGGGAGTTTTTTTGTATAAAAAAGACCAAAATTAATTGGTCATATTTAACCCAACACCGCGGTTACAATTGCACATATAAAAAATCCAACACAAGAAAATTCATATGTATTCTTGTCCTTTTTAAGAACCATAGTTACACTGACAATCATCCAGCACGCCCACATTGCAACAAGAACTATGTATTTTGGATCCACTTCCTATACCTCCTTTTGTCGAATACTATAATTCAAGTAAAATATTGTCAATAATTTTTCGGGGCCTATTACTTGACTTTTACGATAATATATGCTATTTATATATTAGGTTTTTAAAAAATATTTTCAGGAGGTTCTTATGGGAATGGGTATGACTCTAAGTTTAAGCCCATCTCTTATACAAAGAGTGGCTATCCTTAGTTTAAATGCAGTTTTTGGAGAATCTAGCGGTGATATTCCTTTGTACTCCCTTCACCGTATTAGATTTCTGCTTAGAAAAAGACCAATTTCTGTTTCTTTGCATATCACAAAACTTTTTCTGGATTCTGTGATCCATGCGAATGTCCAATATAAAAAAGAAACCAAAAAGAATTGGAATTGTTTAACTGGAAATTATTTCGTGTTTGCTATCAAACATTTAGACCAGCTCCTTGAGGATATGATAAATTCGAGCGCAGATGCGGCAAATGCTTCAGACCTTCAAGCAAGGGTTGTGGCGACTTTGCATGAGCAGAGAGCCGAGAACATAAAAGTTATAAAACAATGGTTCTCAGAAAACCATGACGAGCTTTTGTATATCATGGGTAAAAAAATACCCTGGGCGGTAGTCCAGCATCTCAGGGCCAGCCTGAATCTGTGGGTTCTTGGAAGAGGTAACCCCTTTGAAGAAGCGGTCGAAGATATGGTTTTGGATGTTGCGCGTTCTCAGGGAATTAATACTGACAATGCCGAAGAAGCCTGGGAGTTAATGGGCGGACAGTTAAGTAAAGAACAAAACTGACTTGTATTTTAAAACCGGAATTTATCCGGTTTTGTTTTTCTACAAAAGATTTCCTATTTATTTCTCGAGATGACTATTTTGATTTTTGGCTTTACTTCGGAATGAAGCTCTAGTTCGATTTCAAATTCCCCTAGCGTTTTTAAGTGTTGGGGCATGTTAATATCCTCTTCTCTCAAATTTATTCCCTTGTTTTTTAAAGCATTAACAATTTTTTTTTGGTTAACTGAGCCATAGAGATGCCCCTCCTGGTTAGCGTCTTCCTTTATCTCCAGAGTCATTGATTTGAGCTTTTCTGCTACCGCATTGGCCGCTAATATGTCCTTACTATATTGCTCTTGGCGTTTTGATCTGAGAGTTAATGCCTGTTTTTCTGCGTCTTGTGATGCTGCCTTGGCCAAGTTCCTGGCTAGTAGAAAATTTCTGGCGTAACCGTCAGAAACGTTTTTGATATCCCCTATTTGGGCGACCTCTTTTATGTTTTTTAAGAATATAACTTTCATATTATTTTAAGTTTTTTATTATTTCTCTAGCTTTGTCTAGCTGAGAATCTTTATTGTTTTTAACATCATCTTCTGTGAACTTGACCTCAATATCCGGCTTTATACCGTTCTCATTTATGGACAATCCCTTAGGAGTGAACCACTTGGCGATAGTAACCTTAAATGATGCTTTTTGCGGTAAGTCTACCACTTCTTGTACAGACCCCTTACCAAAGCTGGTTTCCCCTATCAATAGGACGCCCCTGTTGTCTCTGAGTGCGCCGGAAAGTATTTCAGAAGCTGAGGCCGATCCTTTATTTATTAGAACTACTAGCGGATATTTTTTAAGTTTGCCGTTTTCTTGGGTTTTGAACTCATTTTGCGTTCCATCGCCAGATTTCTCTATTGTTACAACTTTGTCCGCATCCATTAGATAACCCGAAATGTTTACTGCAGAGTCTAGGAGACCGCCTGGATTATTTCTCAGGTCTATTATTATTCTGTCAGCTTTAGATTTGCCTATTTCATCTGCTGCTTTTTGAAATTCTTCGTCAACATTTTTGCTGAAAATGAAAATTTGCAGATATGCTGTGTGATCATCCAGCATTTTCCAGTCAACCGCTGGTATTTTGATGGTGCTTCGAGTCATTGTGATTTCTTTTGGAGAGCTCAAACCTTCTCTGGATATAGTTAGGGTAACATTAGTCCCTATCTGACCTCTTATTAATCCAACAGCTTCATCTATCTTCATATCAGATGTTGATTTTGAACCGATTTTTATTATTTTATCGCCTGCTAGCATGCCAGCTGCTGCAGCAGGAGTGTCCTTTATCGGCGCTATTACTGTGAGAACATTGTTTCTAAGCCCAACCTCTATTCCAATACCACCGAACGCGCCACCAATTTGTTGTTGGAATTCTTCACTTTCTTTTGGTTTAAAAAATACCGTATAGGGATCTCCGGCAGCCTTTACCATGCCGTCTATGGCACCATAAATAAGGTCTTGGGCGTTTAATTTATTCTTATCTACAAATTTCTCATGTAAGAGGTTCCAGACATTCCAAAACATGGCAAAGTCCACATCCTTAGGTTGTCCTGCATCCTTATTAATAACATTTGAGATTACTTGAGCGGGAGCGCTGCCTCGATAATAAAAACCGCCGAGAAAACCGACGACTATAGCAGCTACTATTACTATGGGTATAAAACGTTTTGCTATCATGCTCTTGCTTTGCTTAGATCTCTATATTTCCAAAAAAATTTTATTGCGCTGGATATGTGCCAGCGGGTTTTTTTATTGAATATCGCATCCAACAGACCAAGCCGTGATCTGGACTCGCGTTGGTGGTAGTGGTACATCAAGGAATTTGGATAATATACTACCTTGAATTCATTATGCCAGAACCTTCTCGCCCAATCAACATCCTCGAAGTACATAAAAAATCTTTCATCCATCCCCCCCACCTTGTTTAACGCCTGCCTGTTTATCATAATGGCCGAACCCATGAGCCAATCTGGTGTTTGTATTTTGTTTGGATCGGTTTCAGACATTAGGAAATCACTGAGTATTTTTTTAAACGGTCGGATGCTGCTTAAGAGACCGCTTCTCCTTATTA
>CAYRDM010000012.1:0-17567 GCA_964423175.1 uncultured Candidatus Saccharibacteria bacterium | reverse complement strand
ATGTGAGCAAATATTATATAAGCGACAAAGTTGATGACTATTTTTTAATGGTAGGACGTCTGGTGCCGTATAAACGTTTTGATCTCGCAGTTAAGGTTTTTTCTGCAATAGGCAAACCCTTGAAAATAATTGGCGATGGGCCAGAAAGGCAGAGACTTGAAAAAATTGCTGGCAGAAACATTGAATTTTTGGGCCTGGTTTCAGATTTTAGAATGCCCGAAATTTATAGTCACGCCCAGGCAGTTATTTTCCCCCAGGAAGAAGATTTCGGAATTGTGCCTCTCGAGTCGATGTCTTCTGGCCGGCCGGTAATCGCATATCGTGGTGGTGGCGCACTTGAGACAATTGAAGAAGGAAAGACAGGAATATTTTTTGACGATCAAACAGAAATATCCCTAGCCCAGGCAGTGGGAGACTACTATCACACAGATTGGAATCCCGAAGCCATTCGAGAGCATGCAATGAAATTTGATAAGAGTGTTTTTAAATCACAAATCATTGACGTCGTTAGAAATTCGTGATAATATATACTCACAGTATTCAACTTTCCATTTGGAGGAAAACTTGAGCAAGCGAAGTCAGATCGAGGCACTTTTAAAAGAAGGTAAACAAAAATACAAAGAGATTGCTGCTACTGTCGGTACTAGCTTCAGATATGTTTGTAACATTGCTGAAGAAATAAGAAATGGTGGAATTACACCGGCACGGAGGAGGTATATTTCCACAGAAAAATACCGCCTAGTTCATAGAAGACATAGCAAAAAATGGAAGGCCGACAATAGTGCCCAGAAGGGCATTATAAAAAAAAGAAGCGTTGATAGACATCAGGTTTCAACTCTTGCTGCTGCTAGTAAAAAATATCAACCATGGACTTCTGTCGAGCTCGAATATCTGAGAGAACATGGAAAAACTAAAACTGCACACCAGCTTGCCGTAGATCTCAAGCGCACTTACCTGGCTATCCTAGGAGTGGCCTCCAGACATGGGATAGATCTGAGGGGTGACAAAATGGGAGCTGGTTCAGCTAGATTTATTAACGTCTATGAAAGTTCGTAAAGCTCCTTTAAAAGCCCCAAACGGGGCTTTTGTTTTTGGATGTTTGTCTTGCGATTATAAACCCATTGAGAGTTTATGAAATTTTTCGCTGAGAGTGCACCTCTAGAGAAGCGAATTTAAAATAATGATGGCCAAATAGTATCCACAACTAGCAAAAGGTAATTAGTTGTATAATAAGTCGAGATGCCGAAGAAAAACATTCTTTTGGCCATGTTTGATATAAGGCCCAACCAGAAGTTGGCCTCTTTGGTTTTGGATCAAATGGATAGGGAATTAAACCTTCGCAAACAAGAAACTTTTGATCAACAAGAAGATCGGCCAGCAATCTCTAATATTCAGGCACCGGTTGATTCGATACAGCCCCAGATCAAAACCGTAGTTGAAAAATCTCCGGAACCTAAGGCCAAATTGGCAAATGAGGAATACTGGGAAGAATTAATTTCAATTTTGCCCCAGAGGCCAGACTTTCCGATCAAGTTTCAATCGGCAAGATTGACGAAGACAGATATTCTAAAAGAACTCGAGAAGACCATATCCGAACCTATGGATGTTGAAGCTGAACTAAGCAACGTTGGCGGCACCGTTCATAATGATGTTCCAAGGAATCCTAAGGCAGAAGTTATTAAATATAAAAAAGAGGATCTAGAAGATGAGATTGAGGCAGATAGTCTAAACGATACAGAAGTAGAAACAATTCTTGCTTATGAAATGGACCCAGAATTAACAGATTCGGAGGCAAATGTTGAGTTAGAGAATTTTTGGCAAAAGAACCAAAGCCAAGAAGTCTATGCCGAACCAGTAATCGCTAGTCACACCCCAGCTTCTAGAGAAATTGAGGTTTGGCTGGACAACCTTCAAAAGAATAGAAAACTTCTATCAAAGGAATCGGCGTCATACAACAAACAAAAATCATATTCTCATATTAGCCACAAACCAAAAACGAGATGGTCTTCTTGGTTTAGATTTAACAGGCGCGCGATGGTTTATATTGTAAGTATTTCTTTACCAGGATTGCTTGCGATCGGGTTGCTTAAGCATGAGGGCAATTGGGCACGAAGCAATGTTATTCAAAATGGAAATAATGCAGCTGCTAATTTTGAAAATGCCAAACAGGAGTTGGAGGGTTTTAATTTCATGAAGGCGGCGGATAGCTTTGCCTTAGCGTACGATGATCTTAATAAGGCCTCCGGGACTCTTAATCAGCTGGGAGCCTCCTTTATTTCAGCATTCGGTAATTTACCCGGACTGAGCAAGGTCAAAGCGGCAAACAATATAGTTGAAGCCGGGCAGAGTTTGTCAAAATCGGGAGAGAATTTATCTTTAGCATTTGGAACTTTATATAAAACAAATCCTCTGTCATTTCTGGGTTCTTCTGGTTCTTCTCAGGGTGCGTCACTTTCAAAACTTTTAACAGAGTTCAAAGATATATTGGTTTTCGCAGATAAGAATGTTAAAAAAGCCGATGGATTGCTCTCTGACATAGATTCTTCCGTGATCCCGCCTGATAAGCAGGAGCTTTTTAATAATTTTAAAGACAAGGTTCCGGAATTTCAAAAATACATAGGGCAAGCGGTTGATTATTCTGATTTTCTTCTTAAGTTTGTTGGTGCTAGTGGCCCCAAAACTTATTTGATTTTATTAGAAAATAACAGCGAGCTTAGACCTACTGGCGGATTCCCCGGAACTTACGGTCTTATAACTTTTGAGGACGGTGCTTTGAAGAAAACTTTCGTCGAGGATATTTATAGAGCCGATGCGAATCTCAAGGTTAATATAATACCGCCGAAACCTCTCCAGCACATTACTCCTAACTGGGGAATGAGAGATGCGGCTTGGTTTGCTGATTTCCCAACTTCAGCTAAAAAAGTTATTCAATTTTATAAACTTGATGGTGGCCCAAATGTCGACGGTGTTTTAACTATCACACCGGATGTCATAACCAAAATCCTAGATGTTATTGGCCCAATTAATATGCCTGAATATAAATTAACTCTTAAATCGGATAATTTTATGGCGGCAATCCAAAATGAAGTGGAGTACCAGGCTGATCGTTCCGCACCCAAACAGATTTTATCTGACTTGCAGCCAAAATTTTTTGAAAGATTGGCTCAGCAAGACAAAGAACATTGGCTTTCTATTTTTAAAATAATATCTGAAGCTGAACAGCAGAAACATATTCTGGCTTATTTTAATGATCCAGATCTTGAAAAAGTTGCTAAAGAAAACGGAATAGCTGGGGAGATAAAAAATGTTTCACCCGAGAACGATTATCTGCAAGTTGTTTTTGCCAATGTTAAGGGATCTAAGACCGACTTTGTTACAGAGAATTCGATGAATTTAACAACGGAGAAGAACGAGGGAGGGAATTTAGAGCACACGCTTACGATTAGTCGAATACACAATGGCGGGGACTCTAAATACGGTTTCTACAACAGAGATAACCCAGCCTATATTAAGGTTTATGTTCCTCAAGGCTCAACTTTGGAGTCTATAAACGGCCAATCAATAACAGACTTTAAACCCCTCATAAGTTATGAAGATTTTGGTTTTAAGAAAGACCCAGATTTATCTGTTATCGAAAACAATACGATAACACCTTTTACTGGCACTGACGTGTTTGAAGAATCTGGCAGAACTGTTTTTGGTTTTTGGATAGTAATCAGGCCGGGAAATAGCAAAACAGTAACTCTCAAATATAGTACTAAAAATCAGATGGCCGATGATTCTTATCACCTGCTTTGGCAGAAACAATCGGGAACTGTGAGCGACAAAATGATCTTTAATTTTAAAATCCCGGATGGGAAGCAATTGGAGAGCAATACGGATGGAGGTCAACTCATGGGTAATAATTTTATTTTTAATTCGGATCTCTCAACCGACAGGTTAATTGACATTCAGCTAAAATAGATTTAAGTTGGCCTGGCGTTCTTTCATTTATTGAGGTCACGAAATGGCAGACCCGCTTTATATTGCTGTTGATGTTGAAACCGCAGGTTCTAGTTTGGGAATGCACAGCACCCTCTCTCTAGGAGCTTGTGTATTTGGTCCCGAATTACTTTCATTTGAGGATTATCAAAATCTAGGTCTGGTTTTTTATAGGGAATTGAAGCCGGATTCATTATATTACGAAATTGAAGCAATGAGGGTGGGTTGTTCCCAGCTTATGTGTTTGGAAGAAATCAAAAAGAGTTCCAAAATTTTTGATACCTCAAGTCCAGACTTCGAGCCTCTCATCGTCTTAAGATCAATGGAGGATTCTTGCGTCAGGATCGACGCTGCTCTTAAGGAATTTTATTCTTGGCTTCAAGGAAAGTGGCCTGGTAGAGAAGTTGTGGGCGTGACCGATACTGTTTTCTTTGATTCCGGGAGAATTAATTTGCTATTTGGCGGACATTTTCCTGGCCCTTCGCCATTTGGTCATGGCGGAATTGATTTGAAATCAATGTATCGAGGATACACAGGACGCAGATCCGCTAAGTTAAAAGAGTTGGGTATTCCTGATCCCAGAAGCAAACCTCATCGAGCTGACCAGGACGCCACCTATTTAGCCATGATGGGCCAATTCTTGATGTTTGAGAAGATGAAACCCTAGCCGTTACAACGGCTTTTTTATTTGATCAAAGCATGTTAGTTTATCTACATGCAAAACATAAGGAACTTCTGCATAATTGCCCATATTGATCACGGGAAATCGACTTTAGCCGATCGTTTTTTAGAATTGACCGGTACAATTGAAAAACGCAAAATGCATGAACAGTTTTTGGATCAGATGGAATTAGAACAAGAAAGGGGAATTACAATAAAACTTCAGCCTGTCCGCATGAATTATTCTCTGGATTCCAAGGAGTATGTTCTGAACCTTATTGATACTCCTGGGCATGTGGATTTTTCGTATGAGGTTTCGCGTTCCTTGGCGGCTGTTGAGGGCGCAATACTTTTAGTTGATGCTACAAAGGGAGTTCAAGCACAAACTCTTGCTAATTTACATTTTGCACAAAAACAAAACCTAGAGATCATCCCTGTAATAAATAAAATAGATTTACCCAACGCTAGGGTTGAGGAAGTTGAGGAGGAAATAAAAAATATTTTGCCCGTTACCAACGCCGAGATATTTAGAATTTCTGCCAAAACTGGCATAGGAGTGAAGGAAGTTCTAGACGAGGTTATTAAAAAAATTCCCGGACCAAGAGTCGCAAGTGACGATAAGTTTACTGCTCTGATTTTTGATTCCGCTTTCGATATTTACAAAGGCGTCGTCGCCTATGTCAGAGTTTTTAGCGGTTCAATTAAATCTGGCGATAAGATAAAACTGTTCGCAAGTCGTGCCAGTGTTGAGGTCATCGAAGTTGGATCTTTTACTCCCCAGCTTAGGAAAGAAGAGAATATTTTGGCGGGCAGTATTGGCTATATTGCAACAGGTCTTAAAAATCCAGGGGAGGTTAGGGTTGGAGATACTATTTACAAGACTATGGATGGTGAACTAATTCAGCCATTGCCTGGTTACAAAGAACCATCGCCAATGGTCTTTGCCAGTTTTTACCCCGAAGGCAGTGAAGATTACGATGTGCTCAAGGATGCCTTGGGTAAGCTCAAGCTTACAGATGCTTCTCTGACGTATGAACCGGAATCATCCCCTGCTTTGGGACGCGGTTTTAGATTGGGTTTTTTGGGGATGCTTCACATTGAGATTGTAAGCGAAAGGTTGCGTCGTGAATTCAAGCTGTCTCTTATCATTTCAACCCCTTCCGTCGAATATCATGTTTCAACAAAAAAGAGCAAAGTGGTCTCCATAAGGTCAGCTGCTTTATTACCTGATCCAAGTATCTTAGAAAAAATCGAAGAGCCAATAGTTGATTTGGAGATATTGAGCCCGCTTACTTATATGGGTCAGCTAATGAAGCTCGTTGCCGAAACTAGGGGTCAGTATTCATCAACCGAGTATTTGTCTAAGGAGGTTGTGGTCTTAAAATATAAAATGCCTTTGGCAGAAATAATTACTGATTTTTATGACAAACTAAAAAGCGTCAGCTCAGGTTATGCCTCAATGAGTTACGAGCCGACAAGTTATCAATCAGCTGACCTGGTTAGACTGGATATTCTTGTGGCGGAAGAGCGTGTAGAGCCATTTTCAAAAATTGTTCCTCGCGAGGCGGCCTACTATGAAGGCAGGAGAATCGTGGAAAAACTAAAAGAAATTTTGCCTAGACAATGGTTTGTTGTTTCGCTTCAGGCCGCAATTGGCGGTAAGGTCATCGCTCGGGAGACAATCTCCGCCTTGCGCAAAGATGTTACCGGTTATTTATATGGCGGTGATGTAACTCGAAAAAAGAAACTTTTGGAAAAACAGAAAAGAGGAAAGGCAAAAATGAAAGAGCGGGGCAAGGTTGAAATTCCTCAGGAGGTATTTTTGGAGATGCTCAAAAAATAAATAGCCGAGATTGTCTCGGCTATTTTGATCTTTTCTATTTTTACAAGTGTTTTCTTTATATTAGAAATAGTCTAGACTTAATATTATCGAAGTAGGGGTACCAAAAGAAAAGCGACCATAGAAATTATGGTTAGGAATGCCACTGCATAGGAAATATACTTAACTGCTTTTTTGGAAAACATATTTTATTCGGTTTCCGGTTGCTATTTAGCAAATTGGAGCCGTTGTTAATTATGCCTATCATTCTACGGCAAAACGAGGAATTAATAAAGGTTGCGCGTCGACATGTGTTTTTTATAATACCCGTTTTTTTTACTTGGCCTCTGCTAATTCCGATACTTTTTTTAATAAAGCATCTCGCTAATTTTGATTTTTTCGGGTATTGGTCTCTCGTTTTGACGGCAGTCATTTTAGTCGTTTCTTTTGTGCTGTTGTTTAGATTGTATATTTGGAAGAACGATGCTTTGGTTATAACCAATCAACGCTTGATTCAAAATGAGCAAAGAGGTTTTTTCTCCAAAACAGTTACCCAACTTTTGTATAAAGATGTTCTTGAGGTTTCCTACGACAAAAGCGGACTCAATGCCTCACTGTATGATTACGGAGATCTTAAGATAAGAACTGCCGCCGAAAAAGAAATTGTTCTCGAGAAGATTGCAGATCCCGACAAGACAGTTGAGCTTATAAACCAAATTCGCCAAACTGGCGGATCCTCATCAGAAACTTCTGTTTCAGAACAGCCGAATGTTTAAGGAGATTTTAAAATCTAGATGGATCACCGGCGTGCTTTTGGGAGCGGTCGCCTTTCTGTTTGTTTCTTTGTTTAAATTGGAACCACCACTCACGGCTTCATATAGGGAGATTAAAAACCTTGATCAGAAGATATCTGAAGCAAAAGATTCTTTGTCAAAAGCAAACCAACTCAGTGCTTATTTTAGTAGTTATGCATACCTTGAAAGACAGGCTCGTTTGAAACTTAACTACAAAAAACCAGATGAAAATGTTGTATATGTTTATAAAAGGAATATTGCTTCTGCGAGCGCAGAAAGTAAAATAAACGGAGATTTGTCAAAAGATAAAACATTGAAAAATATCGGAGCAGATTTTAAAAATTGGATTGTGAATTTGTTTAAATAATTAAGGCGGGTATCGTATATCGGTATTATGTGACCTTCCCAAGGTCGAGAGACGGGTTCGACTCCCGTTACCCGCTCAAATATGAGAAAATTTTCAATATTTTTAATTTTGCTTCTCATTTCTTTGGCAGCTTTTATTTTTGCCAGGGCTATTTGGCCATTTCCTTTAGGAACGGATTTGGAAACAAAAAACTTCTTTACGATTGTCACTGCCATTGAATCGCTTTTCCTCGGTTTTGGACTCTTTTTCATCGTTACAGTTTTTACAAAGCATAGGGCAGCTGTTTTAAAATGGAAATTTTTTGATTGGTTAACTTTTATTTCTATTTCCTGGGTTCTAATCTCCGGATATCCTCATGACAATATTCATATCGCTCACGAGAGCAATATCGCGGGGCTTATACCTATTGAAATTATCTTTCATGGAACCCTGGCGATTGCAGCTATGATTATTGCTTTTTATTTTCTTAGGCAATTGAAGAATATGGGACGATAGGTTATTGTATTATAATTCTTTTATTGCCCATGTAGCTCAGTGGTAGAGCAACGGTATCGTAAACCGTGTACGGGAGTTCGATTCTTCCCATGGGCTCCAAATAAACCAAACCCGACTTTATGTCGGGTTTGGTTTATTTCTATGGAGCGAGCCAATTTCTTGGCTCGCGTGGAGAATCGAACAGCGGAGCATCGATTTATAACAAATAAGGAGGCTAATTAGATCGTATCATTTTTTGTTTAACTTGCGCACGGATAAACGAATTAGGAATTAATGGCCCTCTTTGCCCACCATAACTCATGAGACTCCCCATCTCATCATTTCCATATTGAGGGTTTATTACATTTCCCACGGAATCTTTGTTTATTTCTTCATCCCAAGGGTGAGGAATGCCTAAAGAATGTCCAAATTCATGGGCTGAACCTAAATACCCGGAATAGTCAGTGCCATATTTCGTTGTAACCGTACCGTGGCTTTCAGGATTTAGCCAGCCACTTTGATTTACAGACCCGCCCCTATTATTTATAAAAATTGTTCCATTATATAGATTGCTCCCATTAACACCATTTGCCCCGTCAACTACAAAAGTTTGAATATCTATAAAATAATCACCCCTAGGGAAACTACCGGAGACTTTATTGTAAACCTCTTGAGCGATAGAACCTGAATTATACTCACCAATATTTTTTTCGCCATAAACTATGGTTGGCGTATTGTCGACAGCAATTTTTATTTTATTATCAAACTGGCTTTCGTAAAAACTTTTTATCTGTCCAAATATATCAAGCATGCCTTGAGACCAATAGGATTGAAAACCCGATGTCTGATCTTTCGCTATAAAATAAACTCCTTTTACCCATATACTATCTATACATAGTTGCCCTCCCCCGTAATACTTGTCTTTGTATGTGAAAACTTTACAGTTTGTAGTTGTGGCTGTCGGCGTTGGAGTGGCCGTGTGGGTTGGTGTTGGGGAAGGTGTTTTTGTGGGTGTGGTAGTTCGTGATGCTGTGGGGGTTGGTGTAGAAGTGTGTGCGGGTGTAGGGGTTGGTGTTACAATGGGTAGTTCCGTTGGCGGTATGGAAATAGTTGGGCTGGGTGAGCCTGTAAAATAAGAAGTTATAATTTTATTTCCGTTATGATAAAAATAACCCATAGCGCCACCACCCAAAATCAAGACCCCAATAGATACTAGGGCGAAAAGTTTTTTACCTGAAATATGTTTAACCTCTTTAGGCTTAATTGATTCTGGAAAGAGATTGGTGGTTTGATTTATCGCATCATCGATATCCTTTTCTTGCCAACCAGTATCAAGTAAAATATTTTTGATTTCATCTTTGTTGACCCCGTAAACTAGCTGCTGATTGATGTAGTTGAGTAGATCTTGGTTAACCATATTTATTAGCGGTAAATTAATAAGGATTAATTAATATTATAGCATACAATAAAATAAATTAATTTGTTTTTGACCTAACCCATCTTTATGCTATTGTTTGGTCAAGTTGTTTAAAATCATGTGGTGAATGATGCAGAAAATCGATGGAAATGATTTTTGGTTTTTTGCGCTTTGCGCTTTAGCTAAACTTAAACAAGGCAGAGAGACCAGGGGTGCGACTTTAATACCCAAATCTGATTTTTTGACCGGGTTTATAATCGCCTTGAGGGATAAGGGCGTGATTCATTTAGGGAGTAATTTTGCCGCGAGAAGAGCGGTTGATGGATATCAATCAGACGATGTCGATGAGTTTTATGCTGGATTGGGAGGTCCGAAAGACCTTATTGCGGATGCTTATGAGGAGGACTATTATCAGATTTCCGAAAAAACAGAGATGATATTAAAAGGAATTGCTTTCGGAAAATTTAAGTTTGCCAATACGCAGCAGAGGGCAGACATGATCCGCCTTGCTTCTTCCCTGGGTCCACCTGCCTATGATTTTTTATTGAATTCGACATCAGATCTTTCTAACAAGATGCAAAGAATTTGTGATAAGGCGGGAAATAAAAAATACATTTTGCCCGTTATTATTCCTTTTGTCTGTTGCAGTCTATATGAATGGGGAGAGGTTTATCTGTCTAATTTTCTAGATTTCCTTTTAGATGAACATCAGAAGAATTGTGATTTTTGCCGTGCCAACTTAACCAAACATCTTGGAAAAGATTGGGAAAAGAAATATCTATAACTGCCCAAGGGCAGTTTTGTTTTACTGCTAGCCTGGGTTTTGATATAATAAAACTATGCAGAATCAGAGAGAAATACTCGAGAATATGCAGGCGAAAATCCCGGCAATCCGGGAGCGTCTTTGACATCGAGAGCTCAAAGATAAAAATTAGTGATATCGAATCGCAAATGCAATCTCCTGATTTTTGGAAGGATTCGCAGAGAGCGGGTCAATTTTCCAAAGAGCTGAACGATCTAAAAAGTGAAGTTGATTTCTGGGAGGAGTTTAATAAGAATCTAACAGGATATCTGGTGATGAGCGACGAACAGCTTGAATCCAAAGAAAAAGAAATTAAAAAGTTTAAAAAAGAATTTGATGGCCAGTACATTAAAGCGTTTCTTTCAAATAAATATGATAGCCGAAATGCATTGCTATACATATATTCTGGGGCTGGTGGAACAGACGCTCAAGACTGGGCCGGCATGCTTTTAAAAATGTATCAGAAGTATTGCGGCATGAATGGTTTTGATTTTAAGCTTTTAGACCAGACCATGGGTGAACAAGCAGGAATCAAAAATGCAGTTGCAGAAATCAGCGGTAGATACGCCTTCGGTTACCTGAAGGGTGAGGCGGGGGTGCATAGATTGGTCAGAATTTCACCTTTCTCCACAAAAGGACTCAGGCACACCTCATTCGCTCTGGTTGATATACTGCCGGAAGTAGAGAATGCTAAAATCAATATTGATGCAAAGGATTTGAGGGTAGATACATTCCGTTCTTCAGGTCCGGGCGGTCAGAATGTGAATAAGCTTGAAACTGCGGTTAGAATTACTCACATCCCAACCAACACAGTTGTTGCTGTTCAATCAGAACGTTCACAGGCCCAAAACAAAGAAAAGGCAATGCAGGTGTTATCATCAAGGTTGGCCAAATTGATGGAGGACAGCAAGGTTAAAGAACTTAATCAACTCAGAACAGACACTGCAGGTAAATCCATAGAATGGGGAAGTCAGATTAGATCGTATGTTCTGAATCCATATAAACAAGTTAAAGATCACCGCACCGAAGTAGAATCAACTCAGCCAGATAAAGTTTTGGAGGGAGAATTAGACGAATTTATTGAAGCAGAAATATCTCAATGATAAAATTTCATAAAGTAAAAAAAGTATACGAACCGCACAGCGTGGTTTTGGATAGTATTGATCTGGAGATCAAGCCCGGAGAGTTTGTTTGTTTAGTTGGACAATCGGGAGCCGGTAAATCGACATTGTTAAAGATGCTAACGAAAGAAACTAAGCCAACGTCCGGCAAGGTCTGGGTAGATGGTACTGATTTAGCAGAAATAAAGGATGGCGACATTCCGTATTTCAGGCGGAAGATCGGAACGGTTTATCAGGATTTTAAATTACTTTCCAAGAAGACCGCATATGAGAATGTTGCCTTTGCTATGGAGGTATCCGATGCTATGCCGGAAGACATAGAGAAGGACGCGCCGCAGATATTGTCTATAGTTGGCTTGGGAGATAAGTTGAATCATTTTCCAGATCAAATGTCTGGTGGTGAAAAACAGAGGCTGGCGATAGCCAGGGCGATGATTCATCGGCCGACAATTTTACTTGCCGATGAGCCTACTGGCAATTTGGATTTGATGAACAGTTACGACGTGGTAAAATTACTTTTGAAGATTAATCAATTAGGAACTACTGTCATTTTGGCTTCTCACGATGCAAATATCGTGAATACTATAGGACGCAGAGTCGTTAGCATGGACAAGGGCAAGATAGTAAGAGATCAAAATGAAAATGGTCGTTACGTAATCTAAATGGCTACCGGATTAAAACGCATAATAAACGTCGGTTGGACCAACTTTCGCAGGAATAGTTATCTTAGTTTTGCCGCAACAGGCATAATGGCTCTGGCTTTGATTTTGTTTTTGGGACTTCTGACAGTTCAGCTTTTGAGCTCTCAAATAGTTACATCTTTGGAGGACAAAATAGATATTAGCGCATATTTGAAACAAGATGCCACAGAGGACCAAGCGCTTAAGATAAAATCTGATTTGTCAGCACTTTCTGAAGTTGAAAGAGTTGACTATATTTCCAAGGACCAGGCTCTCAGCGATTTCAAGTCTCGTCATTCACAAGACCAATTGATACAAGATTCTCTCGCTCAATTGGACTCCAATCCCTTAGCCGCCTCTTTGAATATTAAAACCAAAGATTCGACACAGTACGCCTCAATCGCTCAATTTTTGGAAAATAATAAACTCAGAAATGTAATCGACAAGATTAATTTTTATGAAAACAAGGGCGTGATAGAGAGAATCCAGGCGATATCAGGCGCCATTAATAACTGGGGCTTGGCCATCACTTTAGTTTTGGCTTTGATTGCAGTTCTTGTGACTTTTAACACCGTCCGATTAACTATCTATAACCAGAAGCAGGAGATAGAAATAATGCGTTTGGTGGGAGCTTCCAATTGGCACATACGCGGACCTTATTTGGCCGAAGGCGCGCTGTACGGCTTATTTGCTTCTGCTATAGCATTGGCCATTTTTTATCCTGTTATTTATTTGGTCTCAGACAAAGTTATGGCATTCGCGCCTCAGGTTAATTTGTCCGGATATTTCTTTGGCGGTATAGCACAGATTGCTTTGATGGTCTGTGGTTTGGGCGTAATTTTGGGCGCCGGCTCTAGCGCGATTGCGATAAGGAAGCATTTGAAAATTTAAATAGGAATAACTAATTTATAATTTACCGACTTAGACTCGGTTTTAATTTTTTGTAAACTTGCAGGCGTGTTTATTTTTTGTATTATGTTTAGATAAGTTGTTTAACAAGGAGATTCATATGAACATAAATGAGGTTATAAATCCTGGCGATCAGGCCTTGAATGTCGTGGAGAACCTCTTCCGATTCTACAAGATGTTATTGATGGAGTTTATTATATATAGATGCGAAGAGAAGCCCCACTTTGCTGAAGCAAAGATTATAAATCCAAAAGCAAACAGAAGCGTAGCTAAGGCGCTTCAACATACTCCTGATTTCCAGGAACCGACTATCTTCGTACAACATCCCAATGATCTTTCCAGAGTGGCAAGAGCTATTAAAGAGCTGGCCGAGCTTGATCCTAAAAAAGTGGACATCGCGAGCTACTTACCTGAAGGAGAAACTGAAATTAGAGTTCATGAGGCAATGAAAGTCGTGTCTCGTGTTAGAACCAAAGACGGCATATTTCATATTCCTCTTCTCGATCTGGATATTCCAGTGGGAGAGAACGGCCCCGCTTTGGCAGAGGAAGTTTTCAGAGCTTTGGGCATCCGCCACGGCGCGATAATTAATAGTGGTGCCTCATATCATGGATGGGGATTGGAATTGCTTCCAGATGATGAATGGCGTCGTTTCATGGCCAGGGCATTACTGCTCGATCGTATAGACAGGCGTTGGGTCGGACATCGTTTATTGGATGGTCAGGCCAATTTGCGTATTTCCGAAAAAAGGGGCAAGGTGCCTACCGTTGAACATGTTTTCTAATTTTAAACACCGCAGAGCGGTGTTTTTTAATTTAATTTTTTGCTAGTTTTTCGATTATTTCTTTTTGATATTCTTTTGGTACATCCAATCTGCCTATTTTTGTGCCGTCATGATCATCACTGCCCGCAGTCGGCAGCAGGTTGTGTTTTTTTGTTAGTTTTTCTAGATGTGCGATCCATTCAGGAGTATGACTGTAGCATAATTGGAATACTTCAAGGCCATCTATGCCAAGAGAGAGTAATTTTTTGAATACTTTTTCAAATGCACCTTTCGTCTTGAATTCTATTTCAAGACCGGGATGAGCCCAGACAGCAATCCCGCCCGTTTTGTGTATTAACTCGATAGCGTCTTTGGCCTGGGCATTTTTTTTATGTACGAATGCGATATGTTCCGGCAATGTCATTAAGCGATCTATGAAAAAACTGCGCATTTTCTCACCTTCTTTTAGGGGAACTCCATATTTTTTTATTGCCAGATCTCTGTTTTCTGGAACTGACCAAATTAATTCAAAGACATGAGATTTACCGACTGATTTGTTCTGACGGAATAATTCGTATTTTTCGATGTCAATTTTAAAACCGGCTTTTTCGAGAAGCATGATGTATTTTTCAAACACTCTTTTTCTTTCGCCAGACTGTTTAGTAAAAAATTTTTTAAGTTCTGAAGAATCGGGATTAATTCCATAACCAAGAACGTGTATTCCGATTCCTTCTTGTTCGCAGCTTATCTCAACACCGTTTATTGTTTTGATTCCATTGCTTTTGGCGATTTTTGTAAACTCTTTGCTGCCGTCGATAGTGTCGTGGTCTGTAAGAACGGCAAAATCTATATTGTTTTGTACAAGTTTGGCTATAATTTCTTTTTCCGTTAATTTGCCATCCGAATTTGTTGAGTGAAGATGTAGATCGAGCATATTTTAAATTTAAGCTAAGGCCGATTAATTAGCAAACAGAGACCCTTTCCACTGACGAGTTTTCATTATACTATTTATTAAATTTTCGATAGCTCATTTAAATGGTTAAGATATGAATCCTGATCTTGAGATAAGTCGGGTAGGACCGATACTATTTGAATATTTCCAAAGTATCCGCCACAAGAAGCTGGATGAAGTGCTTGATGAATTCCCAATCAAGATAAAAATAGAACGCAGGTTGGGGCTAAAGCTTGACGGAGCCTTATTGAGCATGATAGACGACAGAGAATGGTTGATTGAGATTCCTCTTGGGTGCTCCTCAACCTACATGCAATATTTCTTGATATATCATGAGCTGGCGCATGCCGTGCTGAAGATAAATGGCATCGTGAACATAAGAATGAATCGAGGCTACTGGATACAAGAGGCTTGGTGTGACAATTTTGCGCTTGCCAAAGTTCTTGCCATGTTCGGTTTAGAAACAATCGTCAGAGTTGAAGATTCTGTGAAATTTTTTAGTGCGACAGATCAAGAGAATGACGGGATAGGAAGAAATATTGCCATGGCGAAAATGATTGATGGTTTTTGCAAGGATACCGAGGAGTCTTTGGAATTGTTTTGGTTTCGGCAGTCATTCATACAACCAACCCTCTTTTGAGGGTTTTGTTTTGACAAATTTATGATTTTGTATCATAGTATTAGATAGTAACTTCACATTTAATGACAAGAGGAGAAAGAGAACTTGCCAGCCAAACTGCCTTTTGATTTAGATCCTTTATTTCCGGGCTTAGTACTGCCCAAACCCAAGAATAGTGTCGCAGATGAAACTATTTTGGATCTCGAAAACAGGGATCGACTTCTTATCACTCGCAAACGTGACGGCCATTGCGTTACGGCTGTTATTACCGATAAACCTCGTATTTATACTCGAGGCAAAGTCGCGGATATTTCTGACAACTTTCCCTTCATCATAAACGATTTGAAAAGAGCCAAAGTCCCGAAGAACACTTTGTTCGCTTGCGAACTAGTGGCTGAAAAAGATGATAGCGATTGGCGAGAATTTGTTTCAACCTTGGCTGCCGATCAGGACCCAGCGAGGGCTATTAAAGCTCAGGAACAAAAAGGTTGGGCAAGGTTGGCGGTCTTTAATATTTTTGTTTTGGAGGGCGCTTTAGTCGCTTCTCAAACAAATATGTGGCGCTATAACACTTTGCGCGGTCTTCTCGATTTCAAAGATTTAAAGTGCGTCTCTTCTGTACAAATTTTGAATGACTCATTCGCTGATGCCCAGGAGAGGGTTTTGAAGAACCATTGGGAAGGACTCGTGTTGTACGATAAAAGCGCGGTTAGCCAAATTCGTTTAGATGGCAGATCTGATAATCCGCCACGGCCGACCGGTTGCTGGAAACGCAAGCCGTCTTATGAAGATGACTTCATTGCGACTGGTTATGTCAAAGGCACTGCTGGTAAACGCCATGAGCATAGAATGGGCAAACTTCTTTTGTATCAAGTGGATCCGACTACCGGCGATCTTGTTTCCTGCGGGGAGGTTGGTACTGGATTTTCTGATGATGAGAGGAGTAATTTTGCTCACAGCTATCTCTATCCGTTTGTTGTTCAGGTTGAATACGAGAGACGCTTCCCAATGAAAAAGCTTTCAAGGGGGCGTGTACAGTTCGCTTTGTGCAATCCCAGATTTATTCGCAGCAGAGTCGACAAGACTCTCGGTGCTTGTTTATTGCCGGAGGAATTGTTAACTTCCGCCGGTTCACACGAGGAGGAATAATGAGCGAGCATAAACGAATCCTTTTCGATCCTAAGTCAAAAGAACCATTTCAGTTGAGCCGTTATCGAATAGAGAGGTTCATGGATTGCCCTCGTTGCTTCTGGTTGGATCTTAGAAGGGGGATAAAACGTCCGGAGCCTCATCCCTACACGCTTAACAGCGCAGTGGATTCATTGCTCAAGATAGAATTCGATAAATATCGACTCGCCCAGAGACCACATCCTATTATGATTGAAAATAAAATTCCTGGTGTGCCGTATGACCATCCAAACATTTCTGATTGGAGACTTACTACCAAAGGCAAAGGCCTGAGAACGCTTTTTAGCCCTAGAATTGAAGTCATGGGCGCACCTGATGACCTCTGGCTCATAGCTGACTCATCAAACAGGCTGAGTATCTCCGTTGTGGACTATAAGGCAACAAGTTCAAAGAGGGCTCCGTTGCCAATTGGTGATGAATGGTGGCTGTCTTATAGACGTCAGCTGGATATTTATGTTTGGCTTCTTCAGAGAATGAATCTTGAATACCCAATTTCAGACACATCTTTTTTCCTTTTGTTGAATGGGGAATCGGAAAGAAAAGAATTTGATTGGAAACTCCATTTTAAACCTCACATTGTTAAATATGCGGCAAGAGATAGCTGGGTTGACCTGGCAATCGCTAACGCTGAGGAGTGCCTCATGTCTAACCGTGTGCCGTTTTATTCGATGAAATGCGAATATTGCAGATATCGAAACAGCGCTCGCAAGTTCATATAAAATTTTTGTTAAATACAAACTCGTGATAAACGAGTTTTTAATTTGAAAAAACATTGTAAAAGAGGTATTATAAATTAAATTTTGCGGGATGGTGCAATGGTAGTCACGCCTGCCTCTGGAGCAGGAGATCTTGGTTCGAGTCCAAGCCCCGCAGCAGTTGAATACCTTGTTCAATACAATTCATTTTAGTCTATATTTTCCAACGATTTTCTAATATTTTTTAGGTTCGAACTTTATGCATAGGGTCTGGAAGCTCGAACCTAAGAGTCATTTGTAGCTTAATTGTGGCACTATTCGTTTTT
>CAYRDM010000011.1:10288-18512 GCA_964423175.1 uncultured Candidatus Saccharibacteria bacterium | reverse complement strand
CTTTAGCAATAGTTTCTAGCCTCAGTCTGAGACCAGCCACATGAGACCCGGGAACCTCAGTACGTCTCAGAAGTTCCAAAAGAACAGAAATTTTTGCATGGATCTCATCAAGAGTCCTGTCATCATAGCTTTTCAAAAGCTCCGCAACCTGTTCGGCAATCAAATCGGTTATAGAATAGTAGAATTCTGTTTTGGGATTAGACATTTTCCCTCTGTAAACCTGAAAACTAGTTATGCCTTGATTATAGAATAGCAAACCATATTTGTCAATTATAAAACACCCTACTTATAATAGACCCTATCCTGAATCCTAAGATCTACATACTGTAGGCCTTTCCTTTGTTCTGGTGTGATTTTTTCTTTCAAAAACTGATTTAACGAATTAATTTGCCCGACTAAATCTGTTTGATTACTTAACAAAATGCTCCAGCCCTCTGATGTTTTTGCATCAAACTCATCAAACGAATCTACTGGTATAGAAAACTCTGAGATATTAATTCCGTTACTATAAAGCATGTCCCTGACTAAAATTATACTTTTGTACCACTCCCGAGAAGAAACAGTTTCGCCCAGTTTAAGTTCTCTAGATCGTTTATCATTTACATTAATCAGCAAGTAGCCGTTGGAAGGCTGAGTCTGAACAAAAGCAATCGCATATTTATCAAAATAAAAACACTGATTTTTTGAGCTTAAACACCAAACGCCGATAGGCTTTCTAGCCGTAGCTGAAACAGAAAAACTATGAGGAAACTTAGAAGATACTTGAACTGTTTCTAGATTTGGGAACTGATTAATTAATTGGGCCTTCAAACCTGCTGAAGAAACAAAAAATATATTATTATTTCTAGTAAACTCCCAAAAACCGGCCTTAAGCCAACCCGCTACAGATTCTTCTATCCTGTCCCTTGAATCTTCTGGCACATCAATAGAAAGAGATCTTATGTTAAACAACTTGGCAAAGAACAAAAGATAGAATATTCCATCCAATAAAACAAAAAATATCAAAACAATAAAAATGGTTTTGATAATAAATCTTTTTTGTTTTTTGGCCCTGAGTTCGTCTTTATAGACCCTCATTTTTAGAAAAAATAAAACTAAATATAAATCCTAGGTAACAGCGGATTAATCCTGCAAACAATTTCATAGCTTATTGTGCCGATCTTCCTTGCGACATCTTCAGCCGTAATTGTCTCCTCGCCTTGATTTCCGATCAAAACAACCTCATCCCAAATCTTAGATGCGTCATCGCCTGTTATATCAACTACCATAAGGTTCATGGATATTCTTCCCAAAACTCGACTTCTTTTGCCACCGATCAGAACCTCACCGATTGATGACAAACTCCTGTTGTAGCCGTCATAATATCCAATGGGCAAAACGGCGATCTTGGTTTTCTTTTTTACGGTTTCAGTAATTCCATAGCCAACGGGTCTTCCCTCTTCTATCTCTTTAATCTGAACAATTCTGGTTTTCCAAGAAAGAGCAGGCAATAGACCGAGCTTCTTAAAATTGTCAGAGAAGTCTGAGGAAGGCCAAAGACCATAAAAGGCAATCCCTATCCTAACCAGATTAAACTGACTCTCTGGCATTGTAAAAAAAGCCGGTGTGGCACTTGAATGTATTATTTTGGGATTAATGCCTTTTTTATTAAAAATCTCTAGGGACTGATAAAAGCTTGCCAACTGTGCTTCTGGGTAAGCGCGATCGCTCAGATTGTCCGCGTTTGCAAAATGAGTTAAGACACCCTGAATATTTAATCCGCGAGGAAGTGAATTAATAAAATCTTCTAGTTCAGAAACCAAAACACCCTGTCGAGACATTCCCGTATCAACCTTAATATGAAAAGACACGCCCTCAGGCGGTGTAGATTTTAATTTATTATAAATGGTCAGACTAACTTTATTTTCTAGAGCTTCCCTGAATCTATCTTCTGGGGTAAAACCGATAACCAGCATGGGCAAACTGATTCCATTTTTTCTAAGTTCTATTGCCTCATCTATATGATCAACTCCAATCCAATCTAAATCTAATTTTGAAAAAATCTTTCCAGTTTCTACAAGACCATGACCATAGGCGTTGGATTTTACAACTGCCATCAGATTTGTAGCCTCCTTTAACAATCCGCGGACAGCTTTAACATTGCTGGCCAAATTGCCCGTTGAGATCTCAACCCATGTTTTGTAGTTATTATTTGACAAGTTTACCTATTTCTCAATCTCTTTGATTCCGAACATCCACTTCTTCAGAACCTTGGGAACCATAACGGTCCCCTTTTTTGTTTGATAATTTTCCATTATGGCAATAATCGTTCTGCCTATAGCCAATGCAGTAGCATCATTCATGTGAACAAATTCTGTTTTATTTCCCCTTCTAACTTTTGTGCCAAGCCTTCTTGATTGATAATCAGTCATTAGATCAGCAGTGTGAGTCTCTCTATACCTATCCTGCCCAGGCATCCAACTCTCTATATCAACCTGACGAGAATCAGGACCGCCCATGTCACCACTGCAAATCTGAACAACACGATATGGGATCTCCAGGAGTTGCATTATATACTCCTGGATTGCGACGAAAAAGTCTTGTTCCTTTACAGAGTCTTCAGGTAAAGAAAATGACTCCATCTCAAGCTTATCAAACTGATGCAGACGCAATATGCCCTTAGTATCTTTGCCATAAGATCCCGCTTCCCGTCTAAAGGCCGTTGAATAACCAATATATCTAATGGGTAATTTTTCTTCGGCCAAAATCTCTCCCATATGAAGTGGGCCAAGTGTATGTTCTGCGCTACCGACAAGATACAAATCATCGCTAACGATGTGATATCTTTCTTCTCTCGGCTCAAGTCTAGCCATTTTTTGCATTATATCTGGTTTAATAAAGACTGGCGGAATTACCGGCACAAACGGTTTGACTTTAATATTTAGCCCCGCTTTTTTAATAATTTTCTTGAGAGTACCCTCATCGGTTACCACAGAAAAAACCAATTGCACCAAAGCAAACTGCAACAAGCCCAATCCGCCCTTTATATAAGCAAACCGTGAACCGCTAACATTACCGGCGGTTTCCGTATCAATAATCCCCAAGGCCTGACCTAGTTCCCAATGTTCTTTGGGCTTAAAATCGAAATTCTTTTTTTTGCCAACCTCTCTTATGACTTTGTTCTCCGATTCGTCTTTGCCGATTGGGGTGTCTTCTGATGGAATATTCGGTATCTTCGAAATCGAATCATCGAATTCCTTTTCAACATGTCCCATTTCTTCCTCAAGAATTTTTATCTCATCTTTTACTTTCTTAAGAGTTTCAATTTCCGTTGGTGATTTAGGCCCGCCTTTTGAACCGGCATTTTGTTTTGCACGCTTACCCTCCAACTCACCAATTACGTGTCTGCGTCTTTCATCCAAGGCTATAAGCTTATCCAGATCAAAATCAACTCTTTTGTTTTTCAAGGTTTTCTTTACAAGCTCCTGGTTTTCTCTAATAAATTTTATATCTAGCATTTTTTATTTATCCTCGTTATTATTTTTGGGTTTCATTAAAGGAAACAAAATAATTTCTCGAATTGAATGTGCTCCTGTAAGCAAGGCGACCAAACGATCTATGCCCATACCAAAACCTGCTGCAGGTGGCATGCCATACTCCAACGCCTCTATAAAATCCTCATCTAACCTTTGGGCTTCTTCGTCACCCTTGGCCCTACGATTTTCCTGTGATTGAAATCTTTCCCTTTGATCTATAGGATCATTTAACTCCTGGAAGGCCTTAATCAACTCGTGTCCTGCTGCAAAAAACTGAAAAGCTCCAACAAAAGCAGAATCATCAACCCTCTTAGCCAAAGGTAAAATCTCAGCCGGCCAATGAGTTATAAAAGTAGGTTTTATTAACTTTGGTCTGACCACTTTCTTAAACAATTCGTCAGCCAAAACCGCCTTGTTGGTTGCTTTGTCTATCTTTATTTGCAATTTTTCAGCAACTTTTTTAAATTCTTTTTCATCATCAGTCTCGTAATCAAGCTCACAGTTTTCTTTTAATAAATCATTGAACTTAAATCTATTATACGGCCCTGTAAAATCCACCCTATGTTCTTCGTATGTTATTTCGGTCTTTTCAAAAACATTGGTCACGAGGTCTTCCAAAAGTTTTTCTGTAAAACCCATAAGCCAGTCTATATCTTTATAGGCTGCGTAAAACTCCAACACAGAGAACTCCGGATTGTGATCTCTGTCCATTCCTTCGTTGCGGAAGTTAGTCGTAAATTCGAAAACTTTTTCAAAGCCCCCAACCAATAAACGCTTAAGATAGAGCTCGGGCGCTATGCGCAAATATAAATCGATATCAAGATCGTGCATATGAGTTTTGAAAGGTCTGGCCGAAGCTCCCCCATACAAAGGCTGCAATGTAGGAGTCACGACCTCCAAAAAATCATGACCAATCATAAAATTCCTCAAATTTTGAATTATTTTTGATCTTGTTTCTAAACGATCTTTTACTTCTTTATTAAAAATTAGATCCAGATATCTTTTACGATAGCGCTCCTCAACGTCTTGTAAGCCGTGCCATTTTTCTGGCAAAGGCAAAAGAGTCTTTGTTAATATTTTGTAATTCTCGGCCTCAAGAGTGCGTTCGTCTTTCTTGGTTCTAAAAAGTGTCCCACCCGCCTCCAAAAAATCCCCGACATCAACAGTTTCTGAAAATAGATCATATTGCTGATCTCCAATGATATCTTTTTTGAGAAGTAATTGAATTTGTTCTGAACCGTCATTAATATCGACGAAGGTAGATCCGCCATGTTGCCTCTTTGCTATTACTCTACCAGCTAAAACTATTTTTGTTTTTTGATGAGAAAGTTCTTCAAAATCCTCAATGGCTTCTGCCAACTTTTGTGTACGCAAAGACCCAGCAGGATATGGATCATTGCCGTTGTCTTTAATCTTTTCGAGTTTGGCAATCCTCGCTTTACGAATTTCTTCTAAAGCCATAAATAAATCTTCATATTTGAGTATATCAAATAGAGGAAAATTAAAAAGCCCCCTTGGGGCTATTTATCTTGGATCGGGAAGACCGTTTGAAACTAAATTCTTATTATAGTACCGGGGATCTCCAGTAACCTCTTTTTGCACATGTGGAGCTAGCCAGCTGGGGAACTCAACTTTTTGATCCGCCTTTTTAAGCTCAATTTCGGCCACATATAGACCTCTCAATGCTCCTTCGAAAGAGTCTAGTTCCCAGATCACTCCCTTGCGTTCTTTTACCCTAAATCTGGTTTTTAAAATCATCGGCTTGCCGATGGACTCTTTATCAAAAAGTTCCTTGGGAACATCATACAAAAATTCGTATCTTTCAATCCCGTCGCCGAACTTAACGGCCATCGAAAACGAAGCTTCACCCCTTGCTGGGCAAACCCGTAGCCAACGCCTTATTCTTACCTCTGGATTTTCAGTATGCAAATAAGCAGTCATGTACCATCTGGCGTCTTCTGACATTCCGATAATATCATTAGGGAGCCTGTTAAGTAAGAACCTGCGTTCAATTTCTTTGTTTCCAGTTGCCTTGCCCATTATTAAACCCCGTGTTAAAAAACTCAGCTTTAAAATACATCACTATCTTTCAACGGTCAATATTAAACCCCGATTTCTCGGGGTTTAATATTTTACATAATTTCTAGTATTTTGTACTTCATCACTCCGCTAGGCGTCTTTACTTCTATATCCTCACCTTTCTTTCTTCCGATGAAGGCCATGCCTAGTGGTGATTCATTTGAGATAAAACCCTGAATCGGATTAGATTCCGATGCGCCCACAATTGTAAACTTCTGTTCTCCGTGTGCTGAAGATTTAACCTTAACAGATGCCCCAACAACTACAGCCTCAAGTTTCTGACTGTGGTTAATGATAACAGCATTTTTAATCATGTCTTCGAGTTCTGCTATCCTGCCTTCGTTAAAACCTTGCATTTCCTTGGCTTCGACATACTCAGCATTCTCTGATAAGTCTCCTAATTCTTTGGCAGCCAAAATCTTACGAGTAACCTCGGTTCTTATATTAACCTTGCGTTCTTCAAGCTCTTTCTTGAGTTTTTCTAACCCTTCCGGGCTAAAATATTGTGATGATGTATTCATTTCAAAAAATTAACAATCCTAAATATAACACAAATAAAAAAGGCAGTCATTTGCCTGTGGATAATTATTACTGGCCTTGAGCCTTTTTGTATTCCTTAAAGTACCACAACATAAAATCGTTTGCAACCCTTATAGCCAAACCCTGGCTTTGATTAATATTTTCAACCAAAACAGTCATGGTTATATCAGGATCCTCATAAGGACCGAAAACAGTGAACAGTGAGTTAAGCGCATGGCCAGTGATTTGTGCAGTACCGGTTTTTGCAGCTAAAGCGGCCGGCACATCTTGCAAAAGAGTTGAGGTGCCAGAAAGAACCGTTTGCCTCATCCCCTGTCTCACAATGTCCAAAGTGTTGTGATCAAAAGGCAATTGGCTCAAAATCACCGGATCAAAATGTTTGGTCACTTTGCCATCCTGATTTTTTATTTCTCTTACGATTTCCGGTTTCATTATATTTCCCCAATTAGCCACGGCGCCCACATAAGAATTGATCCAAACCGGAGTAACACCTAAATCACCCTGGCCTATAGAAATGTTGTAGGTATCCCCGACATACCAAGGTTCTCCTTTACTTTCTTTTTTCCAATCCGCATCCGGCACGAATCCACTAATCTCGCCGGGCAAATCTATGCCGGTAACCTTATCGGCGCCTGCTCCTTTAATATAGCTAGCAATCTTTTGTATACCCAAACCTTTTATACCGTTATATCCTCCTCCCAAGGCATAAAAATAAACGTCTACCGAGTCGGCAATAGCTTTTTTGATATCAGTCCATCCATGCACACGCCAATCTCTAAATGTATAAAAAACGTTAGGATCAACCTCGCTCCGTACGCTTATGCTGCCATTGGCAAAAACCATAGTTGAAGGTGTCACTACTCCCTCCCTCAAACCAGCGAGAGCAAGTAAAGGCTTGATAGTTGAGCCGGGACTATAGCGTCCGGAGATGGCTCTGTTCAACAATGGCTTATCAGAATTATTCAAGATGCCGCCCGTCTTTTCTGTTAAAGAGGAGTTTTCAAAAATATTGTTGTCGAACGCGGGCATACTAACCAATCCAAGAACCGCGCCTGTTTTGGGATTTTGAATTATCGCAGCGCCTCTTCTTACACCAGCAGAAGCGAAAACAGACGCAATAGATTTATATAATTGCTTTTGAATATTATTATCAATATTTAAAAACAGGCTTTGGCCGGTATAATCATCCGCTTGAGAATCGGCATCTTTTTTAAAATCAAAACCGCGGTGTGGTCCTCTCAAATAATCCTCATATTCGGCCTCCAATCCAACACGTCCTATGCGATCACTGACCAGAAGACTTGGGTCTTTTTTTAAATCATCCGGGGTAACTTTTGAAGTATGCCCCAAAAGATGCGCTGAAGCTGGACCATCAGGATAATGTCTCTGTGCATTTGCAACAGTAAATATGCCGCCCAAAGATAGAGAGTTAATTTTAATTATCTGCTCTTTGGTGATATTCCCTTTTATCAAAAAACTTCCGCGATCTTTGTTTTCATCAAAAGTTTTAGACAAATCCCCTTCCTTAACCCCCAGTATAGGAGCGAGCTGTCTAATCTGGTCTGATAATTTTTCAACAGAACTAGTTAACAAAGAATGCACGGCAACTAGATCAAAAATCGGCAAGTTATCAACCATAACATTATTGTTTGAATCGTATACCAAACCTCTTAGCGGTAATAACTGGTAACGCAAGGCGCTGTTTTGTTCTGCAGAAGCAGCATAATTAGCCCCGCTTACCAATTGAAGCTGAACAGATTTGAATACAAAAAAAATAATGAATAGCGCAACAGTCAAATAAAAACCGTTAAAAACACCTCGGCCTATTGGAGTCTCCAATGCAGAATGAATACTCAAAGAATCTGCGAGTGTTTCTTCGGGCTTCAATTCTTCTTCTTCAAATCTTCTTATCTTGTATTTATCGAGGGCCATTTTTTAACAATAATACGGGTCAAAATAACAACTAGCAAAGTCTCAATTATCAACGGGAGGTAAATATACCACAAGAACCATGTTCGAGATATCAATGCCAGTATAATAACAAACTCGAGCACAAAACCTAGGGTGTACAAAAATTCCAAAAACAGACT
>CAYRDM010000011.1:0-10188 GCA_964423175.1 uncultured Candidatus Saccharibacteria bacterium | reverse complement strand
ATTAAATCTTACTTATAGTAGACCAAAATGCAAAGGCACTTGACATTATATAATAAATGCTATAATATTTAACAATCAGATCCTTACAAAGGAGACTCAAATGTACGTACAAAAAACCCTACCTACAGATATTGCCTATAACGTCGTTCTCAAAAGAAAAAATGGTAAATACGAAGGTGTTATTACTTGGACATCCTATGAAAACAAAGCACAATTTGAGACTGACAGAGCACGGATCGAACAAAATTACGAAATTCTTGCGGAGGGAGTAACCCAGGAAATAGCAACTGGTTACTGCTTATCGCCTGAAGCCATTCAAGCAGTAATTGATTCGGGTTACGCAGAAATCGATCAACTATTAGAACAAGCCACCCTTCAATCAACAGACCATACTCTAGCCTCCATGGACTCAACAATGGGGATCGTGATCATAGACTAAAGTCATACAGAGAACCCGGTTATCCGGGTTCTTTTTTATTTAATCAAGACAAAAAGATTAGAACCTAAACCAAGGTCAAACAAAGGTTTCGCATTAACTTTTTTGAAAAGAGCACCATTGGCCGATTCGACTTTTGTTATTTGGGCTATCGGCAATGATTCTGGCAAAACGTCTAAGCCGCTTGTTACGACAAGATCTCCTTCTTTTATATTATCGCCATTTGCGACCAAATCTAATGTCAGGCTATCACGTAGGGTACCCCGAGTATTCACAAGAGTACTTGATCCCTGAATTTTTGCACTAATTTTAACCCTAGGATCGTCAGTCAAAATTATTAAAGCTGATTTATCAAAAACTTCTTTAACAATCCCCACCAAAACATTGCCGCTGGCAACTACCGCAAAATCCTTTTTTACGCCGTCATCAGAACCTTTATTGATTAGGGCCGTAGATGTTGCTGCACCTCTTTGAACATTAAATATTTGGGCCAGCAACAACTTGGCGCCGAGTGATTTAGATAAACCCAATTCATTTCTCAAAAATTGGTTTTCTTTTTTAAGAGCATCCAGCTCAGCTATCTGACCAAGAAAAACATTTTTTTGCTGGTTCAAATTAGAGTTTTCGTTTATCAAAGCTTTGGTATCCAAAAACCAAGAGGAATATCTGGCAAAACTAAATATTTTACTAGAAAAGAACGAATCGGTTTTGTTTGTAGATTTATAAAAAAAGTTCTGCAAAGGACTTTCTAAAAAATATGAGTTAATAAAAACCAACCCGATTATAACGAGCAAGACGCCCAGAGATAGTTTATAAAATTTCCTGTCCAAAACTTAAAATATTTCTTATTTAAATATAAGCTTCTTTTGCAGTCCAGACCAATATGGACTTGAGTTCATCCAAATGTTCCAAAACCATTCCACAACCTCGAACAACAGCCGTCATAGAATCATCGACTATCTTAACGGGTAGTTTGGTCTCGTGACTTATCAATTCATCGAATCCCCTCAACAATGCTCCGCCACCAGCCAAAAATATACTTCTGTTCAACAAATCAGCAATAAGCTCCGGCGGTGTTTCTTCTATAGTATTCTTGACCGCCATGACAATACTTTTAATTGATCTGTGCATGGCTTTTCTTATTTCCTCAGATGTAATAGTCAATTCTTTTGGCAGACCCGTGAGTAAATCCCTACCACGGACTTGAACCTGAAGTTCTTCTTCTAACGGGTAAGCAGAGCCAACAGTAAATTTAATATTTTCAGAAGTAGAATCGCCAATTAACATATTATACTCATCTCTCATATACCTCGTGATATCGCTTGATAATTTATCGCCCGCTATTCTAAGCGATCTAGAGGCCACGACGCCACCCATTGAGATAACAGCAACATCTGTTGTACCTCCACCAATATCCACAATCAAATTTGCTGCAGCGTCTTGCACTGGCAAACGAGCACCAATTGCGGCAGCCATCGGTTCTTCTATTAGAAAAACTTCCCTGGCGCCGGCATTATAAGCCGCGTCCTCAACAGCTCTTTTTTCAACCTCAGTCACCCCAGCCGGTATTCCTATAACGACTCTCGGTCTTGATATAAAAGAAAATGATTTTTCCTGAGCTCTATCAATAAAATATTTTAACATCTGCTCAGTCACCTCAAAATCAGAAACCACACCGGCAACTAAAGGTTTTGAGACAATAATATATCCTGGGGTTCTCCCAACCATTTTGCGTGCCTCTTGGCCTATGGCAAGAATCTGACCCGTTTTCTGATTAACTGCGACAATGGAAGGTTCGTTAATAATAATTCCCTTACCTCGAACATAAACAAGAGTATTTGCAGTACCTAAATCTATACCTATATCCTTCGACCAAAAATTAAAGAGTTTGTGAAACATTGTGACAATTCAGGATAACAAAAATACTATTAACAATCAAAGCTCTTAAAAATATCTCAGAAAAATCAAAAGCCCACAATTAGTGGGCCGTGGAGAAAGAACAAACTATACCATAAATTTTAAAGGAACTGGTGGCAGACCGGCGAGCTTGTTGTTTGAAGCTCACATTATTTGCTCGCCGGTCAGCCAGGGATGGCTACAGAGCCTTCAGCCCTGCCCATCTATTGGACCGCCACAGTAGGTAGAGCAATTGCTCACCTCCAGAGGTCAGCGGGACGGAATCAAATCCCGTCCCGCTGCTGTTTGAGGTCGCACGGCGACCTCGCCTCGGTTCACACCGCCCTAGCCAATCTTGCTAAGTGCTCTTTTAGAGGCTAGCGCGGTGCTGTGCGTCGCGGTGACTCACGGTGTATAAAGCTAGGACCCAAGGAGGTGGGCTAGCCACCCGTTCCGACCTGGAACGAGCTAGACCCAGAAGCCCTTGCTAAATCCCATGAACCCCGCGAACTGATTTCATAATAATCATAAGATCACTTCGCGAGATTCATTTATTATTCCACCAAAGAGTCCCGAATATGAAAAGAACAATTTTTTACTTCGGGACTTTTTGGTAGAGCCTAGCGAATCGCTAGGCTATTTGTGAAAAGAACTGAGCTTAAGAATAAAGGGGCCGCTCATGAGGCTTGCGTGCCGAAGAAGCAGCAAAGTGAAAGCACACAGCCTTCGGCCCCTCAAAATACTCATAAATAAGGTTTTTTGAATATTTTGAGAGGTCTATAAAGCCCCAACTCTATATATTAATTATAGCAAATTATCAGCTACTCTGTCAATAGGCACTATTTGAGCCTCCTTGGAGTTTCTTCTTTTTATCTCAACACCATCTTTTTGTAAAGTCTTGGGGCTAACAACCAATCTAAATGGACAGCCTATCAAATCAGCGTCGGCAAATTTCTCCCCAGCGGTTTTATCAGTCCTATCATCATACAAAACTTCTATTCCTTTTGAATTTAATTTTTCATAAATTTGGCTGGCTTCTTTTGCAACGCCCTCCAGAGCAACCAAGTGTACCTTAAACGGCGCGATGCCTTCTGGCCAAATGATTCCGTTGTCGTCATGGAATACCTCAACTGCAGTGCCCATTAAACGCCCCAGTCCAATTCCGTATGCTCCCGTTATGACATATTTCTTGTCTCCATTTTCATCTACATATTTTAGATCGACAGCCTTAGAGTATTTGTCTCCATATGGAAATATATTACCCACCTCAATAGATTTTTCTTCTTTAATTGCACCGCCACATTTAGAACACTCGTCCCCATTCTTCATTTTTGATATTTCTTTATTCTCGGCATAGCCGCATTTCTGACAAACAAAAATAGTGTCTTCCCCTACATCAGAAATCACCTGAAACTCATGAGTGTTATTTGCAGTAAAAACACCACCGGCGGCAAGAGTATATATCGCCTTTAAACCACAACGATTAAAAATATTATGATACGCCTTACCTGCCTCTTCATAGAACTTCATTAGGTCCTCCTCTGAAGAATGGAAACTATACATATCTTTCATCATAAACTCTCTGCCTCTCAATAGGCCTGATTTTGCCCTGGGTTCATTTCTAAATTTAGTTTGAATTTGATAAGGAGCAAAGGGGAGATCTTTATATGAGTTAACATACCTGCCGACTATGGCCGTCAGGATATCCTCATGGGACCAACCCAAAATAAAACCAGGCTTTTCATCTTGCTTGCCTCTAACTTCAAATCCTATCTCCACGTCCCAACGCCCGGTTGCATCCCAATACTTCTTCTCGACAAGAGCCGGCATCAACATTTCTTGGCCGCCGATTTTATTCATCTCGTCACGAATAATGTCCCCTATTTTTTGTATAACTCTCCAGCCCAAAGGCAAAAATGTATAGACTCCAGAGGAATTCTTATAAACAAAACCGCCACGCTCTAAAAGCTGGGCGTTAATGGCGGTCTCATCTTTGGGTGACTCACGTGTTGTCTTGGTAAAAAGTTTTGATAAAAGCATTTTATTTGTCTTCTTTCAGGGACTCCAACATTTTGTCCAAAGCGAGATCGTCGCTATCTTCTTGTGACCTCTTTTTATTAAACTCCTCTCTGGCTTTCACGTAGACTTTGTTTTTTGATTTTTTTTCAGCCGTTGTTTGTTCGAACATGGGCCGATCTGAGACATTTGCCTCATGATGACCACTAGATTTACGAGGAAATTTAGAAACCACTCCCTTATCACGTAAACTTATCGACTCTTCGTGTGTAATATCTCCACCCAAACCCTTATGCTTTCCCTTTTCAGCAAGTGGTCCACCAATTTTTCCTGTTTTTCTTTTTATTAAACCACCAGGCAACTCAACAAAACGTTTAGCCGGTGTTTCTACGGGTTTCGGGGCCTTGCCCCATTTTTCCTGCATTTCTCTTGTTTCAACTTTCCTTTGTATTTTTTTAAATTTATCCATAGAAGAATTATAGCTAATTAATTATTATTTACAATTGCCGGACAAGCTGATTTAGGATGGAAGTATTGAATCTTATCTACTACTTTTTTACCATTTTCTCTAGGAATATATCTTATTGCTTTGCTACCGACAGAGATCTCGTTTTCACATCTGGCGCAAGTGTGAGGTTCTCGAGTTTTTTCTACATATTCAAGCAAATCGTCATTTCCCAAAATTTCCTGCCTAACTCTTTTGGGAGGTTTTTCTTTTGCAAATATCTCTAACTGTTTTGATTTAGGTGGCATATTTTTTAGAAAAATTTAATAATGTCTTTTGTTGTAACATAAATCATAAGCATTATCAAAAGCGCAAATCCTATAGAATTAACAATGTTTTCAACTTTACGAGAAACTGGTCGACGTTTTATCTTTTCTATAATGACAAATAACAGACGGCCGCCATCAAGAGCTGGAAATGGAATGATATTCAATACCGCTAAGTTTATGGAAATCAAGGCAGTAAACTGCATGAGATATGTAAAGCCGAGTCGCGCAGCTTTGCCAGTAATAACAGCTATGCCTATAGGACCAGATAGTTCAACCCCAGGATGACCAGTTTGGAAAATATTTTTTATAATCGTTTCGTAGCCAACAAAAGTGTACACCAAAACATTAAATGCATCCGTGAACCCGTGTTTTATCGCTGACAAAATTGAATATCTGACAATTCCCGTTGCAGCAAGCGAAATACCCAGGGCACCTTCTCCTGGCGGCGGATTAGATCTAGGTACAATTTTTTTTTCAATTATATTATTGCCGTCTCTCAAAAGAACAATGAGATCTCGTCCCAAATTTTTGTTAACAAAGCCCTGAACATCGCTTACTGTATAAACACTAGTTATTTTATTATCTAGTTTAAAACCCACAACCTCATCCAAAACTTTTAAATTCGCCTTCTCTGCTGGGCTGTTTGCACTTATCTGAACTATCTGAACTTTAATGTCTTTCGCCGTCTTAACCATTGAATCATCAGTCAAACCAACTCTTAAACCAACGGCATTACCAATACTGAGAAGCAATATAGCGAAAAAGAGATTCATTAAAACACCTGCGACAATAACTAAGGCTTTGGTACCAGATTTGGCCGAAGCAAAACTCCTGGGATCTTTGATCTCATATCCTTCTCCATCCTCTCCAAAAATTTTTACAAAACCCCCAAATGGAATCCAGTTAATAGAATAGGTTGTCTCTCCTTTTTTAAGCCCAAAGAGCCTAGGCGGGAAGCCAAAGCCGAATTCTTCCACTTTCATCCCAGCTCTTTTGGCCATTATAAAATGTCCAAATTCGTGGACAAAAACTAGAATGCCTAAAACTATTATGAAGATTAACGTCGTCAACATATTTATGACATCAACTCTTTTTCTTTTTTACTTTCAAGTTCTTCTATTTTTTTATTATAGTCATCAATTATTTTTTGCAAATCTTCTCGAGCTTTAAACTTATCATCCTCTCTTATCTCATGATTCTTTTCCATCGTCTGGACCTTATCCCAAATCTCTTCTCTAACCCTACGGATTTTTACCCTAGACTCTTCTGATTTTTGTTTGAGTAGCTTAATAAATTCTTTTCTTCTCTCTTCTGTCAAAGCAGGAATATTGAGCCTAACGGATTGGCCGTCAACAATAGGGCTTAGTCCGATGTCACTCTTTCTTATGGCTCCGCTAATTGCTTCGAGGACACCCTTATCCCAGGGCTGTATCAAAATGGATCGAGGTTCGGGAGTAGTAATCGTGGCAAGTTCTTTTATATGCATTTTCTGGCCGTAAACATCCACGATGACATCTTCAACTAGAGCCGGGTTGGCTCTGCCTGTTCTAATAGTAGATATGTCATTTTTATAAAAATCCAAAACCCCCTCGAAACTAGGCTTTTTTTGGTTTAATACATCTTTTACGGTCATGTCTAAATTTTATATCTGTATCAAAAAGTTTTCCAGCGCTAAGCGCTGATTGAACTGCGGCTTATTAATAGTTCTATTTAAAGCCATCAAACAATTTAAAATCTTGTGTGCCTTTGGTTCATCCAATCTGGTGTGCATATAAAGCATCCAGTAAAGGACCTTGCTCTCTAGTTTGGACTTATTTTTCTCATCAGTCATTCTCTGTGCAATCACAAATCTATCATTAAAATCGGCTTTAACCAAACTCATCAATTCTTCAACCGATTCTTTTACTTCCTCGAATATTTTTTCCTCAGCTATTTTTTTAATTAGGCCGAGTCTGCCATTTGCAAATTGTTTTATAAACTCTGCGTTATTTTTCGAAAAATCGTATTTGCTTATGAAAGAATCCACCACGTTTTGAGGATGCACTGTAAATCTTATCTCCTGGCATCTTGAGTTGATAGTTGTTAACAAAGCACTTGGTGTGGCAGTGATCAAGACTAATATCGATGATTGATTAGGTTCTTCTAAAATTTTCAGCAAAGCGTTCTGGGCTTCAACGGTCATCGTTTCCGCATTATCAATAACTATAAACTTATACTCTCCCCAATAGGGACTAAGCATCGCGAAGTCCTTTGCCTTTCTTACATCTTCAATTGCAATGGTTTTACCGTTTTCAGAATCGGCCGGACTTATAAAACATATATCTGCAGGACTGTTCGATGTGACCAACTGAGCCAACTCCAAAGCAAAAGTTCTTTTACCTATCATTTCCTGACCAGAAAATATATAAGCATGGCCAAAAGATTTTTCTTTAAATATTTTATCGAAAAAAAACTTATTTTTTTCGAAACCAATTGTTTGCCAAATCATAAGATAAAACTAGCACAAAAAGGCAAAAAGTAGTATATTCATCTTGCAACTATTTTGCGAAGGGAGGTTTTGTGAAATTAACAAAAAAAGCAGTCGAAAAGGTCTTAGAAATAATAAGAACTACAGAGCCGACTGCGATCGGACTGCGTGTAGCAATAACAGGCGGCGGTTGTGCCGGCTTCTCTTATAATATGTCGCTAGCGAAAGCAGCCAACACACTAGATAAAACATATGAGTTTGAAAATATTGCCGGAGACCAAAAATTAAAAGTGTTGGTCGATCCGGGCAGTCTGCTATACCTAGAAAGCTGTGAGATAGATTATATTGAAACTTTAGAAGCCTCTGGATTTAAGTTCAATAACCCGAATGTTAAATCCACTTGCGGCTGCGGAAGCTCTTTTTCAGCCTAAGCGAAAGCTGGGCTTTTATTTTACAACAAAGACAAAATGCTTTGAGCAATAATTACTCCTGAATCCAACTTAGCAAACTTTTTTATACTGTTAGAGATACTTTCTTTCTTTTCGTTTGCGTTCTCTATTTCGTTTATAAGTATATGAGAAGACAAATTGCTCTCTTCTATAACTATCGCTCCAAATTTCTCAAGTTCTCTGGCATTCGCTAATTGATGGTTCGAGGCAGAGCTCTTCAATGGAATGAGGACAGTTGGTTTACCCACTGCCGAAACTTCAAATATCGTGCCGGCACCAGAACGTGCGACAACAACATCGGCAGCAGAGTAAGCCAAAGACATTTGTTTTAAATCAAATACCGGATAAAGTCTGTAGTTATCGCTAATATTTTTTCCGTATGCGTCTCCGCCCTCCTTTACTATGTTCAATATCTGAGAATTGACCTTATCATAATTCTTCGTACCACATTGGTGTATAACCTGAAATTTTTTGGTTAATTCAACGATAGACAGGAGCAGTACTTCATTAATGATTTGCGCCCCTTGATTAGCACCGGTAATTAAAACTATTGGTTTCTGAGAATTTAGACCAAAAGCTGAGGCTGCCGATGTTTTGTCTACTAGGTCTGCGATGCCTCTTCTTATGGGATTGCCGGAAAGTTCCACTTTTGGGCTTTTACCAAAGTAACCGCGAGCTCCTTCAAAAGATATAAAAACTTTTTTCGCCCATTTACCTTCCCAGATGTTTGCCTTGCCAGGAATAACATCGGATTCATGGACAACGAGTGGAATTGCAAACAAAAAACTCATGAAAGAAGGCAAAAATGAGTCGTAACCACCTTTCGAAAATATTACATCGGGCATGAACCACCAAACATGAAACATAACCTGAAAAAAAGCGAAAGGAAGTTTCAGAAGATCAACAAAATTTAAAAAACTAAAGTATCTGCGCCACTTAATGCTCAACGTGCTCTTAAACCTGATAGCCAATTCCTGATTTATCAGTTCTCTAAACTTACCGTCACCGACAAATTCCATTTCTAAATTAATCCCCGATTGGGCAGATTGTTTTTTTAGTTCTTCTGCGACAGCAATTAGCGGGAAAATGTGCCCGCTTGAACCACCACCAGTTAATAAAACTCTAGGCATATTTAAAAAAATTATTACCTTATAGCACCTTCGGCAATTAAAAGTTTAATCTTTAAATCAGAACCCCGATTATATCCACCCGTTTTTCCGTCAGAGCGTATAACCCTGTGGCAAGGGATATTCTTGTCATGATTTTTGTTCAAGGCGTTACCGACGGCCCTGGATGCTCCGGGGTGACCTATAGACCTCGCCACTTGCGAATAAGTCAGGGTTTGCCCCTCTTTGATCTTACTCACTAAATTATACACTTTTTTCTGAAAATTAGTCATATGTTTACAAATTTGATTTTATGCGCTAAGTTTCCGGCAAGAGGCTAACAAAAACCCAACCCTGACCAGATGGCGGTCTCACCCCAACCCCACCGCCATGGCGTAAACTCGCTAAATACCACCCGCTCTAGCCTCGGCGGGTTTTTTATTTTAACATCTTCCACATATCTTTTCATGAACCGATATTTATAACATCACTGGCCCAGCGCCAACCACGTCTTGCCTAAGATATACCAAACTCCAATAAACTAAAACGCCTAGCGACATTGCTCACATCTAAATTCTACAATAGGCTGAGAGGAAAATATCTTGACAATAACCCTAATAAATTGTTATCTTACTAACAGCATCTTGATAAGCGGAGTCTATTCAAATGCCAGAACAAACATGGCTATTGCACGGCACAGCATATGGAACTACCTATAATTCGATCCTGATTTTCAAAGAAAAAAGAAAAAGAAAAGTACAAGAAGATACCTCCAAAAGAATAAATTTTAGGAAGCCTGAAACCGTACCACCGGCGGATGAAGAAGTAGAACAAGCAGTATTTGTTACTGAGGATGGCAAAGAAATAATACTAGAAACACGCTATGTAGGCTCCCCGCTTGGAGGAGACGATGATTCAAGAGGCAACACTGTGTGTCACCTTCATGTTGAAGGTGAATATGTTGCATTCGCATTATATAATGAGCTCCGACACGAAATTCTCGCTCATGAATATTAAAACGGCCCTAAGCCGTTTTTTAATTTT
>CAYRDM010000010.1:0-19614 GCA_964423175.1 uncultured Candidatus Saccharibacteria bacterium | reverse complement strand
CTTGGTTTTTTTGGTAATTTTTCTTTTCAAATCTTTTGGGTCAAGATTACCATTATAGTCTACGTCAGCAAATACTGGTTTAGCTCCACACATTAATACAGATAGGCCGGTTGAAATAAATGTTTGTGGTGGTAGCACCACTTCATCACCGGGACCAACACCAAAAGCCAATAGGGCTTGGTAAAGAGTTGAGGTGCCCGAATTTGAAGCAACTGAATACTTAACTCCGAAACGTTTGGAAAAAGCATCCTCCAGGCGCAAGTTCATACTCCCGGTAGTGCCGCTGCCAAAACCAAAATCTATAACTTCTTTGAGATATTTAATCTCATTACCTTTAAATTTCCAGCTATTGCTCGATTTATTTTTATTTTTTATAGACATATTTTTTATATTTCTTTTATTTTTTTATGAGTTCTCATATTTTCCCTCTTGGCCGCATAATCGTTCTGCCTGAAATAATTTATTTGAGCTATCTCTGGTTTGCGTTGAATCAAACCAATGATATCTCTCAGTGGGACAGTGTTTGTTTTTATCCCGAGTTCTTCAAAAATTCTCTGGAAAAAAGATAGGTCTTCTTGATAATCGAGAGTCGATCTAATGTGATCCCCGGACAGGAATATCTGATCATCAAGTTTTAATTCATGCACTTTGAAGGCTCCCGTTTCTAAAAGATATACTTCATACATCTCAGTATCATCGGTGGCGCTCATTTGATAAGCCCTTTTAAGCGCGCTAGCGCTTATGCAAAAGGTGAATGAACCGCAAACGAGACCCGCTGGTGCCTTGATTAAATCACAAGGCTGATCTTTCATCTGCTTGATGGCCATTTCTATAAGCTCCGGGTCACAGAACAAATCATCACCGTCAAAAGTTATAATAAAATCTAAACCAAATTTTTCAACAGCACCCAAAATCCTACCCAACCTATCTCTTGCCGATCCTCTGAAATAATCAACACCATGTTGTCTTGCTGCATCCACCAAAACATCGTCCGCCGAGTTAGTTGAAGTGCAAATCACAACGGAATCAATTCCCTTAATACTTTTTGCCCTGTCAATGATATGGTCTATCACTCTTTTACTTCCTATCTTTAGCAGGGCTTTCTGCGGCAAACGTGTTGAACTCGTCAGAACTGTTGTAATGCATCCAAATTTTGGTATCTTTTTTCCCATCTAATTATGCCCCGGTAACTCCACAAAATAAGACGACTGATCAATCACCAAGGTTTTACTGTTTGTTTTAATCATAGTTATACATAATTTCAGGTATTATTTCAAGATCTGGACATAATTTTGTTTCTTCCTTTTTATCAAATAATATGCTAGCCTAACCGAATCAATTTACATACCATAAGGGTATAAATTGTGAGCACATTAACAACCTCCGAATTAAAAATCCTGGGGCATTCTTCGGCCGGACCCAGGTTACATCCAGCTGAAATCGTTAAAGATATTTCCTTCAATGATCTCGCCGGAACCAAGATGTTATTTATAAATATGCCCTTGCGTGAGTCAGCGCCTCCGGTTGATTCGCCTCAAGGACCTCTTCTTTTGGCAACAAACCTTAGACAAAACTACGGTGTTGAGGCAACAATAGTTGACCTCAATGCATACCGCATAAAAGACGATGACTCAGAAAAAAGAAACCTTCCGCATGGTCGTCACTTAACTCATCCGGAAGCAGCAGAATTAATAATGCGCCATTTGAAAAAATTTGGGGAACCGACCGTTATTGGATTCTCCGGTAAAATCACCACATTCAAATGGCAACAGGAAATAGCCAAATTCATTAGAGCAATATTACCAAATATATTCCTAGTGTCCGGCAACGGCCTTGCAACAGAAATAAAATCAGGATTGTTTAATACGGGTTTTATTCCAGAACTAGATGGGGTCTGCACTTCCGATGGGGATGAGGTTGTTTTAAAGATTGTTTATGATTCTAAAATAATCAAAGAGCGCGGAATAGAATCTGCAATATCAAGCGGCCACCTGGCTCCTTACTACATAGGTAAAATAAATGGTCGTCATCGTTTCGTTTATGAAGGTTACAGACCTCGCAACCTAGATCTTTTTCCTTTCGTAGACATGGAAATTTTGGACGAAGATGCTGATGGTAAAAAAATTGGCAAACAGTATCTATACTTGCCATCTTACGGCTCGAAAACCAACAGTAGCACGGTAACCCCTTGGGAAGATGACGAAATAACGCCGAAGACAAATTCAGTATCAAGCCGTGGTTGTCCTTTTGGCTGTCATTACTGCCTACGTGGTGCTGATGGAGCAAGAGATTGGGCGGTTAGATCAGCACAGCATATTTATGACGAGCTTGCATTTAACAAGGAAAAATACGGAATTAAATTTCACTGCTTCCATGATGACAATTTCGCAGTTAGATCTGAGAGAATCGCAGAGATGGTTCCATTGGTTGGACCACTTGGGATCAAATGGGGTTGCCTAACCAGACTAGACGAAGCGGCTGGTTTAAATCCCTCAACTGGTAAGTTCGAAGATCCTCTTAGAATAGAGCTCATGGCCAAGGCCGGTTGCGTATTTATCGGTTTTGGTCCCGAAAGTGCAAGTCCTAATGTCTTAAAGGCCATAGGCAAAGGTGGTCATACACTAACAAACGGTATGATGGAGGTAAGGATAGACGGTCAACCGCACTCATTTCCGCGGTCAATGATTGAGGGTATACGCAATGCCTGGAAATTTGGAATACACTCCAATTGCACCTGGATTGTTGCTTCGCCAACCGAAACGCTAGAAGACGTAAAAACTTCTGCGCTATTTATCAAATGGCAAATTCAAGAATGCGCAAAAGTCGGAATATCCTCATCGGCAATAAATCAAAAAATGTTTACTATGACTTGGTATCCTGGCACCCAGTTAATAAACGACCAGGATGTTAGAGATTCGCTTACCAAGGCATTTGACCTAAGCTTCTTGCCAGCGCAACCCAATACGGCAGGTGTTTTGTGGGAACCAGTGCTTGATAGGCATTTTAATAGATATCTCGGGGAATTGGATGATGCCACCAAGGTCCTAATCAACCCACACAATAATGAGCCAGTAAATTTTTCAAGAATGCCGACAAAGACTTTTCTGAAAGTAAGAGAGTGCATAGACGAAAACAGACTTTTTGACGTATTAGAACTATAAAAAAGCAAACCGATCTAAATGATCGGTTTTAAAATTTCCAAATGTAATCAAAAATGTCATTCATTGGTCTAGAGTACCTATCGACATTAAAAATCCTCCTCTTATCTTCCAGCCACACGGTTCTCTCTATCCCAAGCAATGGTTCTAAAAATAAATTAAAAAATCTTGCACCTAAACGGCCGCGAAACATCTTATTACTATAATTTTGCTCCCCGGTTGATATTTCAAAGACATCACTGCCTATAATCGCCACATTGATACTCTGCTTAAAAAAAGAAGCAAAACAGTCATCGGCGAAACCGAGTCCGGGGATAGATAATATAATATCTTCTGGCCTAATATCAAACTTTTTAATTTCCAAAGCAGCCCTTATCGCTTTTATTATTTTGTTGGGTCTCAAAGAATAAAATACCCTGGGCACAAAGTAAATATTTTCAAAAAAAAGTTTTAAATCCCCCAATGGAACAACCTTCCAACGATGATGATTAACCACTATAAGATTATTTTTTCTATTAGGATCTATCTTTTTCGAAAGCGTGCTTATCGCTATGGCATTTGCTAAGTCAGCAGTGCCACCCAAAACGAACCACATCTTGCCATTTTTTTGTGAAAATATCTTTCTTAAATTTCCTTCCATTATGGAATGCCCGCCATATTTCTTACGATTCTCAACTAGGGTCTGTCTAAAATCATTTATAAAAAAAACCTCTGGCATATTGCTCATTGCTTTCTTCTTGCCATCAAATGTCACTGGGTCAAACGATTTGCCAACAATATTTGTAAATGTATAAGAGTTAAGACCCATGTTGTATGCCGTAACGCTACCCATTGAACAAGCCCCAAAAACATATTTTATTTTCTTTATATTTTTAATGTAAAAAAGCTCAGCTACAATGCTGCTCTCTATTTTAAACCCGGAAAGATTCAAAAACTGGGACTCATCTCTTTCTACCAATTTGGGGTGGGGCTTATAATACAACTCGTATCCAGAACACTGATGTCTAACATAATCCAAACATAAATTCGTTATTCTATATGCCTCCTTTAGATCTGTACCCGGCAAATCTGCAAAATTATCTCCTAAAAAAACAACCATCCTTCTTTCTTTTCCATCCTCGTTATCATCCTGAAAAAGACCAAAAGGAATATTAATATCTAAAATATTATCTTTTGAATCGTTAATAAGCCTCTTTAGAAAAAATCCTTTCATAAGTAATAAACTACGTTATTAATCGCCTAATGTCTAGCAGGATTGACCATGCCCAAATTCGTGTTAATATCACCAATAGATCTTTGAAAACAAGGATAAAAAATGAAAGTTTTGATATGCGGCCTTGGGAGCATCGGCAAAAGGCACATGGAAAACCTTGAGGTTCTCGGTTTCAAATGTGAAGATATTTTGATATTTAGGACAGGCAAGGGTTCATCTACTTTTGGAAATGAGGTTTTAACAAAACACGGAAACAAACACCCTATATTCCACGATCTCCAGAAGGCACTAGAAGAGCGCCCGGAAATTGCAATTATAAGCAACCCGACCTCATTGCATGTCACCACAGCGATAGAAGCCGCAGAAGCAGGTTGCCATATATTTATGGAAAAACCTCTTTCGCATAATTTGCAAAATGTATATACATTGTTAGAGACGCTAAAATCAAATAAAAAGTTTGGATTCATGGCCCACAATCTTCGCTTTCATCCATTGCTTATGGTGGCAAAACAATGGCTTGATGAATTGCGGATCGGAAAAGTTGTTTCAATAAGTGCCGAGATGTCTGAAAGAGTTACAGATTGGCATCCATGGGAAGATTTTAGAACAAGCTACGCCACAAGAAGTGATCTGGGAGGCGGAGTGGTTTCAGCACAGTGCCATGAAATAGACTATTTATATTACCTATTTGGAAAACCTGAATGGGTATTCGCTGCCGGTGGTGAGCTTGGGGATTTGAACATCGGGGTAGAAGACACGGCTAAGATAATAATGTCTTTCGATAGAAAAATAATTGCTTCTCTACATGTTGATTATCTAAAAAAACCAGCTAGAGGATTTTTGGAAATAACCGGCACAAAAGGAAGAATTTATTGGGATTACTTCAACTCCACCTTGCAACTAATACCAATTGTTGGAAATCCAATAGTGATCGACGATTGGGTTCGTGCTGATAGAACATGGAAAGCCGAAACCTATCTTAGCGAGCTAGGATATTTTCTATCTTGCATTACATCTAATATTCCGCCGAGTCCAGATTTAAATGATGGCAAAAATGTCCTGGAAATCATTATGGCAATTAAGCAATCCGTGACAGAAAGGAAAATAGCTATCCTATAAAAAACCGAGCGTTGCTCGGTTTTATATTAACGAGGAGATCTGCCTATATAAAAGAGGCAGGCAGTTGCATCCAATTCCCCGAGTTTCTTCTTATACTCCTGGTCAAAAATATTTATAAAGTCATCTATCTTTTTTTGATCACTCTTATCTGCGGTACTCCTAAAAGGCATCCTAGGAGAAGAAATTCCGGGCAAAGAAGTAGGTTGAGGAGCGTTTGTATAAATCCAACTCATGTGATTAAGAATATTGTATTCTTGCAAAGGATAGACAACACCCTCAAAACCAGATTTTTGCATAATTTTTTTTAAACTTTTTGACGTAAAGTACCAAAGATGAGACTTGTGAAAATAAAACTTTTTATAGAAAGGAATATCATATAAATAAAGCAATGGATCTCTAAGATTTGGCACCTCAATTGCTATAATACCTCCGGGGTTTAAGTATTTTTTATATTTAGATATAAATTCCTCTGGATTAGCCACGTGTTCTAAAGTTTGGAAAGCACAGATAATATCAAAACTTTTTTCTTTTAGATCAGTATTTTCGATATCTTCGTAATACGTCTTGCAATTGCACTTTTTAGAGGCAAACTTAGCTGAATTGCTATCATAGTCTATGCCCACAACTTCTTTCATATACTTCTTGGCATGCCATAAAAACATACCCGCAGAACAGCCAACGTCTAAAAGCCTCTTATTTTTGCCGAAATACTTTTTTAAAAAATCTATTCTATTTTTTTGAAACCCGACTGCCATGGAAAACAAACCCTGCGGATCCATGCCCTCCCCCAATTTCTGAGAAGCTGTCTTTCTATAGTCTTTATTATAGAAATTCTTCAAATTCTCTTTTGTCGGTATATTTCCCAACATACCCAACTCACATCTTTTACAATAAAAAACTTCCGCTTTACCTTCGCGGACTTCATTTGCTATTAGGATACCCGTTTCTTTTTTACAAAGGATGCATTTCATTTTTCTTTTGAAAAATTTTTAGACAAGTAATCAAAAAGTGGGCTACCTTGCTTAGAAAGGACATATTCGGCATGTTCAAAATCTTCAAGACGATCTATGTCTGGAGCAAAAGGAGTCACAAAAGACAAAATTTTAGGTCCGGAAAACTGACCTGGATTATCTTTAATAAACCGGGGTCTGACTATGTCGACATAGCCATTGGGGCAATGGGCCTCAGGAAAAGCTTGTCTGGGTAGGTTATAGTATTCAACCCGTGTTTCATGAGGGAAAAGACCTTCCCAAAAACCGGCCGAATTTATTTGAAACATTTTCTGGGGAGGCTGACCAGTCTTGTGCGCAGAACGTAAAGAAGTGGCTTCAGAATTATTTTTTATTTTTTCTATGGCCTCTTCTATAATTACGGGGTCCCTAAGCGGAGTTGTCGGACGCAACTGGAGTATAAGATCGGGTAGGCCGTTCTCATTATTTTGCAACCAATTTATAGCATGACCAAAAACGTCTAGGTCGGTTGAAAAATCTCCAGCAAATTCCGCCGGTCTAATAAAAGGTACCTCTGCCCCATAACGAACGGCTACTTCAGCAATCTCGGGCGAATCTGTCGAGACAATTGTCCTTTCTATACTTTTCGATAATTTGGAAGCGGCTATAGAATAGGCTATCAAAGGGTATCCAGCCAAAAGCCTAATATTCTTTTTGGGAACACCTTTCGAACCGCCTCTAGCCTGTATAATTGATAAAATCTTCATTTAGTTTATTAGTTTATTACAAAAATGCTTAATTTGCAATAATTAAAATATCTTGAAACTAAGCCAATAATTCTATAAAATCAGCCGCACGTTTAGAGTTTTTGCCATCTGGATAAAAGTTAGATTTTTGTGCCTTGCCTAAATTTAAACCGGAAGATAAAGATTTGTTAATCAAATTTATTAAACTATCCCTATCTTTAGCTTTCGAGGAGCATTTTCTTGTTACAAGTATAGGTTCCCTCACTAGCCCTCGGAATGCCGTCTGAAATTCTTTTATTGCCTTCTTCGTATAATAAGCAGATATAATATCCTTGCCTTTTAATTTGGCCCCCACAAGCGATGCCTCCAATGTCACGGTGGAAAAATCGGATATGACAACGTCTGAGGACAAAAGAAGTTCTTTTATATTCATACTAGCCAAAGCGCTTGCGTCTTCCGCCCTCGCAATAACTTCCGGAAAACTATTTCCAAAAGATTTTAAAGTCTTATTCCAAGAGATTAGCTCTCTTGGAGAAACGTCTTCAAGTTGTGGGTGGCTCCTGGCAATTAGTTTTATTTTTCTATTTTTACTAACAGTATTTCCCAGCGCATAAAGAACCTCTTTTAAAAGTTCCGTGGCACCATCCAATACACCGCAAGCAAAAAAAATAATTGAAGCATCATCTGGCCAACCAGTTCCTTTCAGCAAACATGTTCTTGCGTCTCTTCTATCAGCTGATGAAATAAGAGAGTAGCTATCAAACATTGGGAAACCAGTTATTATTATATTTTTCTTATTAAAATTAGGCCAAGCCTTTGAAACAATTTTTTTACCCAAAAGGTCATTTACAAAAATATAATCTGGCCAATATTTTTTATTAGCCCATTCATCCAATAATCTCACGCCCCAATTATCCTGCAAGGCCACGGTAGGGATACCATCGTTTTTCATTTTTGGAACGAGATCTCTTCCTATTCCCCCACCAGAACACATGCTCGTTATAAAGATATCTGGCTTTTCTTTAGAAGTGATCGCATCGGAAGGAGTTAGAAAATCCAAACCCAAAACTGGCAATCTCTTCAGGGCATTCCCGTCAGCAATTATATCTACGATATGCCCATTTTCTCTTAATTTTTTCACTATAGGAAGAATGCCATTCGTTCCGCCAGGATCCTTACATGCAGCCCAAACCTTTACCATACATTAAATATACATAAAAATTGAAATGCTCCAAATTAAAAACCGCCTAAGCGGTTTATTTTTAGAGGGTATCAACCCTTCTCAATTTTGCCTCAACCGGTCTTTCGGATTCAAGTAATTCTTTAGTAGGATTGCCCATTTGGACTGGCAATACCCTCAACTGTTTTGCTAACTTCATAAAACCCACCACCTCTAAACTCGCGGCTTGATCACTCCCCCACATTGATCTGTCTAGGGTTATGTGCCGCTCGATTACACAGGCGCCCAAGGTTGCGGCAACTAGTGAAGAGTATAATCCAACCTCATGGCCTGAATATCCGATATAAGCTTTCGAATACTGACCGATTAATCTGGGTATATTTGCCAAGTTAAGCTCCGAATCTTTGGCGGGATAAGTAGCAGTACAATGTAGAACAACCAGATCCCTTTCACCCAAAAATTCAACAATACGGGAAACGTCATCGTCATCGGACATGCCGATTGAAACAATGATAGGTCTACCTTTGGACATAATATGCGCCACCAAACCAGCGTCTCTATTACAAGCAGATGCAATTTTATAACAAGGTGGATCATATTGCTCCAAAAAATCAACACTTGCCTCATCCCAAGGAGAAGCAAACCACATTATCTTTTTGGCCCGACAATAATCATCGATAGCGTCAAATTGTTTTTTACCAAACTCAAGTCCTCTTTTTAAATCACCGTTAGTCGAACCAAAGGGATTATCTCTGGGCTTAGCGAGTTCTTCCGGAGTATAAACCACATCCACTGTTCTCTTTTGAAACTTAACCATATCGCAGCCAGCGGCTTTTGCACCATCTATCAAATCGAAAGCAGTCTGCAAACTGCCGTTATGATTAATGCCAATTTCGGCTATTAACAAAGGCGGGATCCCATACTCTACGATCCTTTTACCTATAAGCATAAAATCTCCCGATAATATTTTAAAAGACCTCCCATATATAGAACCAATAAAGCAAAAAAATATCAATACCATACCCGTGTTGACGGCTTCAAAACAAAAACCAGCAAATTTGCTGGTTAATTTTAAGTCTACCAAGCTGTCTGTCCACCGTCGGCTACAACGGTAGCAGCAGTCATAAACTTGGAGGCGTCAGAGCACAAGAACAATACCGCCCCCGCATACTCATCCGGTGACGCTGGACGTCTAAGCATATTTCGTTCACCCAATTTAGCTGCAAACTCCGGCTCCATTAAACCAAAGTTAACTGCTCCAGGGCAAAGGGCATTCACTCTTATCTCGGGAGCAACGCTTGCGAAATAGGAAGCCCAGCTTCTGGTTAAGCCCAATAGCGCTGTTTTAACAACAGGATATGCGGCTGATTTAAACCTGCCCGCTTTATACTTTCTGTGATCTGGAGCAGTAATAGCAGAGGTTGAAGCAATATTCAGAATGCATCCTGAGTTCTTTGGAATCATATACTTGGCAACCGCCTGAATACAATACATTGCGCCGTTAAGTCCGACATCAAATTCCTTCATCCACAGTCTTTGGGAATATTTTTCATGTGGCGCCCAGTTATTTTCATTATTATTGGATACTTCGTCTGATCCGACTCTGGGGTTAAGAGCAGCATTATTAATAAGGATGTCGATTCTTCTATAAATATCATAGATCCTATTAACTGCCTTAAATACCTCATCCTTTTGCGTAATATCAACTTCCCATTTTTCAGAAAATACTTCTAAAATCTCTGGCCTCTCAACATCAAATGAAATGACCTTAGCTCCGGCGGCGCGCAATATCTTTGCATGCTCGCGACCAAGTCTACCGGCACCTCCGGTTATAATTGCCACACGGCCCTTAAGGGAAAAAAGATCAAGGATTTTTTTGCTGTCCATGGTTAATTGGCCTCCTTGTATGCCCTCTGCAATAATCGCTTACAAAAACGAAGATATTCTAAATTTAGTTGAACATCGTCCACTCCGGGAATTCGAGCGCTTTGAATAATAAACGGCCCTGCATAATACACATCATGTAATGCCCTGAATGCTTTTTCAAAATCAACACATCCCAAACCCAAAGGAACTGTCTCGCCACCACAGGCCTTACGATCCTTTATATGCACTCCGAATATTTTGTTGGAAAGAAAAGTTATTTCGGCAGCCACATCGACTCCCATACTTGCCATATTACCAATGTCATAATAAACACCGACAATTGGAGAAGCAAAACTATTGATAAATTCTAATAGCTCAGCGGCCTCCATTTCAGATTCAATAGCAATTCTAATCCCGAGAGCACCGCAAAAACCTAAGACCTCTCTTATCTTACGGAGGGCCAGCTCCTTATCGCTTTTAGTTTTAAGAGCATTTTCACCAAAAAAGGATACGAGTATGGTCCTTACAGAAATTTGTTTAGCCTTCAAGGCAATGTCTGTAAGATCCCAGGAGTATTCACTTCCTTTAGAATAAAAAGCGTGAATGGATGGAATTGAAATCCCAGATTTTTGGACCAAGCTCTCCACTTCTTTCAAACCGAAAGGGACAAAAAAAGGATTTCGCTCGCGCATCTCGTCATTCTTTATAAGCCATTCGATGCAATCGAAACCAAGTTGCTTGGCAACGGCAAATTCATTTTGCCAATTATCTTTAGGAAAAAACTGCAAGCTTCCATCTACAGAAGGTGTTAATCTTCCTTGCAAAATACCTATCTGTATTTTGTTCATATCTGATCCTCTATCCATCCACAAAGTATGTGAATCGCCGCAAGGTGCACCTCTTGAATTAGCTCGGTCTCCTCAGAGGGAACAATTATTGAAGCATCGACCTTGCGCAAAAGTTTTTGGGTTTTTTGACTGAAAAAGCCAACTGACTTGGCACCAATCTTTTGCGCCGCCAAAAATGCATTGTATATATTCGCAGAATGACTGCTGGTCCCATCCGCATCACTTGTAGTTAGGCCGATCACCAAATCTTTCTTGGTACATATCGCCTCTATCTGTCTCGAAAAGACAGAATTGAAATTGAAATCGTTGCTTTGGGCTGTGAGAATACTGCTGTCAGTTGTAAGTGAAATGGCCGCGAAAGCCCTTCTCTTCTTTTTAAACTGACACACAAGTTCGGCTGCAAAATGTTGTGCTTCAGCGGCTGAACCGCCGTTTCCAAAAATAAGTATTTTACCGCCAAGCTTTAACGTATCCAATATCATCTTGAGTATGATCTCTAAAGAATCGTGAAATTGGCCGTCATCATCGTATATTCGCTCATAAAGTCTCAACCTGCTATTAAACGCAAAACTTTTATTAAGACCCATTGATTTCTCCTTATTTTAAAAGGACTTTATTAAAATATCTTTACTTGATTTTAGACCTAATGTCAAATATTCCCCTTGCTTTTGGGCACATTTAATTGTAATATTCCGCCATCGAACCTTCACAATATAAGACGAGGAAACTCAAAATGAGTTCTGATCTTTTTCAGATACCAAGCCAGGTTGGATTAAAAAGGCCACACCCCGCAGATATAATTAAAGACATAAGACCATCTGATTTAAGGGGTCTTAATATCGTCTTCATCAATATGCCGCTACGAGAAACCGCATTGCCCAATACTACTCCCGAGGGCCCATTATTAATGGCGACACGCTTGAGAAAACAATTTGATATAGAGGCTAGGGTTATTGATCTTAACGGCTATAGAATCAAAGACGAAATTTCAGAAAAACGTGGATTGCCAAATGGAAGACATCTAAGTCCGGCGGAAGCAGAGACGTTTATTTACCAACACTTCTATTACTATGGCGAACCAGACATAGTCGGATTTTCCGGCAAGATAACAACTCTAAGATGGCAAAAGAGACTTGCGGAATTTATTAAAGGATTTTTCCCTCAAATTTTTCTAGTTTCTGGTGGTGGTTTAGCAACAGAGTTGAAATTAGGTCTCTTCAACTACATACCCGAGTTAGACGCCGTGGCTCATTCCGAAGGAGATGACATAATAATAAAAATCTGCCTGGATGCTTGTGCAATAAAAAAACAAGGGTTTGGCTCAGCCATCCAAAATGGTCAGCTTTCTCCATATTACTTAGGCAAAGTAAAAGATAAGCATAGATTTCTATATGCGGGGGATCGTCCAATAAATTTAGACGAACTTCCCTTCGCAGATATTGATATACTAGCCGATAATGATCCAATATTCAGGAAAGTGTTTGGACGTGACTTCAAACAGGTTGACTACTACGTATGCAATGCCGTTTTCGGAGTCGGAGCAAATAATAGTTCTGCCGTTCCATTCACAATGACCCGTAGCACCACTTCAGTATCCAGCCGCGGATGCCCGTTCTCTTGCAGATATTGCTACAGGGGCACCCAAGGTGAAAGAAGTTGGCGTGTCAGATCGGCTCAGCACATGCTCGACCAAATCATCTACTATCAAAATAGATATGGGATAGACTTCCACGCTTTCGTAGACGATAATTTTGCCGTAAGTTACGACAGGATTAGAGATATGGTGCCGCTATTTAAACCGCTAGGAATAAACTGGGGCACTTTGACAAGACTTGATGAGGCGGCTGGCATTAAACCAAAATCCGGATCGATTGATGAATATATTTTTGAAGACCCTCTGAGAATCAAACTGATGGCCGAGGCTGGCTGCAGATATATTGGCTTCGGGCCAGAAAGTGCCAATGCAAAAGTCCTCGAGGTCTTGGGCAAGGGTGGGTTCACACTTACAAATGGTTTCATTCCAACAAAAGTATTCGGTAAGACTTATCAATTCCCGAGATCCATGGTTGAAGGAATAAAAAACTGCACAGAAGTAGGAATTCATGCAAACTGTACCTGGATCAAAGGGAATCCGACAGAAACACTCGATGATCTAAAAGACACTGTCGCCTTCATGGCCTGGGAGGAAGGACATTGTTCGAAATATGGTATTCCGGCAGAGGCTGTAAATAAAAGAATGTTTACACTAACATGGTATCCCGGAACAGAACTAATACATCATCCCCGTGTAAGACAAGAACTAACAAGAATTTTTGGATTAAACTTTGACCCCACGACTCACGTTCCGGTCTTTGACGATAAGTTCCGTGAGTATTGTTTATCACTAGATGACGCCACAAAAGTCCTGGAAGGTCCTGACGGAGAACCACTAAACTTCAGTGACATTCCGAACGATACTTTCTTAAAAGTAAGGGAATTGGTTGATTCTGGAAAAACACTTGAAATATTAAATCTTTAAAAACCAAAAGTCCGCAAACGCGGACTTTTAAATTAATTAATCGACCCAGCCCGTTTTATCTCTTACAAAATATATTGATCCCCCTATTTTCTCTTTTTAAATCTTCTGCAGAAATTGACCTCAAACCCTTCGACTCTATCGTATATAGTTTAAATCCTTGCTCTACCAGAAGATCAACTAATTGATGATAATTGTGGTATTCCGCGATTATTTTAATGCCAGGGTTGTCGGCCAATATCCTCCGCATTCCCAAAAAAGCCCGATATTCTTCCCCCTCAATATCTATTTTTACAAAATCTATTTTTTTATCTGGGTCAATGAAGTCATCTAAAACCACGGCCTCGACTTCAATATATTTTTGATTTTCTTTCCGTTGATTCAGCGAGTGACCAGCAAGATTATCGGGATTTAGATACAATTTTACTCTTTGATTTTTATCAGATACGGCGTTGTTGAATGCCGATATTTTGGAATTATTATGTGCTATATTTTTTTTCAAAAGACTGAAACTTTCTGGTTCCGGCTCAAAAGCCAGCACAGACGCCCCGAGTTTCGAAGCCAAAAGACTAAAATAACCTATATTTGCACCTACGTTCAAAACGGTATCTCCAGGCTTAACAAATTGTTTAAAAATAATAACTGTTTCGGGTTCAAATTCAGTTAAGGACAGTCCCAGAGAATCTCTTTTATCTAAAAACATCTCAAAACCATGAATTTTAACAAAAGTTCTTTTAAGTTTCCGCAGTAAAACACCATTTACTTTCCACAAAAAAGTCCCTCGAGATACTTTAAAAAAGTGAAGAGCTCCGTCTACCATAAATAAAAACTTAATTGCTAATTTTCTCATATATTACTGCCGTACCCCTTAAGTACTGCGGTTTTTAATATTCTTTCATTTTGCTTTAAACAAGTTTGGACTAACTGCAAATAGAAAAACGCAATTGAATTACCTTTGACATTTAAACTTTGTGCCAGGAAGACAAAACGGAATCTATCTTATTTTTTAGATTAGAGGAGTAGTTGGCAGTTGCCTCTAAAGAAACAAAATAATCAATATCGATTGCCTCGCCAGCCTCTTTTAATCTATCGCCTGGTAAAAATATTTTTTCCATATCTTCTTTCTTATGAATCATGCGTACATTTTTAAGGCGATCCACGCCTTTTAAATGCAATCCGTTCTCAAAAATCCACTTAGGCCCAAAAGGGTGGAAACCATCATCATACGCCATCAGATATGTGGGCTTATCAAACAAAGCGCCTTCCAAGAGCATGGTTGATTGTGGCGCAATCATAAACTCCATGTTCGCCAAAAGTCTTGGATAATAATCAAATGACGGATAATATATAGGATTGAAACTGTCTTTAGATATATCCCAGGTTGCAGATTTTTTATAATAAACCTTCGCTGGTTCATCTATAATTACATTTTTGAAATCATATTCAAAAAACACGTCAGGGCATTTCCTCGTGTGCTGGGTCGCAGTTGGTCGATAAACAACTTTGATGTTTGAGCCAGTTTTTTCTATGGCCTGATCTATTTTTTTCAAAGCACCTATCTCGTCAAAATGTTCTGACATACCGACAAAAAGTGCATACTTAAATGGGTAAGGTGAGGGTTGGGATCTTTTGACTGGATCTAGATGATAAATAAACTTTGGAGCACCGAGAATAAAAATCCTGTCCGTCGGCATACTTCTGACTCTCGAAGCATGATCAACTTGCTGACGGCTCCAAACGCCCAAATAATCTGGTTGCAAAGTGAAGACTGTTTTGTTGGCAACCGTGTCCCAGTTATCAATGATCATGAATGAAGGTTTGTTTAACTTCTTGGCAATCCTTATCATTTCGAAGGTTCTTCCTTCAAAAGCATGAGAGGGCAATAACACAATACTCGGGTCTATTTTTTGTAAAAGCTTCAAAAGATTTTTATCTGAAGCCATATTGATAAATGACCACTTAACCAAACTGCTCAAAACAGGAAGTGAAAGAAGCCTATATATTCTTTTCTGACGCTTAGTAAATAACAAAGTTCTTATCCAAAAAGCATTGTTCTGTTTTCTTCTTATCCAGGAATTAATATTAAAAATATGTCTATGCAAAACATTCTTATGGTCCGGGTAGGAATATGCAAAAATCCTTTCTTTGGGTACACCAAAATCCATACCCATCAATTTTGGGTGAACTAAAAAAGAAATCCTATCCAGCATATCTTTTAAAGAATGCGTCTCTATATATGTCTGATACTGCTGATAGGTAAATATCGCAAATAATATCTTGTTATTGTTAGACATTTCTTATAATAACTCCTCGCATCCCAATTTATTTCTAGTTTCTTATATTATAAATTTTATAAAAATGAGAGTCCTTGTCTTTTAGAAGTTCTTCGGGTTTACCCTCTTCTAGTACCTTCCCTTTCTCTAGAATTAAAAGCCTATCAGAATCAGTTATTGTAGACAAACGATGAGCAATAGCTAGGACGGTAACTTTGCCCTTGAGGTTCTCGATGGCCTTCTGTACCAAAAGTTCAGACTTATTATCAAGAGAGCTTGTAGCCTCATCTAGGATTAATATTTCTGGATTTTTTGCCAAAACCCTCGCCAGAGCGATTCTTTGTCTCTGACCAACCGAAAGTTTAACCCCCCTCTCACCAATCAATGTGTTCAATCCCTTAGGTAACTTCTTTACAAAACTATCGGCATTCGCCAGCTCTATCGCCTTGATAATATTTTTCCTTGAAATGCTTTTTTCAAAAAATCTAACATTGTTCTCTATGGTATCGTTCAGCAAAAAAACATCCTGAGATACATAACCAATTTTTTTTCTCCATTTTTCAATGTCTATCGTTTCTATATCCTTGCCATCCAACATTATTCTTCCTTTCTCTGGTTTAAAAAGTCTCAAAAATAAATCTGCAATCGTTGTCTTGCCTGAACCGGAGGAACCTATAAGACCCACCATTTCGCCCTTTTTAATTGTAAAACTTAAATCCGGAATAATATTCTTAAAATTTTCGTATGAAAATTTTACATTTTCAAAAACAATATCTTTTTTAAATATGAAGTCGGAACTACCTTTTGCAATTTCTTTGTTTTCTACGAGGTTGGTCCTATAATCGAGCACGGCCTGGAGGTTGGGCATCATTTCGCTGACTCTTTGGGTATTCCCCTGCAAAGATTCTATAAAGGAAAACATTTTCTGAACTAAATAAATTACCGCGGCAAATGAGACAAAATTAAAACCAGGTGAATTATGATAAAAAATAAATAAACCAATTATGAAAAGGAGTCCAAGAGGTTCAAAAAATGGACCTGCAACAGATTTATAAAAAGCCGCCTTAACTCTAAAGTCTCTCAGCTGATCAGAATAATCCTGGCCTTTTTCAATGACCTGTTCATCTATTCCTGAAGCCTTAATCGCCTTACTATTTAAAATACTTTCACTAAAATAATGAGCAATCGTTTTCTCTGTTGAGACCATTTCCCTGGTAGTCTTCCTAATTTTGTAATACAAGGGTTTAAAAACAAAAAACAATATAGCGCCGAAAGCCATTGTTAAAAGAGTTACATTAGCAGAAATATTAAAAGATACTATCGCATACATTATCAAGCTACTCCCCAAGAGTATAATTGTCGTGATTATCGTAATAATTTGAGTAGCGATAGAAACATCGTTCATCAATATTCTTTCCAAAAAACCAGATTTTTGATTCAGGAGATAGGCCCAAGAGGAATTGAGCGTTTTCTTGAAAATATCATCCCTCAAAGTAGCCTCATATTCAGCCGTAACTTTGCCGTTAGTATATTTTACTAGAAATTGTATGATGGCCTTCAAAACAAAAAGTACCGCTATGAAAAGCGTGAGCAGCAAAAGGGTAAAGGGTATATGAAAAAAAATAAATGTCTTTTCTATAACCCTTGTTATCGTATCGACATCTTGGTTGGTTTGACCTGTTAAAACAGAAAAAAGAGGTATTATGGCGCTAATACCTACACCACCCAACAATCCAGCGCAAAACCCGAGAAATATTATAAACAAAAACCTGCCTCTAAAATTCCTGAAGGCTCGGTTAATAATCTGCCAGGTCTGTCTTAATTTCTCAAAAGAAATAAGCATTTCCTATAAAATACCACAAAAAATCATATTTTGTCAAAGCGAACTTTACTCTGTCTGCAATCAAAAATCTTTGAGTTAATCTGTCCGGAATGCTCATCGTAAATGGTTTTGCAAGAAGAAAAATATTTTAGAAAAGGACTGTCGGCATGAAATCTTGGTATATCAATAACCAAAAAATGTCCCCTAAAATTTCTTAATATGTTCGTGTAATCTTTTTCAAACTTGGGGGCTATATAAAGCCTTCTCTCGAACTTGCCCATATTAGACAACTCTCTGTTTCCAATATTGTTATAACTTATGACACTCGAAATATCTTTATCATTTTTTATAAAAACAACTGCGTTCTTAAGCAACATGTTTGAACTGCCGTTAATCTTGCCGAATAAATATTCCTCTACAAAAACTGAATTATACAGTATTCCCAAAACAAGAACCGAAAACCATAAAAAATTTGAACGCCTCTTTCCAAATCTAAAGTATGCACCGAAAAATAAAATTAAAATCCATATTAAAGATATGAAAAGCCAGGAAACATAAAAACCCATTGGCCCTGAACCGCCCATAAAGGGAAATAAAAAGTTCCATCTGAAAGAGAGAAATCTCCTAAACCACTCCTCTTTTGGATATAAAGCGGGAACAAAATGGTGCAAAAATTGAAACAAAAATATGCCCGAAGCCAAAACAACAGACAAGATCACGGACTTTTTTTTGTTAAAAGTTTTTAAATCAACTCGAGAAAACTCCTGATCTATAATAACGCCCATAATTATCACCGCCGGCACAATTAAAAACTGCAAATAACGATCTAGGGCACCCGAAGAAAAATCAAAAATAAAAAGATAAAAAATAAGACCCAGCAGTATAAAAAACAAGAATAATCTTATTTTGTTAAACGTCTCTTTACTTAATAAAAATAGGGAAACAAAAAACAAAGGCGACAAATAAAGCAAAGACTTAAAAAACTCTATGCTAACCTGCAAATAATTCCTACTGTGTAGAACAAAAAAATGTTTCCAATATGCAAGTGGTTTAGAAATATCTGAATTTGGCAAAAAATACATCGCGCCTAGAATTATCAGAAAAGCAAATGCCGCACAAGACAAAAATATTAGCAAAGTTCTGAATATTTTTTCGGGCCTTAGAAGATTTTTATTGCTATACAAAAAATCTAATGAAATCGCTCCAATACCAATAACAAAACTGGCCTTAGTCAAAAGACCGCAAATCATTGAAAAAATCATCAAGCAAGCCCAGTGCAGTCTGGTGTTTAATTCACGGTCTTTCTCTAACCACTTGTAGTAGCTTGCAGTTGAAATCAGAAAAAAGAATGGTAAAATCTGACCGTCAGTATCAACCATCAAAGATGCCAGAACGGAATAAAAAACAATGGAATAGAAAAAGACTCCCCAGAGAGCCACTCTAAAGGAAAATTTGTTTTTTAAAATCCAGAACAACAGCCAAAAATTAGCCATACCAAAAACAAAAGGCAAAAGCCTTAAATGTTCGGCCCCGAATATCTTAACCGCAGAAATAAAAATGAAGCTTGTCAGTGGTGGATGCAAAAAACCTCCCAATCCTCTCAAACCGGCCATTCCAATATCCGGCCAAACTCTCTCGTCCTGATAATAGGACAGATTCAGGCCTGGAATTCTAAGCAGAACAAAAAGACAAAAAAAACAGAAAGGCCAAAAATATTTGGAATTTATGATTTTATTTAAACTCACCAATTTTCATTTAAACTTCTTGATAAATTTTCTTATCTCAACCCAAGAAGATTTCTTTTCTATATCAGAGGGAGAAATATCAAATTGCTCTTTTATATCAGGGCTCCAGGAGGGATAACGATATATAAGAACGGCAGCCGATTTCTCTTTCATGACCAGATCGTCCTTTCCAATTCAGA
>CAYRDM010000009.1:16295-21039 GCA_964423175.1 uncultured Candidatus Saccharibacteria bacterium | reverse complement strand
AAAGCCGTTTAAGGGGTAGTCTGTTTAGTTAATAAGATGGCTAAAAACGAAGAAAAAATAAATAATTCAAGTTCATATACAGCCAAAGACATACATGTCTTAGAAGGTTTAGAACCTGTCAGAAAAAGACCGGGTATGTATATTGGTTCTACCGGTGTTGAGGGTCTTCATCATTTAATCTGGGAAATATTTGACAACTCTCTTGATGAAGCCATCGGTGGTCATGCCGACAAAATAGAAGTCTCACTTTTACCAGACAACATGGTTAGAATTTCTGACAATGGTCGTGGTATTCCAACCGACATTCATCCTAAAAGCAAAAAATCAGCGCTTGAACTCGCCGCCACACAACTTCATGCCGGAGGTAAATTCGGAGGTGATTCATACAAAGTATCAACAGGTCTTCATGGAGTCGGCTTATCAGTCGTGAATGCTCTTTCTACTTATCTGAGGGCAGAGGTCCGACGTAAACCTGATGTCTTCATGCAAGAATATAAACAGGGAAAACCATTGGCGGCAGTTAAAAAAATTGGCAAAACAAATGAGACTGGAACAACAATCACTTTCCAACCAGATCCTGAAATATTCAAAGAAATAAATTTTAACTGGCAACAGATAATCAACCACATACGCCAGCAAGCATATCTAAGCAAAGGAATTAAAATAAGCGTCGATGATGAGAGAGAGCCAATCAAAATAGAAAAATCCGAAAAAGGAGGCCCGCAACACGTAACCCATCTCAGCTACACCTTCTTCTTTGAAGGCGGGATTGTTTCGTATGTAAGCTTCCTTAACCGTCATGCGGAAAAAGTTAATCCAAACATATTTTATACCGGCAAGGATCAGCAAGGTATCTTTGTTGAAGCTGCACTTCAATATACAAGCGAACTACAAGGCAGAGAATTAAGCTTCGCCAACAACGTACACACGATTGAAGGTGGCATGCACCTCACTGGTTTTAGGTCAGCAATAACCAGAACTCTAAACGACTACGCACGCAAAAATGGGTTCTTAAAAGAAAAAGAGGAAAACCTAAGCGGTGAAGACGTCAGGGAGGGGATGACCTTGGTTTTGTCAGTAAAACTCAAGGAACCTCAATTTGAAGGTCAAACAAAGGCCAAACTCGGAACCCCAGAAGCAAGAACGGCTGTTGAAACAGTTATCAATACAGAGTTGTCAGACTGGTTAGAACGCAACCCGACTGATTCCAGAGCGATTATGGCCAAGGTTATCCTTGCCTCAAAGGCTAGGATAGCTGCCAAAGCGGCAAGAGAGAGCGTGATCCGCAAAGGCGCCCTTGAGGGTTTTACATTGCCAGGTAAGCTAGCAGATTGTTCATCCAGAGATCCGTCTGAATCAGAATTATTTATAGTAGAGGGCGACAGCGCCGGCGGCTCTTCTAAACAAGGAAGGAACCGTAAAACCCAGGCGATATTACCGCTCAGAGGCAAAATTCTCAATGTCGAGAAATCTAGAATTGATAGGATGCTGGCATCTGAGGAAATAAGAGCTCTGGTTATAGCTCTAGGCACCGCCATAGCGGAGGAATTTGATTTAACAAAGCTAAGATACCACAAAGTTGTCATAATGACTGATGCCGATGTGGATGGTGCGCACATAAGAGCACTTTTGTTAACTCTGTTTTATAGATACTTTAAACAACTTATCGAAGCTGGACATATTTTTATAGCTCAACCACCACTTTACAGAATTCAAAAAGGTACGAACGTGCAGTACGTTTATACCGACGCCGAAAAAGAGAGAGTTCTGGCAGAACTTCAAAAAGTGGCTAATGAAAAAACGAAAGCTAAAGAACCTAAGAAAAAAGGGCAAGAAAATGGTTGGGAAGTTTCAGCATTGGATGGCTCTGATAAAGAACCGGCGGCAAACAACGCCTCTGAACCAGATAATAGTGAGGAGATAAAAATAAGCGGAGTAAGCATCCAGAGATACAAAGGTCTCGGTGAGATGAATCCGGATCAACTTTGGGAAACAACAATGAATCCGGAAAATAGGGTAATGCTTCAGGTAAATATAAAAGATGCCGAGGAAGCAAACAAAATTTTCGATGTACTCATGGGTTCTGAAGTCATGCCACGCAAGAAATTCATTCAGACACACGCCAAAAACGTCAAAAATTTAGATATCTAATTGACTTGGATCTTGTGTTCTGCTATACTTTAACATAGTAAAAGTATAGCCCCTGCGGGGGTTTTAAAATACCAAAAATGAACAAATTCGTAGATTTCATAAAAGATGTCAAAGTCGAATTGGCCCGTGTAAGCTGGCCTACTAGAAAACAAACCACTCAATACACATTAGTGGTCATTTTGATGAGTATCGCCGTTTCTCTATTTTTGAGTGGATGGGACTCTTTGTTTTCTTTCATGCTCAACAAATTTTTAATTAAATAACATCTTAAGATGCCCAAACAAGTTACAACAGGTGAGCGCAGATGGTATGCAATTCACACATACTCCGGGTACGAAGACAATGTAATGCGCAACCTTAAACAACGTATTGAATCTCTTGGTTATGAAGACAAGATCTTCAATGTTTTAGTTCCCAAAGAAAAGAAAATAAAAATCAAAGGCGGCAAAAGAGAAGTTATAGAAGAAAAACTATATGCCGGCTATGTTCTTGTTGAAATGGTAGTCAGCGATGATTCTTGGTATATAGTAAGAAACACTCCAAATGTTACCGGTTTTATAGGCTCGGGCGTTATTCCAGTTCCTCTTTCTGCAGAAGAGGTTGATGTTTTAATGAAGAGGATGGGAGTAAACGAACCCAAATACAAATTTGACGTGGTGGCGGGTGATAATGTTAAGATAACCGACGGCCCATTCAAAGACTTTGATGGCAGGGTTTCGGAGGTTGATGAAGAAAGAGGCAGAATCAAAGTACTGGTCACTATGTTCGGCAGAGAAACCCCAGTAGAATTAGACTTCCTACAAGTCAAAAAAATATAAAAACAACATGGCAAAAAAAGTAAAAACAATTGTTAAACTGCAGATCGAAGGTGGTAAAGCCACACCCGCTCCTCCAGTTGGTACAGCTCTCGGACCTCACGGTATAAACCTGGGGGATTTTGTACGCCAATTTAATGAAGCCACAAAAGATAAAGTTGGTGAGGTAACCCCACTTGAAATCACGGTATACGAAGACAGATCATTTAGTTTCGTCACCAAAACTCCACCGGCGGCATATTTACTCCGTAAAGCTGCCGGCCTAGATAAAGGCTCCGGGGAACCAAACAAAAAAAAGGTTGCCAAGCTAACCAAGGACCAGGTCAGAAAAATCGCAGAAACGAAAATGAAAGACCTCAATGCAAATGACGTAGAGGCTGCGATGAAGATTATCGAAGGTACCGCAAGATCTATGGGAATTGATGTAAAATAAAAAAGCGAATACCAATGCAGTAATGAAATGTCTCAAGCGATCGGTCAATATTGCCTAGACAATTGAATTATCTCAAACTAAAAAGCAAGCATTAACTTGCTTTTTAGTTTTTTAAAAACAGGAGACAGCATGATACCTAATCCTTATCCTGGAACATTTATAGTTTTTGAAGGAATAGATGGTTGCGGTAAAAGCAAGCAAAAGGATTTGGCCTTCATTTCCTTACAGGGATCTAATCCTGAACTAGGATTTGGCCTGACCAAAGAACCTGGGAAAGAAAGATTCTGGGGAAAAAGAATTTATGAAGATCTCTTCAGTGGACCTGACGGTCTACATCAAAGAGATCCCGAAACCTTACAAAAATGGTATGCATGCGATAGCAAAGAAGGCCTGCGTAACTTTATTATCCCGAATCTAAAAGAAGGTCGCCTTGTTCTCTGCGATCGCTATCGGCTTTCAATGTGTTACGGAGCTCAAGATCCAGGACACATAGTAGGTCTCTTAGGAATGAATGAGCGTATACTGGGCGAAGATTTTATTTGGCCTGATGCCGCGCTAATTTTTGACCTTGAAATAGAGACCGCGATGAACCGCCTACGCGAAAAAGGAAGAAGTTTAGACGGTTTTGAAACTACCAAAAACCTTGAACGAGTCAGAAGAAACTACCGTCATTTTGCAAACAGATATCCAAACTGTCATCTAATAGATGCGAATAGACCTGCGGAAGAAATATCTGAGGACGTCATAAAAATAATTCAGAAAATTATTAAAATAAAAAAAGGAGGTAGGACACCATGGGACTTGCATCGTTAAAAACTAGCTTTCATCCCCAAAGAACATTCTCAAATAAACATACCAAAATAGAAGTAGATGGTATTTTTGCAAGGGTACCTTCAGAAGAGGAAGATAACGGTTGGTTAATAGATGGGCAATCGGGAACTGTAACAATGCCCATAGAGGACTTACTACAAGACCCTAGTATCATAAGAAGCGCTAGAGTTTCTACAGGAAGAGAAAATAATGAGGTAGATGAGAAGTCAGAGGGTATGGTCAATGCTCTTTGGCAAAATAGGCATGTCACCCCGGCCGAAGGTGGAATTCATTTTCGATTAAAAATAACCACACCCATAATGTATGCTCAGCCGTTGTTTAGACTTTTCGGATCTCACAATGAATTCTCTGGCAGATATTCAAGGATAGATGGCGAATACTATATGCCCGGGAATATCCCCAGCGAATCAATACATGAATTCAGGAACGCAGAGTCAGAAGCTCAAGCCTTATATAAAAAACTTATTGATAAAGCGCCAGACGGCTTCGGCATAGCCAACGAAATGGCACGCCT
>CAYRDM010000009.1:0-16195 GCA_964423175.1 uncultured Candidatus Saccharibacteria bacterium | reverse complement strand
TCTGATTTTCTTGATCATGGTGAAATAAGATTACTACAAGCATCTGGAAACCAAGATTTGATGCTTGCATGTTTAAGAGACTACCCGAACCCGATCAAGGGACTGGGCCACGGAAGTATGACGTTCTTGATGAAAATGCCTATACACGTTTTCAGACAGTGGGTACGTCATCGTCAAGGAACAACAACCGAACTAGACGTAGATTTTGACTCAATAGTAAGTAAGTCGCAATTCTACATACCCGAATATTTCAGAAAACAAATTGGCAAACCGATGCAATACAATTTTGAAAATTGTAATGACGAAGAAAACGATATAATTAAAAAAGCGTTTACCGATCACATTAGAAACTGCAAGGAACGATATGGACGCCTCAGAGAAGCTGGCACAGCACCAAGAATGGCATCGATGATCCTACCTTATTGTTTCTACGTACCTGTTGTTATCACTTATCCGATAGATGGCCTGCTAAACTTCTTTTCTTTGAGACTGGATAGACACGCCCAGGCAGAAATAAGAGAGCCTGCTCAAATAATTTGGGGGATGTTCAAAAGTTGCTTCCCCAAAATAGCTGACGCGCTGCCCAATATCGTACCGGCAGAATCATAAAACTCAAGCCCCAAAATGGGGCTTTTTAATTTATAAAAACCATGATAAATTTGAATTATGAAATATGAGCCAACAATAGGACTCGAGATTCATGTAGAACTAAAAACCAAGACCAAAATGTTCTGCAACTCACTGAACGATCCGGATGAAAAACACCCGAATATTAATGTCTGTCCTGTTTGTATGGGTCACCCGGGAACATTACCAGTAACAAACGAACTCGCCATACAAAAACTGATCGGTGTGGGTTTGGCCTTAAACTGCGAGATATCTGATTTCTCAAAATTTGATCGCAAAAATTATTTCTATCCGGATCTACCCAAAGGTTACCAAATATCTCAATATGATCTGCCACTCTGTAAAAATGGTTTCTTGGTTATAGGTACCAAGAAGATTGGAATAGAGAGGATCCACATAGAAGAGGACACTGGTCGGCTGATCCATCCTGGTAAATCAGATTATTCTCTAGTTGATTTTAATAGAGCAGGAGTTCCATTAATGGAGCTTGTGACACACCCTGACATAACTTCCGGCATGGAAATAGAAGAATTTGCGAAAGAACTTCGTTTAATTTTGAGATATCTAAATGCGTCTGATGCAGATATGGAAAAAGGACAAATGAGAGTGGAGGTTAACATTTCAATGAAACCTGCAGGTTCTAAAAAATTTGGTACAAAAGTGGAAATTAAAAATATAAATTCTATAAAAAATGCATCTTCAGCAGCAGATTATGAAATTAAAAGGCAAACAGAAGCTCTTGAGAGAGGGGAGGATATAGTCCAAACAACTAGAGGTTGGGACGACACAAAACAGGAAACGGTAGAACAGCGCGTGAAAGAAGGTTCTGCAGATTATAGATACTTTCCTGAGCCTGATCTTCCACCTATGAGATTCAGTAAAGATCAAATTCAAGAAATAAAACTAGGTTTACCAGAACTGCCGGAACAAAGAAGAAAAAGATTTAAAGAACAGTACGGTCTTAGCGATGCCCAGATTGAAGTCTTCACAATTGCAAAACGCCTAGGAGACTACTACGAAAAAATTGCGAGTGAATTAGACTCAGAATCAAAATCAGCAAATAATTTACAAAACAAATTATACTCTCTGTCAGCAAACTATGTAATCACAGAATTCCCTCCATTATTCCAAATGCAAGGCATGGAAATAGATGACATTGCAGGTCTTAAAATAACACCAGAATCTTTTGCAGAATTAATGGTAATGATTTTTAACAATAAACTTTCCTCAACAAACGCTAAAATAGTCCTCAGAGAAATGGCTGAAACAGGACTACATCCGGAACAAATAACTGCGACAAAAAATCTTAGTCAAATCTCAGATTCTAGCGAACTAGAAAAGGCTGTGGACACTGTTCTTGATAAAAACCAGCGAACCGTGGAAGATTACAAAAGGGGCAAGGTCGAATCCCTTAAATTTTTGGTAGGTCAGGTAATGGCCATTACAAAAGGCAAAGGAAATCCTCAAATAATAGGCCAGATACTGACCGAAAAGCTCAAATGAAAAAAACTAACAAAAAGGCAACCGCCAAGTTAGCAAGAATGGAATTTCCACTTTCAAGCCAAAAGTCAGACGATCCTAGAACTGATCTTAGAACAAGAGGGCCAATAGAGGTAGAGAGCTCCGTCGAAAAAGCAAAAAGATTAGCTGCTGAAGAGTCGAACCTGGCCATGGAAAGAAAGAGAATGACAAAAATAGGTCTCGACGAAGTCAAAAAGAGAAAGGCCTCGGCATAAAATTATCCTACAAATTCTTTAACTTCAGAAAATATCTTTCTCTCGAAGTTTGTTTCAGAAGTATCAAACCACTTTATTCTCTGATCCCTTTTGAACCAAGACATCTGACGCTTAGCATAGTGCCAGGTGTTTTTGTTTATTAGATCCTCAGCTTCATGAAGATTTATTATATTTTTTAAAAAAATTATTATTTCCCGATATCCTATCGCATCTAAAGGCTTGAGACTAGAATCATATTTTTTAATAATCTTCTGCGTCTCCTCCACTAGACCCAACTTAATCATTTCCTGAGTACGTCTTTTTATTCTTTCCTTTAAAACATCTGGATTAACCTTGAGGCCAATTTGTAAAAAATCAAACAGAGGATTGCCGCTTTCCCTCTGTTGGGAAAAGGGTCGCTTACTTAAAATAGCTATCTCCAATGCTCTAATAATCCTCCTGGGATTTTTAGGATCAACAATATACGCGGCCTCAGGATCTATTTCTATTAGTTTTTTATAAACAGAATCTATGCCCTCCTTTTCAATTTCCTCTTCAAGGCTCAACCTTAATTTTTTATTTTCTTTAATTTCTGGGAAACTCAAATTATCAACTATCGAAGAAACGTAAAGACCTGTACCGCCAACAATAATTGGCACCTTGCCCGACTTTAATATCTTATTTATTGCCGTTATGGCGTCCCGTTTATACTGACCAGCTGAGTAATCCTCATTTGGCTTTCTTATATCCAGCATAAAATGTTTTATTCCTTCCATGTCTTTTTTGGTTGGTTTAGCCGTACCTATATCCAAGCCCTTATAAATTTGCCTTGAATCCGCAGAAACAATTGCTCCATTAAAAATCCTAGCCAAATTTAAAGACAACCCTGTTTTGCCAGAAGCAGTTGGTCCAACTATTACTATAACCTTGGCTGGCTTATGTTTTCTTGTTGAGATTTTACTTTTCAAGCCGGCAGTCATATCATAAAGCTAAAGCAATAATAGCCCTTTTACAACAGGTGATTGATGCGCTGGCGAAGGCAAAATTTAGCTGATTTAGTCCTTTTAGCCAAAGATCAGTTTCTTCCTTTCATACTTTTTTGGCTAGCAGTGATAATGATGCGCTTCAGCCATTTTGGAGGATTGCTATCTTTGGCTTTCGTAAACGGAGAATGGGCGGTCCAATTCTGGCTCAAAGCAGGATATTCTTACCCGGTTGCGCTAGCAGTCTGTGCCTTGTGCGGCAATATAGATCTTGTAATGTGGTTCTGGTTTTTCAAGAGAGGGCGCTTTCTTCTTGAACATAAATACCCCAAAGCTGGGGTGTGGTTCCTAAAAAGATTTGATCCTAGACAATATGACCTTTCAGCAAATGATGGCAACTTCATACTATTCTTAAAAAGATTAGTATCAAAACTAAATCAAGCGTTCAAAGACCACCCCAACTTAGGACTATTTTTGATGGGAATAACACCGTTTTGCGGAATTATTCTTGGCGTTCCAAGCGCCGTCGGCTATAAAGTTAAAAATGGTTACTGGGTAATGGCCTTAGGCAACACCATCAAAATAGTGGTATTGGGTCTGATAATCAGCCAAAAAATAATACTTCTAGGAATTGTCATGACACTGATAATCTGGATACTGCTAACACAATCACCAAAAACAGAAAACCGCGTTTAAGCGCGGTTTTATTATTCTCTATTTTTGATCTCTATCTTCAATCTACTGATAAAATCGTTTACTTTTATTTGACCAATATCTCCCTCGCTTCTCTTTCTAACAGCGAGAGATTCTCCTTTTACTTCATTGCCACCAATAACGGCAATATAAGGCACTTTCTGAAGCTCTGCTGCTCTTATCTTTTTGCCAAGTGTTTCTGCTTGAGAATTTAATTCCGCCCTGATTCCTTCACCATTTAATCTATCGCAAACAGTTTGTGCAAAGCCCAGATGTTCATCATTTATATTTGCCAGTACAACTTGAACAGGGGATAGCCACAAAGGAAGTTTGCCTTCGGTATGCTCCAACAATAAACCTATAAACCTTTCGAAAGAACCAAAAATGGCCCTGTGAATAACTGCAGGTTTTTTCCTCTCGCCCTTATCATCCGTGTATTTAATATCAAATTTTTCAGGCAACATTGCTATATCAAGCTGAGCAGTTCCAAGTTGCCAATCTCTATTTTGAGAATCTTTCAGATGCATCTCGATCTTGGGACCATAAAAAGCACCCTCGCCCTCGGCTAAATCAAACTTAACTCCACTTTTCTTCAAAGCTTGCTCTAAGACTTTCTCTCCAAAGTCCCAATCTTTTTTTTCTCCCTGAAAATTATTGGGTCTGGTGGCAAGGACATATGTAGTTTTAAAACCAAACAAAGAATAAAAGTCAGCTACCGTTTTAATTATTTTGACGATCTCATCCTCAGTCTGTTCAGGCAAACAATAAATATGTGCATCGTCCATTGTTATCTGTCTAACTCTGAACAATCCACCAAGAGTCCCAGATAATTCATTTCTATGAAGCCTGCCTATTTCTGCAAGACGAAGAGGCAATTCACGATAGCTACGTATCTGTGAATTATAAACATAAGTAGATTCGGGACAATTCATGGGTTTAACCACAAGAGTCTCATTATCATCACGAGGGTTGGTAAAATAAAACATATTGTCGCGATAATGCTCCCAGTGGCCTGACTGCTCAAAAACATCTTTCTTAACAAGAATGGGGGTTGATATTTCATGATAACCATCCGCTTGATTTATTTCTCTAGAAAACTTCTCAAGCTCTTTGAAAATTATCATTCCCTTTGGATGCCAAAAAGGAGCTCCGGGTGAGATCTCCTGAAAACTAAACAAATCCAACTCACGACCAATGTCTCGGTGATCCGTTAATTTGATTTCTTCGGACATAATAAAATCCTATCAAAATAGGACTCTATTATCAACCGGGTATTTTAGGCGACAAGTGCCAAAGATCTTACTTCATCACAGAGAAGTTTAGGCACGCCATCTCTATCGTTTAGCTTGCCCCTAATAATAAGTATTCTATTCTCCTGAAATGCATCAGGATTGGCCTCGAGCACATTTGGGAAAACAACTGTTTCTATTTTGCCCGTCAGATCTTCCACCCAAGAAAAAATCATGGGTTTGCCTTGCTTAGTCGTGATTTTTTGAATCTTTGTAACCATTCCACCAATCTTAAAGCTTGAATTACTTTTTGCCGGTAGGTCTTTTATCTTTGTTAAATCTTTTTCAAAATTAAATTGCCTTTGGTAGTCCTTAAGTGGGTGATCCGTAATAAACAACCCTAACAATTCTTTTTCCCACATTAATTTCTCTGCTCTAGATATAGGATCGGCCATAACCAATCTCAATGGGGGAAGGGAGACTTCTGAATCTGAACCGCCAAAAAGACTTACCTGATTCGTAGAATGAGCCTTACGACTTTCTCTAGAATAATAGAGAAGCTGATCAGTGCTAGCCAAAAGTGAACCCCTCTCACCAAAATTATCCAATGCGCCAGCCTTCACTAAGCTCTCTAAAGATTTTTTGTTTAGATCCTTATCATGAATCCTAGTAACAAATTCATCCAGGCTTTTGAATATTCCGGTTTTTTGTCGCTCACTTATTATAGAGTTAACAACATTTTCTCCAACATTTTTTATTGTCAGTAATCCAAACCTTATTTGATCTTTACCGGTTTCATTATTATTTCCTTTTATTACCGTAAAATCTTTTAGAGAATGGTTTATGTCCGGGGCCAAAACTGGAATCTTCATTCTCTGGCACTCAACAATAATCTGCGCGATCTTCTCAGTATCACCTGATTCAGCACTCAGAACAGCACACATATACTCGGCGGGGAAATGAGCCTTCATATAAGCAGTCTGGTAAGCCACACGCCCATAACAAGCAGCATGGGCCTTGTTAAAACCATAGCCTTGGAATGGTTCGAATAAATTCCAGATATCCTCGGCTTCTTTTTTGCTTATTCCGCTGTGAGTCTGGCAACCTTCAACGAAAATTTGATGTTGCTTGGCCATTTCTGCTGGAATTTTCTTACCAACCGCCTTTCTGAACTTATCTACTGTTTCCCAATTGTAACCGGCCAATTCCAAAGCTGTCGACAAGAGGTCATCTTGATAAACCAATATCCCATATGATTTTTCTAAAAATTGCTGAGCCTTAGGATGGAAATATTCTATTTTTTTGCGGCCATGTTTGCGGGAGATGTACTCTGGGATGTTTTTAATAGGCCCCGGGCGGTACAAAGCGATCATAGCGTTTATGTCATAAATACTCGTTGGCTTTAGTTCAACTAAATATTTAGTCATGCCGGAACCATTCAATTGAAACAATCCTTCTGTTTCTCCGCGAGCAAGCATCTCGAAGGTTGTAGGATCATCAAAAGGAATTTTTTCTATATCAATTTTTACCCCTCTATGTTCTTGGACCAATTTCACGGCATTTTCTAAAATTGCCAAGTTACGAATTCCAAGAAAATCCAACTTTGTTAATCCAACACCATCTTCGCCGATTGTATACATATCGTACTGGGTAATGAGGTTATCAGTTCCATTTGGGTCAAATTGCAAAGGTGTATATTCGATAAGAGGCTTGGGAGAAATTACAACTCCTGCGGCGTGAACTGACATATGTCTGACTGTTCCTTCAAGTTTCTTGGATATATCTAATATCAAGCGAACCTCTTCATCGCGCTGATAAAGCTGCTTGAGATCCGGTTCAAGTTGCATCGCATTTTCTACAGTCATCGGAAAACCCTGTGAACCCATCGGAATAAGTTTGGCTATTTTATCTCCAATCTCATATGACTTGCCCAAAGCACGAGCGACATCTCTGACCGCACCGCGGGCAAGCATGGTACCGAATGTACCTATTTGTGCGACTTTATCAGTTCCGTATTTTCTCTTCGTATAGTCTATAACCTCCTGCCTTCGATTGTCAGCAAAATCCATGTCTATATCGGGAGCGGAAGGTCTAAAGGGATTTAAAAATCTTTCAAAAGGGAGCTTGAATTCAATTGGATCAACGTTCGTAATACCTGAGAGATAGGCCACAAGAGAACCTGCTGCAGAACCTCTGACAGTTGTATAAATTCCAGATTCTCTAGAAAAAGCCAAAAGATCTGCGACAACCAAGAAATATGGAGAATAACTTTTGTTCTTAATTATTTCTAGTTCGAAAAGTCTTCTTTCTTCATATTCTGGTTTATTTGCCAAATCACGCTCTTGTGCACCTTTTAAAGTAAGCTCATCAAGCATCTGATCTGCAGTTTTACCAGGTTCTAACGGAAAGTCAGGAAAGACAAATTTACCCAAAGTTAGTTCAACATTGCATCTTTCAGAAATTTTAACTGTGTTCTCAAGGGCTTCGGTAATATCAGAAAATTTTTCATACATTTTTTCAGGGGGCAGAACAGAAAAGTCATCATTTTTAAGAGTGAGCCTGTCTTTGTCATTAACCTCACTGCCAGTCTGCACCGCGAGAAGAACATCGTGAGCATGAGCATCATCAGAACGCAAATAGTGAGAATCTTGAGTTGCAACTACAGGGATATTCATTTCCTTTGCAAGCTCAATTAATTTTGGGGTAACAAAGTTTTGATCTTCTATGCCCTCGTGTCGCTGAAGCTCAATGAAAAAGTTGTCTTTGCCGAATATATCTTGGAAATCTAAGGCTATCTTTTTTGCTTTGTCTTTTTGACCGGAAAGAGTTGCCCGAGAAACCTCTCCGCCTAAACATGCAGATAGCGCGATAATACCCTCGTGATGTTTCCTCAAAAGATTTTTATCTACCCTAGGCTTATAATAAAAGCCCTCGGTGTGAGCGGCCGTAACCAATTTAATCAAATTTTTATAACCCTCGTTATTTTCCGCTAGAAGTATCAAATGATGGTAGCTACCGTTTCCCTTGCCCGAACCACCAGACGGTCTTTTGTCGTACATATTCTCAGTAACATACATTTCGCAACCGATAATAGGTTTGATACCAGCCTTTTTAGCTTTTTGATAAAATTCTATTGCTCCGTACATGACACCGTGGTCAGTAATAGCTATAGAATCCATGCCGAGTTCTTTTACACGTGCCACCAATTCATCAACCCTTGTTAAACCGTCTAGAAGAGAATAATGGGTGTGAGTGTGGAGGTGGACGAATTTCATGCTCTAATTTTAGCATCACCTGAAACATGTGCAATGTTGCTTTTTTGTTGATAACTTGGCAAATAAATAAAAAAAATAAAACCAGGCGTTAAACCTGGCTAAAAATAGAAAAAATATTTTATTGAACCCACTTTATTATGTGAGAGCTACTTTCAAACCTGTGATAATTCTTCCAAACGCCATAAGCATAGTACTTTCTGCCATTATTAAATCTGGCGTCTACTCTTATGTCTAATGGCAACCAAAGAGGATGCTCATTTTCTTTAAAATAAACCCAACCATACCTAACCGTTGTCTTTTCGAACGATACTATCCTGCTTTTAGCAGGAAATAATTCCTGAGTAATTTCGATTACATTTAATTCCTGATCGGTAATTATCTGCGCCGAACAAGCAACATAACCTTCCCAAGAATTTTCCTTTTTTCCTATACGCTCTCTAAATAGACACATTCCATCCTGAGAACTTGCTCTGTAGTTGAATGTATATGATGTTTTATTTCCAAAAACATTTCTGGCTTGATAGTTAATTCTTACACCGGATGACAAAATGTCTCTAAATAATGCCGACCATTGGTCGCCTGGTATTATACCCTCCTTTGGAAAGGGGAGCTGGGTAGATTCCTCACCAAAACTACCATCTACATTTATTTCTTTAAAAACTTGTTTCCCATCAAATATCGCCACTTCATGTCTCCATATTTCTTTGGGTTTACCATCACCCCACATTTCTAAATATTGTTCCGCAAAAATATTGTTCATTTTGGATAGATGCTGTTCTGTATTTTGCTTTAATTTGCTAATCAGACCATAAGTCTCCGGGTCTAAATTTTCTGAAAGATCAAGTCTAATCTCTTCTGGTTCAATTTCTATGGGGCTAGGCAATGGTATTACAGGGGCGATTGAGGATTTAAGGACTTCGTTCTTGTCTTTTTTTAAAATTTCTTCATCAAAACACTCAGATCCATTACAAAAGAGCTGAGCCCACAGGGCGCTATTCTCTTTCTTCAAAAATCTAGAAACATTTATGATCGGCAACGCCAAAGCACCTATCATCTTACCCTTACTATCAGGGCTAATCTCTTTTGCCTGAGCATAAATAATGCCTATGATTAAACCATCAGCGTCATAGACTATTCCGCCGCTATTACCTCCGCGCGCCGGCGAACTGACTAAAAGATGGTCCAATTGGGAAAGAGTCGCCTGATGAGAAGAGTATTTTGCAGATATCTTAACATTAATAATCCGCCCGGTCTGTCTATCAGTTTCATTTTCATGTCTGGCTATGGTAGAAACTTCTTGGCCGATTTTAGGCTGATAAGTAGCAAACACAGGCTTTGAGAAAATATTCTTAAGAGGCTCTTCGAGTGTCAACAAAGAGAGATCCTGGTCAGGATTAAATTTAAAAGAAGCGGTATCGGAAACGTTCACTACGTCCACTGCGTTGTCGTCATTCCTTCCACTTACGACCTGAACATTTGAAACTTTCTCTCCCTCAACTTTTATACCGCTCCCTATATATTGCGACACATGATAGTTGGTTAGTACATGCAAACAGGGAACATCAAGACAAAGCCCGGTTCCAAATTTACTTCTTCCCAAAAAAATCCTGCCCGAGGTTACTTGTACTATCCCCGGGGATTGGTTTGATATTTTGTTTTTATCCTGACCGGCAAAGGGTCTGAAACAAAAAAGTGAAAAGACCAGTAAAAAACAGAATCTTCTTGATCTCATCTCTGGTCTTCCTTCGAATTTTAAATGTGCAAATTTATTAAATTATGATCTGCGTATTCCAACAATTCAAGTTGACATTTCGCTAACTCTGGATTTTAATTTTGCAAAATTTAATGGAACGTGTTATTATCTCTACTATAATTAAAAGATCAATTTTATGGGAGTACCACGAGCACATAGCACAAGAGGTCAAAAAGGCAGAAGACGCAGTCATTTAGCGCTAAAAAAACTAGCGCTTGTTCCTTGTCCTCAATGTAAAACCCCGAGACTCCAACATGCTGTCTGTAAAAACTGCGGATATTATGATCAAAAAGAAATCATCAATGTCCTAGCAAAGGAACTTAAAAAGAAGCAGAAACAACAGCAAAGCTAAAGTATGGCCTCAAGACACCTTTCAAGAAGTGTAGCGATGCAATCTCTCTATGAGTGGGATTTTAAAGGTAGAGAAAATGAAAAACTGCCTGAAATAATAGAACACAACATAAAAGAATTCGCCCCAGGAGTAGAAGAGACAAAATTCATAGGAGATTTGGTAAATGGGACTATCTCTAAAATAAAAAAAATAGATAAGATCATAGAAAAAGCTGCACCGCAGTGGCCTATTAACCAAATAGCAATGGTGGACAGAGCCGTATTAAGACTAGGTATATTTGAACTTCTGTTTGGAAATAGAGATGAAGTTCCTCCAAAAGTAGCCATAAATGAATCGATAGAACTCGCAAAAAGTTTTGGAGGTGATGCTTCTGGTAAATTTGTTAATGGAGTTCTGGGCACAATATACAGAGAGATAGGTGAGCCTGGAAAAGATGATGCCCCGGCAAAAAAGGATTCAGAAGAAAAAGAAGAACTTGCTCCTGGCATGGAGGAAAGCGTTCAAGAATCAACAGGAAATTAAATAAAGTATTATGATTTGTGAATTAGGTTTTATGCATAGCCATAATACTTAACTCACAATTCGTAGATACCAAAAAAATGGATCTCGAAAAACTCTCAGAGTTAGAAAAAAGTATAGAAGCTAGTTTCAAAAATAAAGATTTACTACTCCAAGCTCTTACTCATCGTTCGTATATAAATGAAAATCCGAAATGGCACCTAGACCATAATGAACGTCTAGAATTTTTAGGTGATGCTGTTTTGGAACTAGTAGTCACTGAATACCTCTATAATAGCTTCCCCAACCCAGAAGGGGAACTAACCAACTGGCGTGCGGCCTTGGTAAATTCTGTAATGCTCGCCAAAATTTCAAATAAATTCGACCTCAATAAATTCGTCCTGTTATCCCGTGGGGAAGCAAGAGACACTGGTCGCGCTAGACAGTATATACTCGCAAATGCGGTCGAAGCTCTCATAGGTTCTCTGTACTTGGATCAAGGATACAAGGCCTGTGACAAATTTATCAAAAAATTCATCCTGGATGAATTAAAAGAAATATTGGAAAGTGGTTCTTACAAAGATTACAAGAGTCTATTTCAAGAACAAGCCCAAGAGCGTGCAGGCATCACGCCAACTTATGAAGTACTCAAGGAGTGGGGGCCTGATCATGCTAAACAATTCCATGTAGGTGTGTTTCTCGAAAAGGACCTTATCGGTGAAGGCGATGGCCCATCAAAACAAGATGCCCAGCAATCGGCCGCACAAAATGCACTTAAAAATAAAGGCTGGTAAAATAAAAAAAGACCTGCACGGTCTTTTTGAGTTCTAACCTGACGAGATTAGAAACTATTTTCCTCGAATGTTTTTACGATATAAGTGCCCTCCTTCTCTACAACCACGAACCTCCATTTCCCATGTCTATAATACTCAGCGTTCTCGAAACCATTACTTATTATTCTTCTTACCCTTCCAGTGGGACTCATCTCTTCTAGCTTTGCTCCCGCCAAAAACCTTCTCGCTTTAGCCAATGCCTTGTTCTTGTCATATGAAGGCTTTCCAATGAATCTCTCTGCGAAGCGATCCACAGCGTGTGGACTAAAAATTATGCTTTTGGGGTCAAATGGCTTTGCCATGCATTCCCTCTAAATTATCAGGATTTTAACATAATTAATATACTATAAATAACCCCGATAGTCAATATCTACAGGCGGCATATCTTTCTCTAAAATAAAACCGTCACAATTGACGGTTACCTCTCATTAAAGGCCTGGGAACCTTCCATTCCTGAACTGTTCTGATATCTTTGCCCTTATTATCCGTCTCAACTAATTTGCTGGCATGAACAGAACGATTGGGTGGTTGAGGAAGTTTGGGATAAGGATTAAGAATCTTCGGTATCAAGATTTTTGCCATTGTGTCGTTCGATGCCGAGAAAGAATGTTGGACCTTAACCTCCTCGCGTTTGCCTGCCCAACAACCACTTGCCGCCAATGGCCGAGGATGAAACACTGCCACATAATAAAGCTTGTACCTCTTGTCTTTTGACATAACCTCAGCATTTTCTTTCAAAAAACTTCAATATCAAGTGATGTTAGCGAAATAACTCAAAGTATTCAATGGGTCCATTTGGATTTAATTAATCTTGATTTATCTATTATCCTGTGTTAAATTGGCACCATGCTAAAAATACGCTTACAAAGAATAGGCAAAAGGGGCCAAGCCTACTTCAAACTGGTCGTCCTAGAACACACCACAAAACCACAGGGCAAATACCTTGAACTTTTGGGTTCTTATGATCCTCATAAGAATGAAATGTTGGTTAACGCAGAGAAAGTTAAACACTGGATGAGCAAAGGTGCCCAAATGTCGCCAACCGTAAACAACCTTTTAATAAACAAAGGCGTCATAAAAGGTGAGAAGGTTAAGGTCTGGAAAGCAAAGAAAAAAGAAGGAGCTCCCACAGAAGCTTCCGCTGCTCAGTCTGCACCGGCAGCTTAAAAGTTTATCCTTCCTCTTGACTTAGGCCTAAATATTTGTTATAATTGGATATATAAATAGACCTGACTTGTCGAGGTCAGTTAATGGCAGAAAAGGGAATTCCATCTGGCAAATCGTTGAAAAGATTTGAAGGAGAGAATCTTTTTTCTGTGTTGTAGAATGGCAAATTTTTCAGATAGAGAGTTTGTTGAATATATAATTAAACAGATAGTCAACAAGCCCGACGAAGTAGTAGTTTCCCGAAAAGTAGATGAAATGGGAGTTCTGCTTGAAGTAAAGGTCAGTCAGGAAGACATGGGTCTCTTGATCGGCAGAGCAGGTTCAACTGCAAAAGCAATCAGAACTTTAGCCAGAATAATCGGTATGCGCAACAATGCGCGTGTAAACCTAAGAATCGTCGAACCAGAAGGTAGCACCAGACAACACAGAGGTGAGAAATCAAAAAATGTCGAGGACGTAGTAAACGATCTAGGCATGTAATTAAAACTTAAAACCGCCAACTGGCGGTTTTAAGTTTCTTATTGACTATAGACGATAAACCTGTTAATATTATTAAAGGTTGCCACTTTTCTACGGGCTAACCTCTATCGGCCACCTTCGGGTGGCCTTATCTTTATAATGCTAGGATTCGATATCATAACAATTTTCCCAGAATTTTTTGAAAGCTTCAAAAAGGAAGCTCTTATTTCACGTGCTCAAGAAAAAAAAATCATTTCAATAAAATCTCACAATCTCCGAAACTGGACAAAGGACAACCACAAAACTGTAGATGATAGGCCCTACGGTGGAGGAGCGGGTATGGTCCTAATGGTAGAGCCCATAATGAAGGCCGTAAATAAAATACGCTCTAAAAACAAAAAAATAAAAACAATAGTTTTTTCTGCCAAAGGCAAAAAATTTGACCAGGAAATGGCCAGAAAATTTGCTAAGTTAGATCAAATAATAATGATCTGCGGTCGTTATGAGGGTGTAGACGAAAGAGTCACTCAACATATAGCAGATGAAGAAATATCAATAGGGGATTATGTGCTTTTTGGTGGTGAGGTCCCGGCAATGGTTGTAATTGAAACCATAACTAGATTATTACCCAATGCTATTGCAAAAAAACAATCAGTAGAAGAAGAATCCTTTAAGAAACTTAAAGGAACAAAAGAAAAATTCCTTGAGTACCCTCAATATACACGCCCTGAAAAAATAAAAATAAACGGCAAAATCAAAAAAGTACCCGATGTGCTTTTGTCCGGCAATCACAAAAACATAGCAGAATGGCGCAAAAAAAACTCAGGCAGTATTGCGCCCTCAAAATAAGGGTATTATACTTTCTCTATGGAATTAATAGATTTTATAAAAAAATCCAACCTAGATGAAGAAACCAAGGGCCTTTTGGTTTCTATAGTTTCTCATCTCGGAAAAACACAAAAAGAAATCCTAGAAAAATTTGTAGATGGCAAAGAAGAAAATCTAACGGTCCTGAGCCAAAATTTAAGAGAAAAAGTCTCTGCATTTCAATCCAACGACAAAAAAATGTTAGAAAAAATACTAAAAGAAGAGTCGGAACAATAAAATGAGCATGGAATCTACAAATAAAAGTAGCCGACAGGAAATCACAACAGAGAAAATCGAATCTCTAGCGGGTGATTTTATATTAAAAGAATCTCAAAGAGTTCCGGATTCAAATAAAGGCAAGAGTTTATTGCTTATGACATTTTTTGCAATGGCTCTAGCTATGGTATCCATCAAAGCAGAGGGGCAAGTGCATATTGGTGGGCTACCACCAATACCCACTGCCGGTATAACAGGAGAAATCATAAACCAAGGTAGGAACGCGGTCATTGGTGCGATCGAAAACAAAAAAATGGTTGAATCTCAAAAAATAGGCAACAAATATGACGCCCGAATCGTGGAGATTGGCAAGAGCAAGGAACAACTAGAAAACCTCTTCAGAAACGGTAAGATTTCCGTTGCAGATTTTGAAATTGCCAAACAAAAGCTAGACAATGAAATAGTTCGAGTATCGAGAGAGCGAAATGTAAAAACAGCTCACCCCCTAGGTGTACGAGGAAGTATCCTGGAAGGGGTAATCAGGGGCTATTAGGCTAAGTATTGACTTGGTTTTTTAAACGGCTATACTGTATTTACTTATTCAAAATGAATTAAAGTAAAACATACAATTTACTTGTGTTTTTACACAGCTGGGATTGCTCCGCTTTGCGAAGTAATCCCAGCTGTTATTGTTAGGCCATTAAAAAGAGAATAGATAAGAATCATCAGCACGTGATTTCTTATCGTTAACCAGAATCATAGATATACTAAGTTTTAACTTATTACATCGGCCAAGTGAGATTAGCCGCGAGCTCGTCTTGCTTGGTTTTATAAGAGAGTTTGATCCTGGCTCAGGATGAACGCTGGCGGCGTGGATAAGGCATGCAAGTCGAACGGATCTAATTTTTGAGATTACATCAATGAGGTTAGATTAGTGGCAGACGGGGTAGTAATACATAGGAACGTACCCAGAAGACGAGAACAATCCGCCGAAAGGCGGACTAATACTCGATGGTCTCGTAAGAGTAAAGTCGCAAGACGCTTCTGGAACGGCCTGTGGGCTATCAGCTTGTTGGTAAGGTAATGGCTTACCAAGGCTACGACGGCTCGGGGGAGTGAGAGCTTGGCCCCCACCAATGGAACTGAGACACGGTCCATACACCTACGGGTGGCAGCAGCCGAGAATATTCGACAATGGGCGAAAGCCTGATCGAGCGACGCCGCGTGCAGGAGGAAGTCCTTCGGGACGTAAACTGCTTTTTTAGGGGAAGAACGAAAGTGACGGTACCCTAAGAATAAGCACTTGCTAACCTCGTGCCAGCAGCCGCGGTAATACGAGGGGTGCAAGCGTTATCCGGATTTACTGGGCGTAAAGGGTGTGTAGGGGGTCTTGTTAGTCTTTCGTTAAATATCTTGGCTTAACCAAGAAAATGCGGGAGAAACGGCAAGACTTGGAGGATGTCAGAGGCAAGCGGAACTCACGGTGTAGGGGTGAAATCCGTTGATATCGTGGGGAACACCAAAGGCG
>CAYRDM010000008.1:0-22941 GCA_964423175.1 uncultured Candidatus Saccharibacteria bacterium | reverse complement strand
ACAAAGGTCGCCGACAAAGAAGCGGGTGGTATTACCCAGCACATCGGCGCTTACCAAGCAGAGCATAATGGAAAAAAAATTACTTTCTTGGATACTCCGGGACATGAAGCATTCACAGCGATAAGATCCCGCGGAGCCAAAACTGCAGATATAGCGATTCTCGTAGTCGCCGCAGATGAGGGGGTCAAGCCGCAAACCAAAGAAGCAATCCAAATAATAAAATCGGCCAAAATTCCTTTTGTCGTTGCAATAAACAAAATAGATAAGCCCGGAGCAAACCCCGCTCGAGTCAAACAGGAGTTAGCTGAACAAGAGGTTCAAGTTGAAGATTACGGCGGAACGATACCATCCACGGAGGTCTCCGCCAAAAATGGCGACGGCATAAATGAATTACTGGAAATGATTTTGCTAGTTGCCGAACTAGAAGAACTAAGTGCTCCGATAGACTCCCCCGCCAAAGGACTCGTCATAGAATCTCACATGGACAGGAAACGTGGCACAATCGCAACGCTTGTGGTTTTGGAAGGTGAACTCAAAACAGGAAACTGGGTTGCCGCGGGAAGTGCTATCGGTAAAGTTAAGTCTCTTGAAGATTTTCTTGGGAAAAATACCAAAGTAGTAGTGGCCTCCCAACCGTGTCTTATGCTCGGCTGGGAAACACCGCCAAGAGTTGGTGAGGAATTCCAAGTTGTTGAGAATGCTGAAGAAGCACAAAAATTAATTAATACCTCTCAACTTCTACCTGACCAAATATTTACAAAAAATACGAGCACAGAAAATCAAAAAACAAATAAAAAAACTGCCAACCTAATAATCAAAGCAGATGTTCAAAGTTCGTTAGAAGCGATAGACCAAACCCTCAGAACAATCCGCTCTGAAGAAGTCGCATACAACGTTGTAGGCTTTGGCGTCGGCGACGTAAATGATAATGACATTAAAAACGCCAGGGCAACTGGCGCGGCAGTTCTTGGATTCCATGTCGGCGTGGACGGTTCAGCCAAACAAACAGCAGAAAGGGAAAAAATAAAACTACAAACATTTGAGATAATATATGAGATGGTTGAATTAGTTCGCTCCATTATGTCTGACTTGCTAGATCCTGAAATAAAGAGGATTCCCCTTGGCAAACTGAAAATTTTGGCAACTTTCAAAACTTCTGGCAAATCGCAGATAGTCGGCGGCAAAGTAACTCAAGGCAAATTAGTGCGCGGTGCGATGTTAGATGTACTGCGTGGCGGTAATGTCGTGGGTACTGGCAAAATGGGTCAGCTTCAACACAACAAAGCAGATGTAACCGAAGTAGCAGAAGGGCTTGAAGCTGGAATACGCTTTGATTTTCCATCTCAACCAACCCCCATACAATTAATCCGCGAGGGTGATGTTTTGGATGTCTACCAAGAAGAAAGAAATAAGAGATCTATCTAAACATGTCTGAACGTCTTAAAAAAATAAACGATCTGTTACGAGATGAAGTAGGCAAAATTTTATTAACCGAAATAGAAGAAGATGCCTTGATAACAGTAACGGGCGCCTCCATATCCCCCACACTAGAACATGCAACCATTAAGATTTCGGTTTTCCCGTTATTAAAAGCAAAGGAAGTATTGGAAAAAATCAAAAAAGATATTTACCATATTCAGCAATCATTGAATAAAAGATTGATAATGAGGCCGGTACCTAAAATAAGGTTTGAAATAGACCAAACAGAAGAGAGGGCCAACAGGATTGAGGAACTAATAGAAAAGGTTGTAAAATAAATTTAACCGGCGCAGTGGCGAAGTGGAAACGCTGCGGTCTGCAAAACCGCGATGCACGGGTTCGATTCCCGTCTGCGCCTCAAAATAATCTCTAACTTCGATATGACTAAGGGCATAATTCTTGCTGGTGGCAAAGGCACTCGCTTGCTACCCCTAACACAACTAACCAACAAACACCTCCTACCGATATTCAATCGAGCAATGATTGAATATCCTCTGCAAACACTTTTAAAATCTGGCATCAAAGAAATTTTGATTGTCTCGGGCCGTGATCATGCGGGTGACTTCATTGAATACCTTGGTTCTGGCAAAGACTACGGTGCCAAATTCTCTTACAAAGTGCAAGATGAGGCGGGTGGTATTGCTCAAGCGTTACTTCTGGCAGAAGACTTCGCGGACAGCAAGCCAATAACCGTAATCTTGGGTGACAATATTTTTGAAGATAATATAAACAAAGCTGTCAAAAACTTTAGAAAAGGCGCGAGAATATTTCTTAAAGAAGTTAATGATCCGGAACGTTTTGGTGTTGCTATAATCAAAAATAAAAAAGTCTCCAAAATACTTGAAAAGCCCAAACAAGCACCAAGCCCATATGCAGTAACCGGACTCTATCAATATGATGCAAACGTCTTTAAGATAGTCAAAAAACTCAAACCATCTGGCCGAGGCGAATTAGAAATAACAGATGTTAACAACGCCTATATAGTCAAGAATCAGATGCAGGCAGAATTTGTTAAAGGATTTTGGTCAGATGCCGGCACGTTTGATTCTTTAGCATTATCTATAAATTGGGCTTTGAAAAAAACAAAAAAATAAGCTAGGATTCTACCATGCCCAGGTGGGTGAAATGTGATGCAGGACAACATTTCACGAACAACAAAAAGTTGTTCTGGCCGCCACCTGGAATGATTTTTTGATCGAGGCTATGCCGAGATATTATGCCCAGGTGGCGGAATGGTATACGCAGAGGACTTAAAATCCTCCGCCCGCAAGGGCTTGCGAGTTCGAGTCTCGCCCTGGGCACCAGAAAGGAAATTCACAAATCGTGCTAACTTGAAGCACGATATTTGCTAATATTTATATTAAATGGATAAGGCTAAAAAAATATTCATAATTCTACTTGGCTCTTGGCTTCTGCTTTCTAATTTTGCAGTAACCCTATTTTCATTAGGGAATCCGGCAATGCTTGCAGTCATGGGAATGGTATGGGGATTAATAATCCTTTGGGTGATAATTTGCGGGGGCTTGATGTATAAATTCCGCGATAAAATAAGAGGTGTCGTTTTGCGAATAAAATTACCATGGCAACTTAAGTTTTTTATTTTTGTAACCCTACTTTCCATGCTCGAGGAGGTCATTACTACTTTCATGACGAATCTGGCGCCCGTTTTTGGTCAAAAGATCGGCCAGGTATATATAACCGCTTCAACAAATTTTTTTGATGTCATTTTCTTTCACAGTGTAATAAATTTCCTGGGAGCTTTTTTATTCTGGTCTTTGGCACTGAAAAGATACGACTTCAAAGCTTTCTCAGTTTTTCTCATTTTTGGAATCACTGGCGTATTTGCAGAAATGTCATATGGCGGCGCCCAACACATTTTAGAATTTGGAACATGGATATTTGTTTACGGTTTAATGATTTTTCTTCCCGCATATTGCATACCGACAGCCGAAGAACGTGGTGCAAAAAAGCCAAAATTTTATCACTATATACTCATGGTATTTCTACCGGCCTTATTCACTCCCATATTTGCATGGATTCCAAAAGTATTTGACCCTCATCATCCACAACCAACTCATTTCGGATCAATTAAAATAAACTTAAAATAATCGCCAGCCGGCGATTATTTTTTTGACACAAATCACCACAAAATCTATACTTTGATGAGGTCTTTGAAATGAGGTGATAAATGTTCGACTCAAGACAATTTTTTACTTTTATGTTACTCCCCTGCCTTATGTTTGCCCCGACTATATCCGGGCCGCTTCACAGCCAAGATCCCACAGCCCAAACAGAGAATGATTCTAAAAAAGATAAAAAACAACAGGAAGAAGAAAAAAAAGAAAAAGAAGTTGGAAAAGGAATTAATTGGTATTCAATTGAAAAGGAAATAGCTATAGGAAAAGCAATGGCACAACAAGTAGAAAGCCAGTCTAAAATACTGAGCGATCCTGTCATAACTGAATTTGTAAACAGGGTTGGGCAGAATTTGGTAAGAAATTCTGATGCCAAAGTTCCCTTTACCATAAAAGTCATAGATTCTGATGAAATAAACGCGTTTGCTCTGCCCGGCGGTTTCTTCTATGTAAACACTGGCGTACTTTTTGAAGCAGAAGACGAATCCGAACTCGCCGGAGTAATGGCTCACGAAATTGCCCATGTGGCGGCAAGGCATGGAACACGTGGTGCAACTAGAGGCGAGATTATGAATCTGGCCCGCCTTGGCTTAATTTTCGTGCCTGGGGTAGGTCCCTACATCGCTTATCAAGCATCTGGCTTGTTAATCCCAATGAGTTTTTTGAAATTTTCCAGAGGATTTGAAAGAGAAGCTGACGAATTAGGATTAAAATATATGTATAAAACCGGCTATGATCCGACTTCCTTTACGACCTTCTTTGAAAGAATACAGGCAAAGGAAAAAAGAAGGGCCGGAAGTTTATCTAAACTTTTTAGTTCTCACCCACAAACACCAGACAGAATTAAAAAAACTCAAGAAGAAATAGCAAAACTACCTGCAAGGGACGAACATATAGTAACTACATCTGAATTCGATGATGTAAAAGCAAGATTAGAAATATTATACAACAGAAAAAATAAGGGCACTGCCAACGATCCCAGCAAACCAACGCTAAGACGCACGGCCACTGCATCAGATTCTAAAGATGATTCAAAAGATAAAAACAAAGACGAAGATAAAAAAGACGACAGGCCTACTCTCAAAAGAAGAGATCCTAATTAACCCCTCAAGGGGTTTTTAATTGCTGCGCTAGATAGAAATATTCTTGGTCGGCCGTATTTTACAAACCAAAAAGCCAACTGCTATTCCCAAAATGGCACCCCCGACAATATCAACCGGCCAATGAACCCCGGCGCAAACCCTAGCGATACCCATGAGCAAGGAAGTGGCCAAAAAAACACTTCCTAATTTTTTATTGAAATAATAAACCACAATAGATATGGCGAAATAGAAAGAAGCATGCCCAGAAGGGAATGAATAGCCACTTTCACTTAACAAAGTTCTGGCGTCCGAAAAAACCAGGAAGGGTCTTGGATGATGATAAAACAGTCTAATCAAGGTCGTTATTAATCCTCTGGAAATAGCAGCCGATAATAACGAAAGAAAAACAATCCACCTGCCGCCATTTTCTTTTCTAAAAAACCAAATATAAACCAGGACAGCAAGCAAAACATATCCGGAGTAAGCAGCCAAAAAAACGATAAGCCTGTCGAGCCAGATATTCTTCCCGCTCAAATTGTTTAACAACCAAAAGATTTTAGCGTTCATTTTTTATTTCAATCATTTTTACTAGATTTTTAAATACAGACAAAACAACTAAGGGTCCGATCCCTCCGGGAACCGGAGTTATTAAAGAAGCCTTTTTGCTGACATTACCGAAATCAACATCCCCCACCATCTTGCCCATTGAATTTTCATAACCAAAGTCGATGACAACGACTTCATCTTTTACCATATCTGATTTTACCAAATTCGCCTTACCTACTCCAGAAATTATAATGTCCGCTTTTCGGGAAATATCAACAGGGTTAATTGTAAATTCGTTGATAACACTTACCGTTGCTCCCCTCTCTGACAACCAATGGCTTATAGGTTTGCCCACAAGGAGACCATAGCCAAAAATGACACAATTCTTTCCTTTGAGATTTATAGAATAATCCTCAAAAATAATATTCAATGCCTCAACTGCTGGTGTATAGATAGCAGACCTGCCCGCCCAAAAAGAACCCTGTGATTTTTCGGACAAAACATCCACGTCCTTGTCTTGGGGTATAGCATTTAAAATATATTGTTTATTTATCTGTGATGGTAACGGCAATTCAACAATAACCGCGTCATTAGTACTCACCTTTGATATTTTAACAATCTCTTTTCTTAGATTTTGAGTTGTTATATCTCCCGCGAATTCATAAATCTTACAATTTATTCCTATTTTTTCAGCAGCGGTTTTTTTGAGTTCTAAAAATTTTTTTGAAGATCCAATATCACCAACTAAAACAGCCGCAAGTTTAGGAGATTTTTGTAATTTTTTTACCCTCTCGGCAAGCTCTACCCAATGCTTCTCTGCAATTTTTTTACCGTCTATAATCATAAAATAAGGATATAACAATAAGTGCCTTCCTTCAATTTAAGTGATATCTAAAATCTTCATTATTTGCTCCGGTTTTGAGGGCCCGACTCTTAGAATCTTGGGTCTTATCTTGGAAAGATCCAAAAGAGTCGATGGTTTTGATTGAGGTAATTTGCCAGCATCCAATATCAAATCTGGTTTCCAGATTTGGCCACGAAATGATTCAATAATGCTATTTATATCACCGGCGGCATCTTCTCCTAACAAATTAGCCATCGTGGATGTTAAAGGATAACCAAATTTGCCAAGAAGTTTATCTGTAAAAGCAAAGTCGGGTATTCTTATACCAACATTTGGTCCATCCGAAGTCAATATTGCCGGCAATATTTTTTTCTTGGGCAATACTATTGTTGTCGCCCCCGGCCATATTGTCTCCAATTTTTTCTCAAGCTTGGGTGGCACAAAAGCAAGCTCTCTGACCCATTTCATATTTTTTGCAATTATAGGCAGGGGTTTTGTCATCGGTCTCTTTTTAATCCTAAAAATTAGATCAACGGAACTATATTCACAAGCATTGGCACCCAAACCATAAACAGTATCCGTCGGATAAACAATTGACCCGCCGTGCTTCAAAACATGCAAAGCCTCCAGTAAAACTGGCGTGTAATCTTTATTCAAATCTAGAGATATTATTTTCATTATAATATGGCAACTTCTTGCGTGGATTATGGCGCACAAACTTGTCTTAGTCAATCAAATATCTCAAATAAAAATGGCCCGGATTTTAAACCGGGCCCATTTTTATTTAATTTATTTTACTAAGCTATTTTTATAAAATCGTAGTTTAGATTACGACGAAGCTTATTGGCTCGCAAAATAAAAGCCAAAACTCCCAAAGTAAACAAGACATATAAAGCCGCCGGAGAAACGAAAAATCTATACATCTCAACTATAAACCTGCCCATAGGCCAAGAAGAAACAGAAAAATAATTGCCACGCATTAACATCCAGATTTCCCTAATTGCAAGTGGCGCCATCGAAATGAAAACGGTCAACAAATAACCTGCCCAACGGCGCTTTCTGTTTATATGGTTAATTCTAGCCATTACCTTGCCGGTAAAACCGGCTGATGGTTCAATCAAATAACGGGTCTTAGCTAAAACACCTATCTTTGCTCTGATTAAATCATCTAATTTTTCTTCTTCTAAATTATTCATATTCTAAAACGGTTTCTGCAAGAACTACACTGTCACGTATCGCCGTAAGCAATATTTTTCTCGCTCTATGAAGCCGACTTTTTAATGTATTTTGATTGATATTCAAAAGCTCACATATTTCTTTATATGAAAATCCATCATAATAAAGAAGTTTTATAATTGCCCTGTCCTCTTTTACTAATTGCTCTATGCATTTATCAAGTTCCTTTGAAACTTCTAGATTCGCAACCTTGTCCTGATAATCAACGGCTGTGGTCTCCGGGATATTTTCTAAAATAGTTGTATCAAGAGCAAACGGCTTATTTTTGTTTCTTCTAAAAAAATCTATAACAGTATTTCTAGCGATACTGAATAGCCAGCTCTTTAATTTATTAGGCTCATTTAAAGTATGGAATTTCTTGTAAGCCTTTATAAACGTCTCCTGGGCTAAATCCTCGGCCTCCATTCTATTATTAACAAAGCGGTAATGAAAATTTACCAAGTCTCTCTGGTAGTCATTCACAATATCTTCGAATTTTCTTGGTTCATTTACCTGCATTTATTTAATATCGAGGCCGTAAATCTGAATACAACACCTGGCCGTTTTTCTAAATAATAAGACGGTTATGCAAGGCTCCGGGTTGCACCGCAACCCAATCACAAAACAATCGTCTTAACTTGCAATGGTTATACAAATAATTCACAAGCGTGGACCTCCGAGATAAAACTCAGAGGTTACAAAATATTTAGACTATAAACACCCGAAGATGCATGGCCTCTGGCTATGCATCTTTTTTATACTATCAAATTGATAAGTCTATTTTTAACAAAAAATAAATTTTTTATTTTAGCATCTCCTATATAACTCTTAACCTTCGGGTCCGACAAAATGGCCCTGCGAACCTCCTCCTCTTCCATACCAGCAGGCAAACTCAAAACAGTCCTTGTCCTTCCATTAATTTGAACCACCATGCTGACAATATCTTCCGCGATAAGTTGTTCGTCATACTCTGGCCATTTTTCAATGTGAATAGATTTTTTGTGGCCCAGCTTATTCTGCCAAATCTCTTCACTCATGTGAGGTGCGAATGGGGCCAACAACCTGAGCAAAATTTCCTGTTCATCTTTTGCTAAATGGAACGGTTCAATTTCATTCAAAAGTTTCATCAATTCGCTGACGCCAGTATTAAATTTTAAAACGGATATGTCTTCGCCTATTTTTTTAATCGCACGGTGCAGTACCTTCAATTTTTCCTCAGGAAACTTCATTTTCTTTTCCTCTGTCCTATAAAACAGGCTCCAGACTCTATTCAAAAATCTAGAAATACCTACTATCCCGCCGGGACTCCATGGGCCACCCTGCTCATAAGGCCCCATAAATGCCAAATACATTCTTATGGAATCCGCACCAAATTCTTTTACCAAATCATCCGGATCGATAACATTGCCTCTAGATTTGGACATTTTTTGGCTATCAGGCCCCAAAATTACTCCATGGTTCTTGCGAACACTAAAAGGTTCCTCGAAATCCAGTAATCCGATGTCATACATCGCTTTTGTGAAAAATCTAGAATAAAGCAAATGCATCGTGTTATGTTCCGCTCCGCCAGAATACAAATCGACTGGCAGCCATTCTTTCATCTTTTCCTTGCTTGCAAAAATTTTTTTATTTTTTGGATCTGTATAACGCAAGAAATACCAAGAAGAATCAACGAAAGTATCCATTGTGTCCGTTTCCCTCTCCCCCACCTTATTGCAGTTGGGGCATTTAATTTTTAGCCACGCCCCTGCCTTCGCCAACGGTGAACGCCCGTCAGATGATGGTTTATAATCCTCGAGTTTAGGCAACTTAACTGGCAAGTCTTTTTCTGGAATCGGCTGATAGCCACAACTTGAACAATGCACCATAGGTATCGGCACGCCCCAATAACGCTGGCGGGATATTACCCAATCATGGAGTTTGTAATTTATTTTTGTATGCGCCAGTTTATTTTTTTCTAATTCTGTTACTATCTCTTCCCTGGCTTGCCTGGAGTGTAAACCATCAAATTTTCCAGAATTATATAAAAACCCTTCTCCGCTAAAACACCTTGTAAGACCTTTCTCCTCTGGCTCATCTGAATTTTTGTTCTCTTTTAAAACAAACCTTGGTGATATACCGTACTTCTTTGCAAATGCGAAATCTCTTTCATCATGAGCAGGTACTGCCATAACCGCCCCAGTTCCATACCAACCAACGACATAATCTGCGATCCAAATTGGCAACTTCTCATTATTAATCGGATTAACTGCATAAGTGCCGGTAAATACACCGGTTTTTTCTTTTTCTAAACTAGTGCGCTCTAATTCTGTCTTCTTCTTAACAGACTCAATATATTTAGAAACTTGATCAAGGTGAGTATCTTTTGTAATTTTGGTCACCAAAGTATGCTCTGGTGCAAGCACAACATAAGTCGCACCAAAAAGCGTATCTGCTCTCGTTGTAAAAACTTTAATCGTTTCTTTTGAATTAGGAAGTAAGAAATCTATCTCAGCACCGCTTGAACGACCTATCCAATTACGCTGCGCAGTTTTGGTGACTTCTGGCCAGTCTACATCATCCAGACCAGCGATAAGACGATCAGCATAATCGGTGATCTTATACATCCACTGCGAAAGTTCTTTTTGTATAACTTCGCTACCACAACGGTCGCAACAACCATTTACAACTTGCTCATTTGCCAGCACTGTCTTGTCTTTGGGACACCAATTAACTAGAGTCTTGGCACGATAAGCCAAGCCCTTCTTATAAAATTGAAGAAAAATCCATTGCGTCCATTTATAATATTCCGGGTCTATTGTTGAAACCACCCTTGTCCAATCAAAAGCAGCACCCATGCTCTTTAATTGCTTGCTCATGTAGTCTATATTCTTCTTGGTCCAATCACTTGGCTGCAGATCGTTTTTGATGGCGGCGTTCTCAGCGGGCAATCCAAACGCGTCAAAACCAATCGGATAGAGCACGTTCTTACCCCTCATGCGCCAATAGCGTACTGCTATATCAGGCACGGAAAAAGCATACCAGTGCCCTATATGAAGATTCCCGGAGGGATATGGGAACTCAACCAAAAAATAGAAATTTTCTTTCTCTTTTTCTCTGTCAGGAGTAACATAAAGTTTCTTCGTTTCCCAATATTTCTGCCACTTCTTTTCTATTTTTGATGGAGTATATTTCATTATTTTTTCAAATATTTTCGTTCATAAAGATCATAAAGTATAATTTTATCCGAAACTGGATCATAAGACATATTCGTAGCGTATAGATCCCAAAAATCTGACAACGCCTTCTGCAGCAAATCATATCTTGTCCTAAGCCTTGCGGCCTCTTCTGGATTTGTTTGATCCATTTGTCCTATATACTCTACCAGCTCTGTTTTTAAACGCTCGTCCCAAACAGAAACAAAATACCTGATTCCATCTTTCTCATAACCCAATTTAAAATCCACCACCTCTGCCCAATCTATATTATTTTGCTTTAGTATATCTGTCGCGGTCTTGGCACTCATGATCTCTCCAAAACCACCGCCTTTAAAATATTGATAAACCTTTTTAACAAAATAGTATCTCCCGCCTATGCTGACTTTATAATAATCAGCCGAGGCTGTCTCACCCTTTTTAACATCCTCCAAGGTCATCTCTACATTCGTTAGTGTCTTTTTTCTTTCATGAAGCATCCTTTTTTCTAATTCCAAAAAAGTTTTTATTACCCCCGGATTTGCAAATAACTCAGCCCGGAATTCAGGAGTATACGCAAGTTTCTTACTGCGAGCCTCTTTCGTTGCAAGACCACCTGATTTTTTGTTTTCCGAAATCATATATCACAAGGAAAATAATTTTATGGTATTTTCTTCTGTCTGTCTGGCTACCTCCTCAATTTTAATCCCCTTAATTTCCGCTAATTTTTTGGCAACCTCTAATACATAAGCGGGTTCATTGCGTTTACCACGATATGGCTGTGGCGTTAGATACGGAGAGTCGGTTTCTAGAAGTATCCGGTCAAGCGGAGTGTACCTAACTATTTCATCATATTGTTTTGCAAAAGTCACGATTCCGTTAAAACCGAGATACAAACCTAGATTGAGGAACTCCTTGGCTTCTTCCAAACTGCCGGTATATGAGTGCACCACGCCGCCATTTTCTGCATAACCATTCCTGAGAATATCAGCCATTTGAGGATATGCCTTGCCGGTACTACCGGCTTTTGAATCACGGCAATGCAAGACAAGTGGCTTAGATAATTCCTTTGCTAAATCTAGCTGTCTGACAAACCTATCTTTTTGGGTTTTCTGGTCTTCTATTTCGGCAGTTCTATAATAATCCAGCCCAATTTCCCCCATAGCAACAACCTTGTCGTGTTTTAATAATTTACCATAAACCACTCCATCAAAATTTTCGTTCAAATTGTCATTTGGATGCAGCCCAACTGTTGCCCAAATACCATCATACTTTTGTGCTAACTCAATTGCCTTTTCTGACATCTCCAAATCAGTACCAACGCAAATCATCCGCACTCCCCCATCAAGAGTTCGTTTTATCAATTCTTCTCTATCTGAATCGTACTGCTCTGACTGTGGGTGACAATGCGAGTCTATGATATTCATTTTAATCTTGGAAACAATACTTCGGCCCTAGTAACAATGAATTTACGGCCAACAGGTGATTTATAGTATTCCGCCCCGCCGAATGTGTTCAAAATCTTATCAGCCGTTCCGGGAAGAAAAGGTTTAAGCAACACAGCAGATTTTAATATCAAATAAAACAGACTGGTTATAGTTTTAAGAAAGTGATCTGGGTGATCAACAACATCGGCCCAGGGTTTTTTCTCATCAATATATGAATTAGCAAAAGTAAAAATCTCCCAAACTTTTGTTATGGCCTCATGAAGCTTAAACTCGCCAATAAGCTTGTGATAATCTTTTTCTATACCTTCGAACTTATTTTCTAAGTCTTTATCCAAAAACTTTTCCTCAAAATTGAGTTCTCCTTCTAACTTAGTTTCTATGAGTTTGGCGACTCTACTAATTAAATTACCGAGGTTATTCGCTAAGTCACCGTTATATCTATCCTCGAGTTTCTTATAAGAAAAATCTCCGTCCTCAGATGAGGGTATCTCTCTTAGAAGATAATATCTCAAAGGATCTATCCCGTATTTTGATGAGACATCACTTGGAGAAATAACATTGCCCAAGGATTTGCTTATTTTTTCACCATCTATAGAAACATAACCGTGAATATAGATAGCCTTGGGTAACGCCAACCCAGCAGATAAAAGCATTGCCGGCCAATATATAGCGTGGAACCTAAGAATGCCCTTGCCAATTAGATGGGCATCCGCTGGCCAAAGTTTTTTGAAATCAGAGCTATCGTCTGCATATCCAATAGCAGTAATATAATTGGCCAAAGCATCAAACCAAACATATTGCACTTGAGTCTGATCTCCAGTAACCGGAATACCCCAGCTTATTTTTTCCACAGGTCTTGAAACGCTAAAATCTTCTGCATCTTTGAGAATATTTAAAACCTCGGTTGTTCTATTTTCTGGCACAATCTTTAACTCTCCTGATGATATGAGCCGGCTGATTTCTTTCTTGTATTTTGTAAGTTTGAAAAAATAATTTTTTTCCTTTACCACCTCTGGAGTCGTGTGGTGTTCAGAACATTCTCCATTTATGAGATCTTTTTTATTTATAAAGGCCTCGCAACCGACACAATACAAACCCTCATACTCTTTTGTATAAATATCCTCAGAAGTGGCCTGCCAAAGTTTTTGAGCTCCTGGCCAATGCCTAACCTTATCAGTGGTCCTAATAAAGTCATCATATGAGATATCTAATGTTTCTTTCAGCTTGGCAAAACCAGCTGAATTTCTATCAACATATTCTTGAAAACTTATTCCTTCTTCTTTTGCCGTTCTATAAACCTTTAAGCCGTGCTCATCAACACCGGTTAAAAACCAAACATCATCACCCAAAATTCTATGATAACGGGCAAGGACATCCGCCTGAATAATCTCCAAACCAAAACCTATGTGGGGTTGCCCATTTGGATAAGGAATGGCTGTTGTTATATAAAACTTCTTTGGCATATATTTAAATCGTAAGATTTAAAAACAGTCCCATTTTACATAAGGACTGTTCTAATATTACACCAAAAAAGTGATAAAATCTAGTAAAACTACTACAGCGCACTAACCATGGCTTTAACCGCCCTATCTATGTTCGGATTATCTAAATATCTCGCTTGCTCTTCGGCAGCAAGAGCGTTTTCAAGAGCCTCCTCCAAATAACCCGCGTCTTTATAAAGCTTGGCCCTTTTCAAGTTAAGGCCTATTGAACCCTCGGGTGTATTTGGAACCCTACTCTCTTCCTCTATAAGCCACTGCTCTAAAAGCCCTTTTGCTTCAGGGCCCAGGAGACCATCTTTACGAGACTCTCTCAAAGCGCTAACAACCCTACTTCTAAGGTCTTTTTCCTTTCTGCTGAATTTGAAAATTTTTTCAAACATATTTATTTTTTATTCTATCACAACAGTTTTTCGGTTCTCTTTGTGCCTAGCTACATCATCCAAAATCTCAACAATTACTACAGCCACCGGAACGGATAACAGTATGCCCAATAAGCCAGCAATTTTACCTCCAATAAGTAACGAGACTATTACAGTAACCGGATTAAGACCCAAAGTTTTGCCCAATATCAACGGAGCGAATATTTGACTCTCGATTTGCTGAACAACAACATAAAAAACAAGTATCCAAACTCCCATAGCTGGAGACTGCAAAAAAGCGAATATAACTCCCGGTATCGCCGATATAACCGGCCCGACAACCGGAACGATTTCTAAAACCATTGCCAATACACCGAGCAAGAGAGCGTATTTTACATGCAACAACGAGAGTCCGACAAAAACGATCAAACCGACAGACAATGCCATCAATAACTGGCCCTGTAACCAACGCCCGACTTTATATTCTGCCCTCTTCCACAAACTGACAACATATTCTTCATATTTCTCGGGTAAAATTGAACTCAAAAAACCTATAATACCCCTTCTCATAACAGACAAATAAAAAGATATTACTATAATCGCAAAAAATGATACAACTCCTCCAAAGATATTTATAATTAAGTTAAAGGCTGACTGAGAATAAACTTGTAAAAATTGGGAAAAGCTATCCAACAGATTCTGTATCTCACTAAAGAAATCAAAATATCTGCTTGAGGTTGTTTGCTGGGCTTTATCCAATGCGCCGGAAAGACTAGAAACAAACTTCGGTAATGCTTGGGTAAGTTGGCCTAACTCTGAGGCCAAAAAAGGCACTATGAGAGAGAAGAAGAAAATTATAAGTCCGAAAAATGCTAGGTACAAAAGCAATACACCCAACAAACGAGGTATCTTTTTCTCTTCAAGCCAATTAGCAAAAGGTCCAACAGCTGAGGCGATTATAATCGCCAAAAATAAAATTATAATCACGTCCTTAACTAAATAAAGGAAGAACAAAGCGAGGATGATAAAAATCACCTTTAGTATTGCTGACGTATGAATATCTATAGTTTGGTGTTCGCTCAAGAGTTTTTTATTTCTATATAATTAACTTATTTTACCACTTATTTAGGATTTCTTTAATCCCTGAGTTATCCCCCTCAAGAGGGCCTATTATGACAGCGTTAAGTTTTTCCGGTCTGAAAACATCTTGTGCAACTTTCAATATATCTTCCCGAGTTACTGCGGTTATTTTTTTCAACCTGTCTTCTGGTGTTTCTATTTTGTTCTCCAAAAGTTCTTGTTCTCCATAAAAAGAAGCCAAATCGTCAGATTGCTCGAGACCGATAACAAACGATCCCCTTATGTGGTCCTTCACTCTGGTTAACTCCTGTTCTGTTACTAAATCCTTTATTAACTTCTTATGTTCTTCTAATATAACCTTGATTCCTTCCAACAGATTACTGCTATTTAAACCGACATATGTTATAAAATCACCCGTCTCATTGTAAGTACTGGCGCCACTTCTTATTCTATAGGCGAGCCCCCTCTTCTCCCTGACCTCAACAAAAAGTCTAGAACTCATTCCACCGCCAAGTATAATTGCTAACAATTGCAAAGCTTCATAACGAGGATCAAACCGGCTATAGGCGTGAAATCCGATAGCAACATGTGTCTGATCTGTTTTTTTATACTCTATTTTTAGTTGGGGTTCCTTTTGTTCTATCTTAACTGGGATTGGCTCCAGTCTGGTGTTTTCTCTAATATTGTTAAAATATTTTTTTACTTTTTCTTTTACCTCGGAAACATCAACATTGCCCGCAACTGTTACGACAGTATTTTTCGCAAAATAGTGAGTATTAAAATATTCCACCAAATCTGCATGACGCATACCGTCAATTATTTCCTTGGTGCCCGCTATATCCCAACCCAATGGTTGATCTCCGTACATAACCTCGGCGAACAAATCCCAAATATGTCTCGAGGGCTCATCGAAGTTCATATTTATTTCCTCTTTAATCGGACCCCGCTCTTTGTTCATTTCTTTTTCATCAAACTTTGAGTTCTGAAAAATATCAGAGATGACATCTAAAGCAACGTCCAACTTATCCGCTGCGCATTTAACGTAATACCCGGTATATTCCTTCGAAGTAAAGGCATTATATTCTGCGCCTAAAGAATCCAGTTCCTGTGAGATATCCAAATAACCAGGCCTTTTGGTTGTTCCCTTGAACATCATGTGTTCTAAAAAATGAGAGATGCCATTTATTTCCTTGGTTTCATATCTAGAACCTGTTGCCACCATAACCAAAACGGTGACGCTCTTAGTATGAACCATTGGAATAGTAAGCAATCTCAAGCCGTCGGAATAAACAAAAGAGTCGTATGGCTTATTGGATGTTTTATTCATGTATTAAAAATAACATGTAAAGTTACCTGAGTCCAAAAATTAAAAACCCTCAGTAAATCTAAGGGTTGTTTTGTTGAATTTGGACTGCTTCCGAAAGGCGGAAATTAAATATAAAATCTGGCTTTATTTCCAGGCCTCTTGTAACACCTGCCGAGGAATTACTTGAGCCGATAACAATCTCGGAATTAATTCCGGCTCTTTTAATCAACCCGGTCTTTAATTCAAGGGGGTAGGTGTTGACTGAAAATTTCCTAGAATTTACAGTAGTTATCTCGGATAGTTGTAAATTAACACTGTCATAACTAACGCGCGAAATCATAGCCTTTGCTTCAGAATATTTGCCGCAGACTGTAATGCCATTTGAAACAATTGGGTTCTCTAAAATAACCTGCAAATAAATTCCTGGTCTAATCTCACTATTTCTTATGTAAGATATACTTCTTGCGGTTATTTCAGTGCCGACAGGGATTGAGATGGCACCACTTCCAAGACTCTTTTCAGAAAGTGATTCTCCTATAACAATATTGGGTACCACGTAGGAACTGACGGGTCGAGGTTTTACTTGAACCGACTGTAAACTATATGGCGCAGGTTCCGAAACAATCTTACTGATGGGTTTTTCACTTTCTTTGAAAACCGCGTCTTGTTTTACAGCAGGTGTCACAACTTTTTTAACTTCAGCTTTTTCTTTTTTATAACCCTCTTCGAGTATTTTAATAACACTATTGTTTATGGGCTTTAATTTATTGCCCGTTGTCTTGTCATAACCCGGACGATTATAAAGCTTGTATGTTCCATCCGGTCTGGCGTCAAACCAAATCACAGGTCTGCTATCAGTGGAATTAAAGAAAGTCATGTTTGGGCTATAGGTAACTTCTTCCGGCCCAAGAAAATTAGTCGAAAGCGATTCGTTAAACTCTAACATCTTCGCCTCGGCAATCTTTGGCAAAACCGGCAACAGACACGAGAGAACAGTAGCACCAAGAATAAGCCAGTTTCTTATAAGTGTAAGTTTTGCGCTAACTTTATATCCGAAAGCAAAATATGCCGCCGTTAAACTTACAATAACCATAACCGACAAGAAAAGTGCTTCAGGATATTTCCAAATGGGCACGAGATGAAACAAAACAGCAAATGAGAGAATAAAAAATATTGCCCCGGCATACATTTCGATCGCCCTTCTAAATGAGGCAACTTCCTGATACACCTGAGCGACAACAAATCCCAAAGGCAAAGTAAGAGTAAAAAACAAGCAACCGATTATAATTACCGAGTCTCCTGCAAATTTATACAACCAAGGGATGTCGGCAATCACGCCAACCGCAATTAATATACTCAGTCCAATCGAAGTAAATAGTGACCAGATACCGGCAGACTTCAAAAAAGACAAATAAGAGCTGACTGTACTATAAGTAAACTCATAGCCAGCCAAAGCCAATTCAGAAAAAAACTCGATCAACTTTTTAAACACGCGCGGCCTCCTTTCTCATTCTCCAAGATCTTAGGATTTTTGTGCCTCTATCTAGCTTATCCTCGACCGTTTCTATCCCCTCTTTTATCGCACCCTTCCTGTTCGATTTTCCTTCGGGTTCTTCCAGGAAAAGATCTTCTACAATTCTGAAAAAAGTATCAAGTCTACCAGGACCAGAACAACCTAGCTTTTTAAATTCATCTGGGGTCATGCCCAAAATTATGTTCAAAAAAGCCGGGCGTCTTTGATTAGGAACCCTAGATAAACAGAGAACAAGGTTTGATAATTGTTCATCATCAAGCTCTGCCAATAGAAGTAGCAAATCCTTCTCTGCATTGTCTTTGGCAGTGCTCGCAAGATGCTGTCTCAAGTTTTTGCCATTAATCAGCCGCCTGGTCATTTCCGGCACGAAATCAGTTCCGATTTCCTTTAACATACCGCCCAAATGGCTATCTGTTTGGATCTTCTGATCCAGAAACGCTAAAAGTAAATATGCCAAGAACTCTACGCCTCTCTTCTGCTTAGCACCCAAAGAATTTAATCTTTGGCCTAACTCTGTCTGCCAAAGCGCATCATATGCTGGCTCAAGTTTCCGCTTAGCCAAAGCAGCAGTCATGACTTCTAGACCCTTTAAAACGGATTCCCTATCCATCTAATTTCCTTTACAAATTATTAAAAAACCATTCGCAATACTATACATAATTAATTGGTTTTAGTCAAAATAAAACACCCCCCGTCACCACTTAAGGCAACGGGGGGGGGTACAACTTCTGCGGTCTCTAGCTCTTGGCCGTGAAGGCGTTGAGAAGGCCGGCAACTTCGCCGTCCCGTCCAACAAGTTCTCGGATCTGAGCTCGAGCCGCTTCGATCTGCTGCTCGGCTCGAGCGATCGTTGCCCGCTCGGCAGTAGAACGCCGCGCAAGTTCCTCTCGCTCAGCATTGATGTCCGCCTCAACGGTGAATTCCATTTCGCAGACCACTGCCGCTACTTTTGCGGCCAAGGCCTGTGACGGATTCAGACCGCCAAGTTGAGCAGCGACCGACTCGGCCTGCTTGAGACCGAAGCGTTTGGGCTGGGACGCTGGGGAGGAAACCGGCGTCGATTTGTTTATAGCCGAACCTATCCATAGGCCGGCCAACATACTGACAATGAACAGAAGCATAGACATCATTGTTAAGGAGCTCCTTTGAAGGCCGAATAAATCAGCCTTATACTCTAATTATACCATTTTAGATACAGTTTGTCAATACCGATACAAAGGCCTAAAAACCCTTATTTTCAAGGGTTTATTGAGGTATCGGATAGCTATATTTTACCTGAAAAATAATCTTTTAGATCTTCGATCGCTACCCTATCCTGCTTCATTGTGTCACGATCTCTGACTGTAACTTTATTATCTTTTACAGAATCGAAATCAAAGGTAACACAATAGGGCGTGCCTATTTCATCTTGCCGACGATAGCGCTTACCGATAGATCCAGTATCATCATACTGACACATGAATTGTTTCTGTAAGTCTTTGTACGTGGCAAAGGCCGGCTTGGTAAGTTCTTCCTTACGAGACAATGGCAAGACAGCAACTTTAAATGGTGCGAGGCTCGCGGGCAAACGCAAGATGACTTCCTTCTCATGAACCGCGTTATCATCTCCGCTTCTTGCTTCTACTTCTTCATAATCATCCAGTAAAACAGCAAGCATTGTTCTTTCTAATCCCCCAGTGGGCTCGACGACATATGGCAAATATTCTTCACCACTCTCTGAATCTTTATATTTCAAATTCTGCCCCGAAGCGCCCTGATGATTTTTTAAATCAAAATCGGTTCTGGAAGCCAGTCCCCATAACTCTCCCCAACCCCACGGATATTTGTATTCAAAATCTATTGTGCCCTTCGAATAATGAGCCAGGCTGTCTTTAGGATGTTCGTAACGGCGAAGTTTTTCTTTTTTGAGTCCGAGATCATTTATCAAAAAGTTCTCCATAAAATCTGCCCACTCTGCGAAATGTTTATCTTCCTCGCCGGGTTTCACAAAATACTCCAGTTCAGCAATCGTAAATTCCTTAGTTCTGAATATAAAATTCCCAGTAGTAATCTCGTTGCGAAATGCCTTACCGATTTGAGCGATACCAAAAGGTAATTTCTTGCGAGTAGTCTCAAGTATTATCTTGAAATCGGTAAACATTGTCTGCGCCAATTCCCCCCTCAAATATGCCCTCATCTTGCTGTCTTCAACCGTGCCAATGAATGTCTCAAATAATAAATTAAAATTCTTGGGCTCAGTCCAGTCAACGTCTTTGCCTTTGTGTGATTTAGCATGTTCTTTAAGGTCTTCTTCTTTATCGGCTCTGAATCTTTGATGACAAACCTTGCATTCTACCTGAGGATCGCTGAAACCCTGGACATGGCCAGATGCTTCCCAAACTTTTGGGTTCATAATAATAGGCCCGCGTAAGCCAACCATATCATCCCGCTCTTGAACAAATCTTCTCCACCAAAGACTGGCTATATTATTGAAGAGCTCATTGCCTAGATGGCCTAAATCCCAACTATTGGCGAGACCGCCATATATCTCACTGCCTGGAAAAACAAAGCCTCGCCTCTTGCAAAGCGAGACTACCTTGTCTAACAAATTTTCTGATGTTTTGGGCATTATTGTTGTACACTGCCGCCAGCATTGCTGTCGTTAGTATTTGATGTACCAATATCGGATATGGTACGAGAAATTTTCTCTTTGGTAAAGCTGTCAACACCATCAAATCTGACGTTCTTCATCAATTGCACGCTGTCACCCGCCTGATTAACAGAAGGCGTGATTGAAATCTGGAAATAAGTTTCAAAAGAAGGAGTATTAATGCCGGCGCCACCAGGAAGAGTTCCCAAATCCCAAACAACACTGTTCTGCCTGGTATTATATGTTGGCTGTATTAAAGTGCCGTTTACCCTAACTCGATTCTCCCAATCAACACCGGGCGCCAAGGTGGCACTTATTTTTGCCTGAGTAACATCGCTAGAAGGATTGAGCAAATTCCAACGAATTGTAAAGGTTGTCTTTTGATTAACCTTGGGTGGGAATGGCCCGCTCGGACCAAAAACTGAATCTTTAACCAAGAGCTTCTGATCGAATGTTGGAGCGGTAGATATACGCGTCACCAGTTCATCGTCAGCAGAAAGTTTGTCTAAATCTAATTGACTTGGAACATTCGGCGTCTCTATGTGAGCGCTGGACTTAATAAACGAATCGCTTGCTCCCATGCTTCCAGAAAAGTTTGGCTTCAAATGAACCTCAAAACTGATTACACCTGATTGGCCGTTGGCCAAAGAATTAAGAAGAGGAGTTGTTGAAGCATTCCAGGTTATTGTATTTAATCGCCCATCGAAAAATCCATCTGACTTAACAGTAGAAAAATCATACATATTACCGTTAAGGTTCGCCGAGAGAGTAAGACCCGTCAGGTCAGCGCCACTATTGTTATGAAATGTCAGTTTATAACGAAGCGTATCGCCCAAATGAGCGATATAATCGGATGAATCATTTACACTTACATCCAAAGAAAGAGGAGGAGTTGATATAACCGATGAAGCTTCCGATTTTTCAAAATCAACATAAACATCTCCACTTGGCGTTGTTATCTTCTTCTGTAAAGTTACGGAAACAGTCTTTGTTTCACGTTCTTTGCCGTTCAATATTCCTTGGATTGTAATTCTAGAACCATCGCCCTGTTTTAAACTTTCTATATCCCAAGAATCCTGCCCTGTCATATGAGATGTATATTGTGGCGAAAATTTAGTAGCCGTAAACCCTGTTGGATATTTAACTAGAAAACGTAGATTTGATAAATCTTGATCTGATTGATTACGATAATCCAAAAGATAACTTGTGGTTTGACCGGCAATTATTGTGGGAGTAGCTACGAGAGTTATCGGTACTGACAATGTATTAATCGTTGTGGCCAAGGTTACATCTTTTTGAAAAGTTGAACTCAATTTACCCGCCTTATAGGTAATACTAATCTTAAAATTTTTAACATTGCCGCGATCGCCGACGATATAGGCTGTCAATTCCCTTTCTACAGATGTTTTGGTATTTACAGTACCCAGATCAATATTTTCAGTATTGACCTTCATTATGTCACCGTCCTTGCTAACAATCGAATCAGTCGGATAAATGGCTGTCATTTTTACTTCCGATAAATCAACCTGACTTTTATTATTCAAGGTTACCTTGTAGGTCTCCAGATCGCCGCTTTTAATTTCGCTCGGTGCATCAATTTTCAACTCCACTGAACTTTCACTAAAGGATCCTGCCTTCAAAAAAAATAAAATCACTGAAATAACCAAAAGAAGGCCGACTCCGCCAATTAGATATTTGTTCTTTAAGAAATCAAAAGAGAACCTCCCGCTAGAAGGCTTGATATTGTTATTAACAGGTGCCGTTATTTTTTCTGGAGATTGAACAACGGGTGATTTCTCGGCGACCTTGTTGTCTGGTAATGTTTCTACTTTAAAATCCAAGGTATTTCTATTTTAACACCTTATGGGCAAATTGTAACGAATTGAATCTGGAGTTAGCGAGCTGCTCCAAAGATTGGCTCAAATCGTACCCAAGGATTTGTAATATCCCCCGTCTGGTCGCTCCTATAACCTCTGCCCAATCTGTGTTTCTATCCTCGGCCAATTTGTTGTAGAGATAAAGCCTGTCAGTCAAAAAATTCCAAAGTTTTAAGTCCGCCTCACCTTCAAAAACCAGTTTGTCGAAACACTCCAACAAAAAAAATGCGGCCGACATGGCCTTAAGTGAAGACTTCATATTATAGAAAGACTCGAGGCAATAGGCACTAGTGATAATTGGGTTGCTGTTTTTATGCACCAGAGAAAAATCAACCAGACTTAGAATATTCAAATGGCTCGCCTGTTTTGAGGTTGGTCTTAAAATACTCTTTGCTTGATAAAGCTGCTTACCGCTTTCTTCGGTGTAGCAAATTAAAATTTCGTCATATTCCTTAACAGGAATCTTTTTGAGAATCACCGCCTTGCTTCTCATTGAATATTTTAGACAAGCAGTTCTTTGACCAAACGGCTGACAAGAGAGCCTTCTGCCCTGCCCTTGAGTTTCGCCATTACAGCGCTTATAACACGGCCCATATCTTTTTGGCTTGAAGCGCCAATCTCCATAATAGTCTTCTCTAGCTCTGAACGAATATCAGCCTCGGACAACTGTTCTGGTAAGTAAACCATGAGTATCTCTATTTCGTCTTTTTCTTTCTGCGCTAAGTCATTCCT
>CAYRDM010000007.1:5149-23044 GCA_964423175.1 uncultured Candidatus Saccharibacteria bacterium | reverse complement strand
TAAACTCAACAGAGATTGCCTCTCTTTCAACTTCTCTTAACCTCTGTATTATGACTTGCTTGGCAGTCTGGGCAGCTATCCTACCAAAGTCAGTTTTTGACTCTCTATCAATCAGCATCTCTTCACCGACTTTGAGTTTTTTATTAATTTTTTTGGCATCTTCTAGAGTAATATACTTTTCGGGATTAAATTTAACCTTGCCATCATTTTCATCTGAAGCTGCATTTTCTGAAGATTCTCTTCCACCAGAATTTCTATCCTGCTCTTCACGACGCATACCCTCAGGAATAACTGGTCTGTCTGGAACTTCGCCTATTATATTCCCCTCTGCATCAACACCTTCAATTACGTATTTGATCTGAGTAATCTTAACATCACCAGTTTCCTGGTTTAATCGAGCTCTGATTACCTGGCCCTTCTCTCCATAATCTCTCTTATAAGCCGCTGCAATGGCAGCCTCAATGGTTTCGACGACCTTGTCTTCTGGTATACCTTTTTCTTCCACTATCTGCCTGATTGCAGATATGAATTGTCTTGTATCTAACAAACTTTTTTGCCAATCGATAATAAATAGCCGCGAATTATTTTAAATTTTAATTCGCAAATATTCACTATCCGCTGGCTTTTAATATAAATGCCCGCCTTTCTCGCGGACATCATTAGTCAATATCAACCTTAAATTACATTATAGCAAAACATCAACAACAAGTCAAATGCTAAAAACAGTTCAAATTTAAAACAATTTTTTGAATAAAATAAGTTATCCCCAATTTTGGCTATTGCTCTCTTCTTTCTTAATTGCTAAACCAAAGTTTACAGGTGTTGAAAACAAAAAGTCTCAAAAGTGATAAAATTAATTAATGCCCCAAACAAACCCCAAAAGAGATCTCGATAAAGAACTCCAGCAAAAAATGTCTGAGATTCAAGTTCAGAAGCTGGAAGAAGAAGCAAAAGCTATCGCCGCAAAAAGTGGCCTGCCTTACGTAAACCTAAAAACATTCCCAATAGATCCAAACGCAGTTTTGATTCTAGATGAAGCCGATGCACGTAGTGGTGCTTTGATTGTTATATCTAAAACCGCACAAAATCTTAAGATAGCAGTTGTTAATCCTCAAAATGGGCAAACACAGATAATTCTAGAGAAATTAAAAGCAAAAGGTTTTGCCTTCAGCTTGCTAGTTGTCTCTGTGCTCAGTCTAGAAGCGGCATTTCAAAGATATTCTCACAAAAAAGTTGCGACAGAAGCTCCTCAGGGAGTTATAAATATTTCTGATTCGGGCATGATCGGCCTGGAACAACAAATAAAAGACATCTCTGATCTAAAAGAAAGGCTAACCTCAATGCCAATAACCAAAGTCTTGGACGTGCTAATTGCCGGCGCCCTAAAAATAAAAGCGTCTGATATACACTTCGAGCCAGAAGAAAAAGAAATTCGTCTCCGATACAGACTCGATGGTGTCTTAAGCGACATCGTATCCTTCTCCCCTTCCGGCTATCCAAGTTTACTTTCAAGAATTAAACTTCTCTCTGGTCTAAAAATAAATATCCATGAGGCACCGCAGGATGGCAGATTCACAATAAGAAGAGATGACATGGATATTGAGGTTAGAGTCTCCATACTCCCGGGTTCTTATGGCGAAAATATCGTCATGCGTATTTTGGATCCGACCACAATAAAACAAACACTTGAAGATTTGGGCATGCGCGCCGACATACTTGAAAAAATCAAAAAGCTTCTTGAAAAAACCACAGGTGCCATTCTTACCACTGGACCAACAGGTTCAGGTAAAACGACGACTCTCTATGCATTCGTCAAACATGTAAATGAACCTGACGTTAAAATCATTACTATCGAAGATCCGATCGAATACCATATCGAAGGTATCTCTCAAACTCAGGTTGATCCCAAAGCCGGCTATACATTCGCCGGTGGGTTGCGCTCAATAGTACGTCAGGATCCTGATGTCATATTGGTTGGTGAAATAAGAGATGTTGAGACTGCAGAAATTGCCATGCAAGCTGCACTCACTGGCCACCTTGTGTTTTCTACCCTTCACACCAATGATGCTGCCGGCGCAATTCCTCGTTTGATAGATTTCGGAGTCAGGCCAGTAACAATCGCCCCGGCCATTAACGCGACAATGGCCCAAAGACTTGTCAGAAAATTGTGTGAAAAATGCAAGAAAAAAAGCTCCCCGTCTAAGGAAGATATGGAAATTTTAAATAAATATTTAGTTGGTTTGCCTAAGGAAATTAAACACCCAAGTGTAGATTCATCTTTGGAAATATGCTACCCACAGAAATGTAATGAATGTAACAATCTTGGATATAAAGGACGCATAGGTATCTACGAGGTATTTGAAATAGATTCAGAAATAGAAAAACTAATTTTAAAATCACCAGCAATATCTGAGATAAAAGAATTAGCGATAAAGAAAGGTATGGTTACACTTCTTCAAGATGCACTATTAAAAGTGCTCGACGGAGTTACTTCTGTAGAAGAAGTATTGAGAGTAATTGGAGAATAATAAAGCCCCTTTAACCTGTAGGCAAAACCCAGACTTAAGGAAACCCGGGGTAGAGCAAGACCGAGGTATAAACCAGTCGGAACCGAATTATCCATCTGCGAGAATGCTCCGATTGAACCAGAAAGGTCACCCAAACAGCTCAATTGCCTACAGATTATAGGGGCCTAAACAAACGGCTTAACAAAAATCCCTCTTAGGGATTGATATTAACATTCTATATACAAAAATGGCGGATGTCAAGGGCAAAAAACCAATAGCAGCTGGAGAAAATGACGATCAAGTTTTAGATCTGGCCTTAAGACCCTCCAGTTTTGATGAGTATATTGGTCAGGACAATGTCAAAGAAAACCTAGCTATTCTCATCGGTGCCGCCAGGAAACGCAAAGAATCGTTAGAACACATCCTTATTCATGGTCCTTCAGGTCTAGGCAAGACCACTCTCGCATATCTTATAGCCAGAGAGTTCGGCGCTGGTATAAGAATCACCTCCGGAGCTGCCCTAGAAAAGGCGGGTGATATCGGTTCCATACTAACCGGACTTTCAGACGGTGATTTTTTATTCATAGATGAAGTTCATAGATTAAATAAAACAGTAGAAGAGACTCTTTACCCTGCAATGGAAAACTATTGCTTAGACATAATCATCGGCAAAGGAACTTCAGCCAAAACGCTCCAAGTTAAACTCCCCCACTTCACTCTAATCGCCGCGACCACCAGAATCTCACTTCTTTCCAATCCTTTCCGCTCAAGATTTGGTGCACACTACAAATTAGACTTCTATGACAAGGAAGAAATGGAAAGGATACTCCGACGTTCTGCTAAATTATTAAAAATACAAGCCGACAAAGAAGCTATAAGCAAAATAGCCTCCGCCTCACGCTTCACGCCACGTATTGCCAACCGTTTACTCAAACGCGTGAGAGACTATGCTCAAGTTAAAAATTCGGCGATGCTCACAGGCAATTTCGCAGAGAAGGCGTTAGATCTATTAGGCATAGATGAGCTTGGTCTTGATACAACTGATCGCAAAATACTCACTCTGATTCATAAAAACTTCAACGGTGGCCCAGTAGGTCTCAAATCCATCGCCGCAGCCATAGCCGAAGAAGAAGACACCATAGAAGACGTATACGAACCATACTTAATGCAAATCGGATTCCTTGCTCGTACATCCCGCGGCAGAATGCTAACTGACATAGCCGCCAAACATCTTGGCCTGGAGTCTAAAGCACCTCAAGAGACCTTGATTTAACTTGTCATTAAACTTCTCCTATCGACCCGCTTCTGCGGGTTTTAAATTTGCAAAATTATATTGCCCTGGTACACTCTCCCCAATGAGAATTCTAATCGCAAGTATCGCTTTCGTAACAACTATCGGTGCTGTGTTTTTATTTGAAAACCACAAAACCCAACCAAAAGAAGAAAATTACGCTCAAATAGTACAGGATTTAAATTCTAAAAATAATCCGCCTATAAAAAAGACATATAAAAACCATTTGTCATCCGAACCGACAATACTCCCTTCTACTTCCGTCTCATACACTCCAACACCTACGTTTCTGAAACTGGCAATCAACACCCCCGCTCCAACACCAAATCAGGGAACACAGACAACATTCACTCCGACACCGATACCTCATCAAACAACTACTCCGACTCCAACAAACTCGCCGCAAGCGACACCAACACCGACTCAATTCCCGTCTTCCACACCTACACCAACTGTCTCTCCTGTACCCACAGATACACCCACACCAGCTCCTTCGACATCAGACATCCCGCAATCACCGGAGATTTCTGTTGCTGTATTTACAAATCCCGTGGCTCGAGGCAATAATGCTGAATTAAAAATCAAAACATCCGTTGGCGCATCTTGTTCTATAAAATTAACATTGCCCAGCGGTTCTCAATCAAGCGCCCAAGGATTACAAGGTTCAAAATCAACCGATGAAAATGGATCCATTGATTGGCAATGGAAAATCAGCGGTAGTACAAAACCTAGCCCACCTGATGCAAAAATAGACATTACATGCTCAAAAGATGGGACAAACTATTCGAGTGCTTTACAAATGACAATTACAGAATAAAATATAGGCATGAGTGGACATTCTAAATGGGCTCAAATCAAACACAAAAAAGCTGCGACTGATCACAAAAAAGCTCAGATATTCAGTAAGCTGGCAAAAAAAATATCAATCGCAGCACGTGCTGGTGCAGATCCTACAAGCAACTATAGACTCCAATCCATAATCGAGGAGGCTCGTTCTTTTAACATGCCCAAAGACAATATAGAGCGTGCTATTAAAAAAGCTTCTGACAAAGAAACCTCTGCGTTAAACGAAATATTTATTCAAGCAATGGGACCTGGCGGTGTGGCAATTGTTATTGAAGGGATCACAGATAATAAAAACAGGACTGTTAATGAAATTAAACATCTCCTTTCAGAAAACTCTTTTAAAATGGTTCCGGAGAACTCCCTTAATTGGATGTTCGATAAACAATGGTCGGCAAATAATCCCATTGAAGTTGAAGCTACTATAAAAGAAAAGATAGATAAATTATTTGAAGAGCTAGACAATAACGACGATGTGGAAGAAGTTCACTCTAATTTAGCTTCCTAACTATGCGACTCCTAGGCATTGATCCTGGAACATCTTTGATAGGTTATGGAGTTATCGATGTTACTGGTAAAAATTATCAGGCAGTTGATTATGGCGCCTTTAGAACGGCTAGCAACATAAACAATGCTCAGCGCGTAAAAACCGTCTTTGATTTTTTTGATAAACTTATAAAAAAACACCATCCTGATCAGGTCGCCCTAGAAAGTCTGTTCTTTTTTAAAAATGCCAAAACAGTAATCAAAGTAAGCGAGATTCGTGGCGTACTTATGCTCGTAGCTGCTGCAAATGGAGTTGAAATAAGAGAATTTACTCCATTGCAAGTTAAACAAGCTGTTTCCGGATACGGCAGAGCAGAAAAAAAACAAATACAGAAAATGGTTAAAATGATCTTGAGTCTAAAAGAAGAACCCGAACCAGATGATGTGGCAGACGCACTGGCACTTGCAATTTGCTGTGCCAATACTATAGTATATTAAATTAATATAACTTAACTCGGTTCTGTTTGTGTTTTTCGAGGGTAACCAACAGGTAATCAACGAACATAAACAAAATCTAAATTGTTATAATGCTGACGAACGAGTACCGTCTCATCGAAGCCGAAGACTTAGAAGAAGAAGATGAGAGAGTCACTGGAATAGACGAGGATGATGAAGACGACGAAGATGATGAGCTAGCTATGTAAAATAAAACACCCCTTATCGGGGTGTTTTATTTTACCTTGAGAAATCTATGAGATCCCACTTTAATAGTACTTCCTGACTCTACCAAAACTCCCCAATCACTTACTGTTTTTCCATCTATTTCGACGGCCTTCTGTTCTATCAATCTTTTGGCTTCAGAAGCTGAAGCAACTAACCCTGACCCCTGCAAAATATCCACGATCTTCATACCTGCTACACTAAATTCTTTGATCTCATCCGGCATTTGTCCTTTTGAAAAAACTTTTTCAAATTCATCTTTTGCTTTCTCTGCAGCTTTTTGACCATGGTACATTTTTGTTAACTCAAAGGCTAATTCTTCTTTTAATTTTTTAGGGTTCTCGCCGCTAGCCATTCTATTCTTAACTTCATCAATTTTTGAATCATCGACTTCCGTGGCAAATGAAAAAAGAGGAACTATTGAAGAATCTGGCATTGCCATTGTCTTACCGAAAACATCTTCCGACTTATCATTTAGAGAAACAGGATGGCCTTCGCTCTTGTTCATTATTTTTTTACCCGAAGTCGGATCCTCTAAAAGTCTCGTTGCAATCACAATTTTATCTTTGTTTAAAATATGTCGAGACAAATCTCTGCCAACTAGCATATTAAATGTCTGATCATTACCACCTATTTCACCGTCAACATTCATTGCTACAGAATCATAGCCCTGCAACAATGGGTACATGAATTCTCTTAAAGATATCGGTTTTTCATCCTTCAGACGACGTTGGAACATATCTCTTGCAATCATCTGTTGAACGGTAATATAACCAGTTAATTCTATCATTCTTTGGGCAGACATTTTCTTGTACCAATCTAGGTTATACTTAACTTCAAAATAATTTTTAGGCAAAACTTTCTTAACCTGATCAAGATATAATCTCATGTTTTGTTTGACTTCTGCCTCCGTTAAAACCTTGCGAGCAGAATCTTTGCCAGTTGGATCACCTATCATTGCGGTGAAGCTCCCAATCAACAGAATAACCTTGTGTCCGAGCTCCTTGAGTTTCTTCATAACAAATAAGTTGGTTGTATGCCCTAAATGAATATCCGGGCCTGTTGGATCTATACCCAGATAAAAACTTAATTGCTTTCCTTGGGTTAATAAATCAGCGGCCTTTTCTTTGGAAGGGAAAACCGCCTCAATGTATCTTGAATTCAAAAACTCATTTATTTTATTACTACCCTTAGAAATCTCTGTCATTATTTAAAAGCATAAACCAAAAATAAGCATCCGTCAGGTCTTGACATAACATATTTTATATCATAAAATAATTACACAGTTCATTTTAAATAGCCGGGAGTCAAGATGTTCAAAAAGCCTCTCTTTCCGTTTATTTTTGCCCTTGGCATATTTTCTGCTGTTTCTATTTATATTGCAGGCTATGCAGCAGGCAAACATGAAAATGTCTTTGCCGCACCTCAAACGCTTGCCAGCAAACAGATTCAAAACAATGCTGCAAAAAATGAAATTATCCAGGGAGAAAACAAGATTATAAGAGAGCGTGAGACAAAAAACACAAACCCATTAGAACAGAAATGGTTTTTCTTAAAAGATGGCGTTTATGCTCTCACAGTTGTCGGTCCTTTTAGAAATCTGCCCGATTGCCAAGAAATAAAAGATTGGTCTGATAGTCCTGTTATCAAACCTGAACGCTATTATCGCTCCTCCAAATGCTGGCAAGGTCCCAATCTCCCTCTGCCTATTAGTTCTGGGAGTAAGCCATGATCAGGAGGACTGCCATCAGTATTATATGTTTATCTCGAAGCTATGAAATAGTCTTTGAAAAACTATTTGAATTGGCTGAGATGGGTTTCATTATAGATCCGAGTTACCCAGGGAGTTGGTCAGGCAGCGGTTCCGGTTCTAACGCAAGGTTTTTCTATCATATAGTCTTAGCTCACAAAGTAGAACAAAAACTCTTATCGAGTGTCGAAGATGTAAGAACCGAAACAAGATGTTTTTAATTCTCCCCTGCCGCCATATAGGCGGTTTTTATATAAATTATACAACTTGCGAGATATCACTTTTTATGGCAAAATACTATCCAATGTCTATTAAACAAAAGGGTTCTACAATCAAAAACCTATTTTTAACTCTGCTCACTCTTGCTGCCTTCGGTTCAGTCATTCTTGTTATTGTTTTTCTTTACTATGCTGGTCAGGTTCCAGATCCTTCCTCAATCTCGGCTCGCCGAGTATCAGAATCAACAAAAATATTAGACAGGACCGGTGAAAACATTCTTTATGATATCCACGGTGAAGAAAAGAGAACTATAATACCTTGGGATCAAATGCCCGATACAATTAAAAAGGCTACTCTGATTTCCGAAGATGCTGAATTTTATTCTCACCAAGGAATAGATTTTAAGGGTATCCTCAGAGCCTTTTATAAAGATGTTATAAGTTTTAGCGCATCTCAAGGAGGTTCTACAATTACACAACAGTTAATAAAAAACTCTTTATTGGGGCAAGAAAAAACAATAGCCAGAAAGGTTAAAGAATTAGTATTGTCGATTGAGATCGAAAGAAAATTTACAAAAGACCAAATATTTTGGATGTATTTAAACCAGATACCTTATGGTTCAAACGCTTATGGTATCGAAGCAGCAAGTCAGACATTCTTTGATAAACCAGCCAAGAACTTAGATTGGGCTGAAGCCGCCCTACTCGCTTCCCTGCCAAAAGCTCCTAGTTTCTACTCTCCTTACGGTAACCACTTCCCTGAATTAATTAAAAAAAGGGATTATCTTCTCGAAAGACTTAAAAGCAATAAAATAATTACAGAAAGTGAATACAAAGACGCTATTAAAGAAAAGCCTGAAATCAAACCATTCCAAGAAACAATTGCTGCTCCACATTTTGTAATTATGGTAAGAGACTACTTAGTAAAAAAATATGGAGAAGATATGGTCCAAAACGGAGGCTTACATGTAATCACAACTTTGGATGTTGCTAAACAAAAAATAGCTGAAGAGGTTGTAGAAAAATACGGCAAAGTAAATACCGATCGCTACAAGGCCAATAATGCCGCGTTAGTAGCCGCTGATCCTAAAACAGGACAAATTTTAGCAATGGTAGGTTCTAAAAATTATTTTGGCAAACCAGAACCAGAAGGTTGTACTCCTGGAGACAATTGTAAATTTGAAGGTAATTTTAATGTTGCCTTGGCCCTGAGACAACCTGGTTCATCATTCAAACCATTTGCATATTCTGAAGCATTCAAAAAAGGTTTTACTGATTCTACAATATTATTTGATCTCCCAACTGAATTTAATCCTAACTGCGGGCCTTCAGCATTGGAAACAAAAGATCCTAATGGCCAAGATTGTTATAACCCTCAAAATTATGACGGAAGATTTAGAGGTCCTGTAACAATGAGACAATCACTATCTCAATCGCTAAACGTACCCTCCGTGGAGACACTATATTTAGCTGGTGTTGACGACACAATAGACCTGGCTCATCAGATGGGTATTACAACACTCAACGACCGCTCACGCTACGGTCTCTCTCTAGTTCTTGGTGGAGGTGAAGTCAAATTAATAGATATGGTTAATGCTTACAGTGTTTTTGCAAATGACGGAACTCAAGAAAAACCTGCGTTCATACTAAAAGTTGTTACTGGTGATGGCACAATTTTAGAAGAATACAAACAAGAAGAAGAAAGAGTCTTAGATCCCCAAGTAACACGTCTCGTAACAGATGTATTATCTGACAATAACGCTCGTGGACCGATCTTTGGATACAACAGCCCTCTTTACTTCCCAGAACGTCCTGTAGCCGCAAAAACAGGCACTACACAAGAAAACAGGGATGGATGGTTAATGGGCTATACTCCCTCGCTTGTCGCTGGAGTTTGGACTGGTAACAACGACAATACATCCATGACCAAAGAAGGTGCTGGTTTGTCTGCTGCAGCTCCTATGTGGCATGAATTTATGGCCAGAGCTTTATCAGACACTCCTGTAGAACAATTTATAAAGCCAGACCCGATTACGACAGATAAAATAATGCTAAATGGAAACTATAAAGGCTCCAGTGGAATTCATACTATTTTATACTATATAAACAAAAACGACCCTCAAGGGTCTGCTCCTAGCAATCCTTACTCTGATTCCCAATTCTCAAACTGGGAAGCTTCGGTACAACATTGGCTATCTTCTTTTATGCCTCAGGAAACTCCTCCTCCTTCTCAATAAACTATTTCACAATCAAATCCTTTATTCCTAACTCCTTAAATAGTTCTAATAACTCACTCTTTCTCAAAAAAATCTCACTAGCAAAAGATTTATTACTGGTTACAATAAAAAGTTTAGACCCACGAAAGTAAAAATCCCGAATATACTTCATCGGGATTTTTATATCTTTAAAAATTTCCTCCAAAACACTTTTAATTTTACCTCTTCTTTTTTTATCTTCTTCTTCTTTAGAAACAATATTTTTTTTTAGTATGTTTATTTTTTTTGATAATGATTCCATTTTATGTTCGGAGAGGCATAATTACATAAGTTTGATCTTTTGAATTTTCAGCTTTAAGTACTAGGGGGCTTCCATCGCCATTGAATTCTAAAACCACATTTTCTGTTGGTAAAATCTTAAGTCCATCCAAAAGATAATGAAAATTAACAGAAAGTTCAAAACCCTTATTTTTTATTTCACAAGCAACATTTGTTGTAATCTCTCCTCTATCGCTATTTTTAGCAGAAATTTCCATATTGTCTTTGTTAGTTTTTAATTTTATATCTGAAATACTCGAAGAAAAAATACTTGCCATTCTAATATTTTTTTCAAAATTATTTTTATTAATCTTCACTAGGGAAATAAATTTATCAGGAATTACCCTTTTGTATTCAGGATAATGACCGTCTATTAGTCTAGATATTATTTCAAAATCTTCTCCATAAACAAAGATCTGATTATCTGAAAGAGTTACTGAAATATCTCCTTCGATGTTCTCTGCTATTCTTATTAATTCTATAGCTGTATTCCGAGGTAATATAAATGATTTATTAATAGCGTCTTTTACACCAAGTATTATTTTTTCAGACAATCTGAAGCTATCTGTTGCTGCAAATTCAGCACGATTACCAGAAATATTTACATAAATTCCGCTTAATTCTGGTCTCGTTTCTAAAAGAGAAGTTGAATCTAAAACACTAATTAGAGATGTTCTTATTGTTTTACTATCTATTTTAAATTGATTGTCTTTTTTAATCTGAGGAATTATAGGAAAATCTTTATTTTCCATGCATAAAATTTGTGTTTTATAATTTTCAGAATCTATTGAAAGTATGTTTTTCTGAGCATTTAAATTTAATTTTTCATCAGTAATATTACCAATGAAATCAGAGAAAATTTTAACAGGAACTGCTATTTCACCATTTGTTACTATTTTGGCGCCAATCCAATAGTTTATTCCAATTTCTAAATTAGTCGCAGATAGTTTAAGCCTCCCATTATCAGTTTTAAGTAGGATACTATTGAGTATTGGCAACGAAACATTTTTAGAAACTATTTTTTCTACTATTCTAATTCCTGTTATTAATTTTTTCTGATTCACTGTAAGATTCATAATTGTTATTATATTATCTTAATTAAGATAATAATAATCATAAGAGATGGGGATAAGTGCTGTTTAGTGCTAAATAGTGTTATGAAATAAGCATTAATTTGATTTATATCCTGTTGATAGCTTTTGGATAATCTGAATAAAGTTTTGGGATAAAATGAGTTTAAAAGTAATTTTTGAGGCTGAACTTATTTTATCAATAAATTATTAAGATTTAATTCACAGAGATATTAACAGAGAAGTAAACAATTTTTCCACACTATGTATTTTCAAAATTTTGGTAAATCCTTTCTTTGATTAAAGTTAATTCTTGTTTTGTGTTTTCTTCGCTTTCTTCTTCTTTTTTAATTTTTTCATATGCATGAATGACTGTGGAGTGATCTCTACCACCAAGTTTGGAACCTATTTCTGGGAAGGATGCTTTAGTTTCCTCTCTTAGTAGGAACATAGCTATTTGTCTTGGTCTAACAATCTCTTTTTTACGGCTTCTTTTTATTAAATCATTTACAGGGATGCTATAAAAATCAGCAACAGACTTCATAATAGATTGGTGTGTCGTTTTGCGGTAAGGCGTATTAAGATAAGCGGCTAAAAGTTTTTTAACCTCTTTAAAATCAGGAGTTTTGTTATAAATTTGGCTGAAAGCTATTATCCTATTTAGCGCACCTTCTAACTCTCTTATATTTTTTTGGATATTAGATGCTATGTATGCAAGAGAATTTTGATCTACTTCAAAGTTTTTTTCCTTACTCTTTAGATTTAAAATTGCTAATCTAGTTTCATAATCCGGGATACCTATATCTGCTATCATACCTCCTTCAAATCTAGATCGTAGGCGCTCCTCTAACGCCGGGATAGCACTTGGAGGCCTATCTGAGGATAGGACTATTTGTTTATTCTTGCCGTAGAGTTCATTAAAGGTTGCAAAGAATATGTCTTGGGTTCTCTCTTTGCCAGCTATAAACTGAACATCATCTATAATTAAAAGATCCAGCTTTGCATAGCGCTGTTTCATCTCTTCTATTGTTTTGTTTTTTAGGGACTCTATTATGTCCGCTGTCAGTCTTTCCGAGGAAATATAACAGACTTTTTTATCTGGATAGTCATGTAAAATCTGGTTCCCAATTGATTGTAATAAGTGAGTTTTGCCTAAACCTACCCCACCGTAAATAAATAGAGGGTTGTAGACCTTACCAAGATTTTTGGCTATAGCAAGGCTAGCGGCATGAGCTAACTCGTTGTTACTTCCAACAACAAAAGAAGTGAAAGTATAACGTCTGTTTAGGTTTGTTGAGCGATCTATGTCGGCTTCTGTTTTGTCTTCAGTAATTTTTTCAGGAGTAAATTGTGCAAAGTCTTTTTTATGTACCGCGATACCAGTTCTCAGACCGCCTATGGTGTATTTCACATCTCTTATTTCAGGTTGGAAGTTGCGTATAGTTTGTAGTATTTGTTTTCCAAACTTATTCTCAAGCCATTCCTTAACAAAACCGTTAGGGACACTTATTAATACAGAACCGCTTACATTATTAATCAAAGATGTACCTTTGAACCAGGTAGTAAAATTAGCCTTAGAAAGAGAAAGCTCCATTTCGGTTAGAACAACTTTCCAGAGTTCTTCGTTAGTCATAGGTAAATTATAGACTCTAAGTTTGGGTTGAGAAATCTAATTACGTTGATAATGTGTTTACAAAAAGTGGATATTGTTTGAATGTTCGGATGGATAAATTCCGGCTTGTAATTCTGATTGACTGTTTTAACAAAAATTGATACAGTTCTGGTATATGAAAATAACAGTATATAGGCCAAAAAAGAAAAAAAGGAAAAAAACTCATGGTTTTTTAGTTCGTTCTCGTTTAAACAATGGCCGCAAGGTTTTAGCTAGGCGCAGGAATAAAGGTAGAAAGAAACTCACAGTCTGAAGCTTCCCTAGGAGTTTTAAGAGATTATCTAAAAAATAATCTCAATTGCAATTATGGAAGCCTAAATTTTGGCTCTAGCTAAAAAGAACAGATTAAATAAGAATGAAGTCAGTCAGGTTTTCAAAAAGGGCAAAACTGTAAGATACAGTTTTTTATTTGTAAAATTTTTAAAAAATAATCTCAATCACTTACGATTGGCAGCAATTGTTCCTACCAAAGTTTATAAAAAAGCCACAGAACGAAATAAAATTAGGAGACTAATAAACGCTGTAATCGGTTCTGGACAATTTTTAGAAAAATCGTATGACGTCGTGATTACTGCCACCCCAAGTATCCTAGAGAAGCAGGTAAAAGAAATCAAGAGAGAAACGGAGCAAACAATAAATAGTTTTTTTGTCCAGAACCTGGTGCACTAAATTTATGGAAAAATTTATATTAAAATTAATCAGGACTTACCAAAAAACTTTTTCTCCTGATCACGGAACTATTTTTACTGGGGGCTTCGCTAGATGTAGATTTTATCCATCCTGTTCCCAGTATTCATATGAAGCAGTAGAAAAGTATGGTCTAAAGAAAGGTTTTTGGAAGGGTTTTTTTAGAATATTAAAGTGTAATCCTTTTTCTTCAGGCGGAATAGATTTATTAAAATGACATTATTATTTCATACAATTTTATTTAGACCTCTTTTTAATCTTTTGGTCGCTATTTACAACTTAACTCCTGGCGGTGATTTTGGATTGGCTATCATTTTTCTGACTATTGTTGTTAGGATAGTCTTTTTCCCACTTTCAATAAAAGCTTTGGTTTCTCAAAAAGAACTCGGGAGATTACAGCCAAAGATTAAGGAGATACAGGACAAGTTTAAAGACGATAAACAGGCCATAGGTAAGGCAACAATGGATTTATATAAAGAACACAAGATAAATCCTTTTGGTGGATGTTTGCCTATCCTGATTCAGTTGCCTGTTTTGATCGCCTTGTATAGTGCTCTCAGACTGGGTTTAAAACCCGATTCCTTAAAAGATCTTTATTCTTTTGTCCATAATCCTGGTTTAATAAAACAGATTGCTTTTGGTTTTGTTGATTTAACGAAGAAGAGTCCCTACCTAGCTATATTGGCTGGTATTTTGCAGTTTTTACAAACAAAACAATCGACTTCCCTGCAAGCTCCCATTTCAAAAACAGACCCAGGTTCTTCAGCCGCTCAGATGAATCAACAGATGTTGTATTTTTTCCCGGTGATGGTTATAATTATTGCTTGGAATTTACCCACTGGATTAACTCTTTATTGGGTTACCGCAACACTATTTTCCATATTTGAACAGTTTTATATCAAGAATAAATACAAATAAAAAGACAGAATGGATAACCAAAACAGCTCAAAAATAGTTGAAATTACAAAGGACCTTCTAGAGAGGGTCGGTTTTGACGGAGAAATAAAATTCATCAACAATGAAAATGAACAAAATGAACAGTCTTTTTCCATTGTCTCAATCGATTCAAATAAAGACCTCAGCATTTTAATAGGTAAAAATGGTCAGAATCTTTCCGCCTTTGATCATATTGTTCATCTGGTTGCTAGTCGTAAACTCGGAGGTGTTTGGGGTAAGGATCTCAATTTTGTTGTCGATATCAATGATTATAGAAAATCTAAGACAAATTATCTCGTTGAGGTAGCAAGGAATGTTGCTAAACGTGTAATACAAACAAGAAGGGCTGAGGCCTTATCCCCCATGAATGCTTATGAAAGAAGGCTTGTTCATACTGAACTCGCTTCTTATAAAGAACTCCAGACTGAAAGTATTGGTCAGGAGCCTCGTCGTCGGGTAGTGATCAAACCTCAGTTGGAGCTTCTATAATCCATTTTAGAAAAAATCTCTTACAATCTGGGAATCGCTACTTTATCCCGCCTCATAATAGGTGGGGTTAGTTTATTTGTAGTAGGAATTTTAACTCGGTATTTAGGACCTTCCGGTTTTGGTGAGTACAGTGCTGTTTTTGCTTTCTTGTATGTTTTTACAGCATTGGCTGACCTAGGATTATATACTGTCCTAGTAAGAGAAATCTCAAGAGAAGGTTCAAATGAAAAGCGGATATCAAGTAAGATTTTTTCTTTTAGACTGGTTGTTTTAATTCTATTTTTGTTGGCAGCTGATTTAATAGCTTTTGCTCTACCCTATCCCCTCAAGGTTAAAATCGGTATTTTAATAGCTTCTGCTTTTTCATTTTTTTCATCTCTTACGCAGGTTTTAACTGGTATTTTTCAGAAACACCTCAGACTATATTTAGTTTCCTTGTCAGATGTAGTTTCGAGATTGATACAGGTAGGGCTACTTTTGGTTCTCGTGCATTATGAGACGGGTTTACTCTGGTTTATCGGTGCGGTTGTTTTGACGGAAATTATTCATTTTGGTCTAATTTTTTTGTTTGCCAGGACTTTGACAAAGGTTGGTTTAGATTTCGATTTGAAATATTGGAAAGAAATTTTCAGCGTTGCTTTGCCGATAGCGATTTCGCTGGTTTTTGTTTTAATCTATTTCAAACTAGATACTGTTTTGCTTTCAATCATGAAATCTTCAAATGACGTAGGCGTTTATTCAGTAGCTTACAAAGTTTTGGAAGCTACTATTTTCTTGCCAGCTGTTTATGTGGGTTTGATGATGCCGGTATTGTCTAGACATGCCTTTAAAAATGCCATCGAGTTCAGCAAAACCTTGAATAAAACGTTTGATGTTCTTGCTATTTTTGCTTTTTGGTTTTGCGGATATATTTTTTTAATGGCAGATTGGATTATAAAGATTATAGGAGGAGCCGGTTTTACTCAGGCTGTCCCTGTTTTAAGGATACTCAGTTTGGCGGTCTTTCTTATTTTTTTCGGTAATTTAGGAGGGAATGCAATTATTGCTCTCAATCTTCAAAAAAAGGCTATGTGGATTTATTTTGTCGGCGCAGTTATTAATTTGGGAGCTAATATTTTGTTAATTCCTTCTTTCAGTTATTTCGCTACGGCTTGGACAACAGTTTTGACTGAAGTGATAATAACTTTACTAATGTTCTATTTAATAAAAAAAGAAACAGGCGGACACCTGAGTAAGAAGGTTTTTATCAGATCTGCTTTTTCGGCCGGGTTGCTCAGTTTGTGGATGCTTATTGTAAGGGGAAATTTTGCATGGGCTTCGCTTTCCTGGCTCCTCTATTTCCCGATATTATTTGTTCTAGGAGGTTTTAGCGTCGAGGATGTAAAAGAGATAATTTATTTAAAAAAACATCAGGTTGTGGAGGAGTTAGAAACTCTTTAGTTTATTGACCAATTCTGAGAGCATATAACTTGCCGTCGGATAAGTTTTTGAATATAAGATATTTTTCCGTATCAGTTAGAACTAAATTTGTTATTGAATCAGCGGACTCAATTTTTGAGTTTTTGATAGTGGTAGTTCCAGAACCTGACGAGGTATCAAAAGAAATAAAAGAATCCTTATCCGCACAGTAGATATTTTTATTATCTATGCTCCAGATGCATTTAGAGGCGTTTAGGGAAATCTTTAGAGAGGTCTCTTCTTTTGTAGCGAGATCCATGCTGAACGTAGAGTTTTCTTTAGTAAAAGGATCTGAATAGGAGTAAAACATTTTTTTACCATCTTTCGAAAAAGCGATACCTAAATCATTTTTAGAATTTATTATTTCTTCGAGAGAACTGGTTTTCGTATTTAATACAAAAAATGAATAATTAGTATTGTCTAGGCTTGGGGGTTTAATTAATCCTAGGTTTGCGCTATCGACCCAGGTTATTTGCCAATCTTGGAATCTTGTAGGCAGAACATTTTGATAATTTTCCAGGTTAGGGTCGGAAATAGAAAGCTCACCTTCTTTGGTCGTTTCGTTGAAATAGTTATAGGCTATTCTTTCCCCGGTAGGCGAAATTACTGGGTTTTTAATTTTTGGATCATATTTCTTATTAAAGCCAGAGTCGAGGTCATAGAAGATGTTGTTGGTAGGATATCTTGCTATGATTTTTTTGTTGTTTGACCAACTTATAAACCCGGCACCAGGTTGTATTTTCGCTATTAAATTAGAACCGGAAAGCGGGTTGTTTACGGAAATGCTTCTTATCTCACCATTTCTGGGCAGATAATACATAATTTCTTTCCCATCTGATGAAAGAAAAGGGAAACTCCCCTCACTGCTGGTCAAATTAAAAATGCCGTTTGGTTCTGCATGTTTTTCGTCAGATTTAGAAAAACGAGAAACAAGGGAATTGTCTAAAAGAGCTTGTTGAACATTGTTGGTGTTACCTCCTTTGCGACTAAATAAAAAACCAGCAAGAAAGATTGCCACACCCATCATCATGAATAGTATTAAAATTAGGATTTTTTTTAGCATTTTTAAATCCGCTTAAATTGGTTGTTCGAGAAGTTCGTTTGAGGCCTGTATCTCTTCATTCTTGGCTTGAATAAAGTCAGGTAAGATTTCTAGGGTTTCCATGTAGGTTTTCTTCTCATCTCTGTACATGAGATAGACTCCCAAAGTTCTCCAGGGGAGGAGGTCTAATAT
>CAYRDM010000007.1:0-5049 GCA_964423175.1 uncultured Candidatus Saccharibacteria bacterium | reverse complement strand
TTTTACTTTTGAATTTACGCCAATACCAGCGAAAAAAAGTATGGGGCTGACTATGAGCTTAACCATCCAGACCAATATTAAACCAAATCCGCTTAACTCAGCAAGATCAATGATATCCCCGAATATAGCTAGAGCGAAAAGAAATGTATATTTTGTTTTCGAAGGAGGGATTACTATAGATTTTGCGCTCCTTTCAAAATCATTTAATTCCTTCTGTTTTGCTCTGGCATATGCGAGATCATAATAGTATTGGTCTTGAGTCTCCATTAGCTTTTTTGAGCTAGTTCTTTTTTTGCTGCTTCTAACTCTATTATTTGTCTTGGGTCAGAAGTTATAATTTGATCTTCAGCATAGGATGCAACAACCCGGAGTGCAACGTGATTAACTCCCGCAAAGAACAAACCATGGCCTACGCGCGATTCCAACAAGAAGAATTTTTCTGAATCAGTGAGGTTAAAAGTTGTTTTGACGAGGTCTATAGATGCTGTAGATTGTTTTAGCAATAATTGCAGGGAGGAGTTGGTCACTATGGGCTTACCATACGGGGAAGACATAAAATCTGGGATATCTTGTGAGATTGTTGTAAGCCCCAGGTAATATTTGCGGGCCCTCTTGGCGATATTGAATAGAAAAGCAGCCCCAGCTTCATATTTCATCAAAACCCAAGCTTCATCAACAGCAAGAATACGTCGTCTGAGTTCTGTCCTTACTTGAGTCCAAATAAAATTCAAGACGAGATACATGGCAATCGGTCTTAGCTCCTCTTCCATGTCCCTTATGCTGAATACTATAAGTTGATTATCGAGCTCAACGTTTGTTTTGTTGTTGAGGAATCCAGCGAAAGTGCCTTCTGTATATTTTTTAATTCTGATAACCAATGAGTCTGTTCCGGTCATGCTTTCTAGAACATTTTGCAGGTCGGACATTAAGGGAGGTGTAGAATTTTTCAAGTCCACAGAAGTAGGTGTAATGTCTTTGATCGCATATGTTTGGTTTATGGCTTCGTCTAGTATGGCCTCCTCCTCTGGACTTATGACGCCGAACATTAATTTGAATAACCCCATTAAGTTAATGACATGGGATCTTAGGACATCTGAAGGGCTTTCATCGGGTAACGGCTTTGGTAGGTCAAACGGATTGATGTGATGAGGAGATGCAATGGAGATTTTTATGGATGTTCCCCCGACAGTATCTGACAAAAACTTATATTCATTTTCAGGGTCTATAACAAAAACCTGAGTGTCGAACATTAGACTTCGAAGGATCTCTAGTTTAACGGTGTAAGATTTACCACCTCCGGACTTACCAAAGATGACCATATTGGCGTTTTCCATGCTAAAACGATCAAAAAGCACAAGAGAATTGTTGTGAGCGTTTATACCGTATAGGATTCCTTTATTTGTCGTAAGATCGTATGAGACAAATGGGAATATAGAAGAGATCGGTTCCGTATTTAGAGAATTGTGAATTTTTAGTTGGTCGTCGCTTAGTGGCAAAGTTGAGAAAAATCCTTCCTTCATCCTGAATGTTGCTTGCTTGGAGTATACCAATTGAGCATCCAGGATAGATTTTATTTTATTCTCCGTCTCGTCTAGTTCTTTCAAGGAACTGCCGTACATCGTTATATAAACCCCGAGTCTGAAAAACCTTTCGGTCCCCTGCTGTAACTTATCTCTTAAGTCTTCTATGTCGCCTATGGCAGTCTCTAGGATAGGGTCTCTCACTTTTCCAGCCGCTTGTCTTTCAATATCTTGTGCCTGTAATTTTCCAAGGCGATCGCGGAGCTGATTTAACATACTTGCCGTGTCTTCCGGATGTACAAAGATAGAAGCGTCAAAAGGCCTGTCCATGTTAACTATGGGAGAGAACCAATTCGTATTCAGATATCTAGGGTAGGTGGCTAGAAATATAGTTCTTGAGAAGCTGTCCCCTATCTGCATGTAATTGGATGATACATCAGCTGCCGAAGGTGCTAATAAATCATCCACGGTCTGTGGTCTAGGCTCTGTAGATAGCGTTTTTTGTTTATTGCCAAATAATGCCATAAAAATTATAAACTATGTCCAGGATTATAATAAGAGTAATAAGTTTTAATAAGCTCATCCTTATTTAGTACTCGGCTTTCTATCCCAAGACCGCTTATGCCATTAGTAATAAATTCTATTTTTTGTGAAAGTTGTATTTTGTAATTTTCTAGCTCTTGGTCAGATAGGGATTTGGTAAAACTCGACGGGCTGACAATGCTTTTGAAAGCATCAAATATTCCAGCTTTTTGACCTGTCTCTTTGCCGACAGTTTCGACTAAGTATAATGGGACGACTATATAGAATTTTTTCGCCATTATATTTGATAGTTCTGTTAAACCCTTAATGAAGCGGGCATATTCAACTGCTTGAACTTTTAGTAGTTCATTTTTCAAGTTTTGAGTTATCTCATCGAGAGATTTGATGTAAGGCGCAATATCTAACTTGCGGGAGCTGACAGATATTTGTATAGGAAAATCTATCGAGTTTAGAAAATTTTGGAATGCTTGAATTGTTGCGGTTTGTTCATCAGCAGATTTTAATTCAAAATTAGTTGAGCCGACTTCGATAACAGATCTAAGGGAGCCATCTTTTAGTATGGCGACATTGTCTCTGATTTCTGCTATTGCTACGAAATCTTTTGTTGTTTCTTTTTTTTGTTCTGCCATTTTGTCAGGTTACTTATTTAATGGATTTTCATTTTCATTATTTTTGGTAAAACTATATCTTTTATTTCCTGTCATGAAAGAAAGAGCCATCAACAGATATTGAGGCAGCGGTACCCCGTCTACTTTGTAGAATGCCAAAGCTATGAAAAATATCGCGATCGGTGCACCCAATATTATTAAGTATAGCAAGCTTACGACATATTGAAGAACGAAGATTATTACAGCTCCCGTTGCTAAAAATAAAAATTGTTTTAGGGTAAATGGGCCTATGATATTTGCTTCTGTATCAATGAATTGTGGAACTTGGAATTTCATTGTTTATTTCTTAAATCAATTAAATTACCCCCGCTTTCTGGTAAATCGTAACCTTGGTAATTTGTGGTTTGTCTTGGCGGGGTTTGTGAAATTGTTTGCTGCGGCGGATTTTTATTTGCTGATGAAGCAGGGAGTCTTCCCGGAAATTTTGAATTTTGGACTTTTTTTATATCCTCGAGTTCCGATTGAAAAAGTTGTGAAGCAACATCATTTGCTATTTGTTTGGAGACATCTATTGAGATCCCCAGTTGCTTGGATATTTCAATTGGCAAATCTCCTATGAATACATCCGCAAGCAAAATAGAGCGTATTGTTCGCGATAAATTGGCAGATTGATCTTGGCTTAGATTATTTCTAGATGAAATGCCTTGAAGTATCGTTGGTGTATCTTCTCCAAATAAGATGTTGATGACTCCTGTAGGGAGAATGTTGATCCTAGAGTATAGAATTTCTTGTTCCGATTCGTGCTCTGAAAAATAATCGGAGTCTACTTCTATTAGATCATAAATTTTATTTTGTTGGGTATCCATGTTTTAAATATTACCAAAGACCTGATGTTTTTGCTTTTGTTTCAAGGGCATTGGCTTCATTCATTTTATCTGGATCGTTTTGAGTTGTTTTCTTGAGGTTTTGTACGAAGTTTTTACCGGCGCCTGGAATTTCTTTCCTGCCACCTTTGGCGGTCACTATGTTTCCTGTCAGTGGGTCTATGCTTCCTTTAGGCACAGCGGGCATAGTTTTTCTTATACTCTCAAGGCTCACTATCTTGTCGTACAGGGCTTGTTGCATTTCGGGGCTTTGCCATCTGTCCTTGTCTACCGAAGCTAAATCTTTGGCTTGCATCCTCTTCATCTTATCGCCATAGGCCGTTATCAAGGGTGCTGACGGAGGTTGTACCGTGGGATCAATTACTCCTAATGTGTTGCGAATACTTATTTCCGCAGCGTGTAGAGGGTCGTCTTTTTCTATTTTGTTTATCATTTCTCTGGTTTGTACGCTGTTTAGACCTCCAAATAGATCCGAAGCAACCTTGAATTGGTTATAGTTGCCTATCTCCCCTGATTCTGCCATCTGGCTTGCCATGAGTTCTCTTAGGCGACGATCTTTGCCAGTATTTAGTAAGAATGAGCCACGATCTTTTTTACTTCTGGCAAAATTATTGAGATTCTTTTTGACAGCCTCACTAACTTTATCTTGTATTTCTTTCGTGTCCCCAGCATATAGTCCGATTAGTCTTGTTGCGATTGTTTCGTCCATAACTTCTCTGCTTTCAGCCATGTTTAGACCAAATGCTTTCTGAGTTTCTGTATCCGTCAGACCTCTAAATATTGCTTCTTTGTCGGCAGTGCTTTTTGCCATCTCATTAAATTTGCCCTTTTTGAGAGAGGCAATTATAGAAGCGCCAAGAGGTGTCTTGCCTCCGCCGACTTCTGCGAGGGTTTTATTTATTTCTGCGAGATCTCCTGCCTCGAGCCAGCCGTTTTCTGCCTTGAGTTTGAATCCTGCAAGCCGTTCAGTTCCTTTGGCCGTCGCTAGCTTCTTCATTAAATCTCCTCTTTGTAGGTTCATTGCCTGTAGTTTCTTTAGTTCCTTATCTACTTCTGCCGATTGAGCTCTTGATCTCTCTTCTCTTACCCCAGGCAAACCACCGGCTACAAAACCTTTCGCTGTAGCTTCATTAAGTCTGCTGCTCTTCGCCCCACCTATTCCGAAAATGCCGTTCTCGGCTATCTTATCCCCTCTGGCCTTAAGTCCGGCCTGAGCTCCAGCAAGATTGGAGCGTATATATCCTGATCCAGGAGCATATTTACGAACGCCATTTTCAATATTGCCAAACATTGACCTTATTCCTGTGCCGCTTGAGCATGCTAATTTTTTGGCCATAGAAAGACCACCAAATAGGAACATTAAACTTAGTGAATAAAACATGAAGTCGTTCGCGGTAAGTCCAGCGATGGCTATGCTACCTGGTAAGCTTGGGACGGAATCTTTGCTTTTCACAAATATTACAGCGAACATCATGAAGAACAGGTAGTATGGTA
>CAYRDM010000006.1:0-23431 GCA_964423175.1 uncultured Candidatus Saccharibacteria bacterium | reverse complement strand
TATATATACTCTTTTACCTTTTCAGAATGCCAACAACTCCGTGAGAGTCACCGATGATTTTATGAAAGCGGTTGAATCTGATGGGGTTTGGAATTTGAAAGCCGTTACAAACGGCAAGGTACTTGAATCTTTGCCAGCGAGAACTGTTATGGACTGGATTGCTGACGCTGCTTGGCGTTCTGCCGACCCTGGAATGCAGTTCGACACGACTATTAACAACTGGCACACCTGTCCAAATTCGGGCAGGATCAACGCCTCCAATCCTTGTAGCGAGTACATGCATTTGGATAACAGCGCTTGTAACCTCGCGTCTTTAAATCTTGCCAAATTTTTGCATGATAATGGAAGGTTTGATGTCAGCTTTTTTAAGCAGGCAGTAGATACCGTATTTCTCGCGCAGGAAATAATTGTAGGCAATTCTTCTTACCCAACTGCAAAGATTGCCAAGAACGCAATTGATTTTAGAGAGATAGGTTTGGGTTATGCTAACCTAGGTACCTTGCTTATGAGATGCGGTTTGGCATATGACTCTGATGAGGGCAGATTGCTGGCTGCCGCCGTTACTTCTTTGATGTGCGGCGAGGCTTATAATATGTCAGCAAAAATTGCTGGTGTTGTCGGGCCTTTTAACGGCTATGCACTTAATCGAGATCCAATGTTGCAGGTTGTTTCAAATCATTTGAACGAAGCCATAAGAGCCTTTAGGAATTGTTCCTTGCCAGAAGAATTAAAGGACCAGGCCATTATAGTCTGGCATGACGCATTAAACCATGCTCTAAACGGATCAGGATTCCGTAATTCTCAGGCAACTGTTTTGGCGCCTACCGGTACCATCGCTTTCTTGATGGATTGCGATACAACCGGAGTTGAACCAGAGCTGGCACTTGTTAAGTACAAGAAATTGGTTGGTGGCGGAACCTTAAAACTGGTTAATAGCCAAGTTGGCGAAGCCCTAAAGAGCCTCGGTTATAAAGAAAGCCAGATTAATGAGATCGAGGAATATATTAAAAATAAAGAAACAATTGAAGGTGCGCCTTATCTAAAGCCTCAACACTTATCAGTGTTTGACTGCTCGTTTAAAGCGGCAGAAGGCACACGCAGTATCGATTATATGGGTCACATCAAAATGATGAGTGTGGTCCAGCCCTTTATTTCCGGAGCTATTTCCAAAACTGTTAACTTGCCAAGCGACGCGACCGTCGGAGATATTAGAGACGCCTTTATTCAGTCCTGGAAGTTAGGGTTGAAGGCTGTTGCGGTTTACCGTGATGGTTGCAAGAGCGTGCAGCCTCTAAATACTTCATCTGATGACAAAACCACCTTGCCTCAAACTTTGAGCGATTTGATAGAAAAAACTGGAGGATGTACTAGACTTAAACTTCCAGACGACAGAGAATCTCATACCCACAAGTTCACGGTTGCCGGACACGAAGGCTACTTGATAGTGGGCTTCTATCCCGGAACCAAGAAACCGGGTGAAACATTTATCACCATCGCCAAAGAAGGAAGCACTGTTTCTGGATTGGTCGATGTGATTGCTACACTTATTTCTATTTGTTTACAATATCAAGTTCCTTTGAAAACTCTGGTGAGAAAATTCAAGGATACCAGATTCGAACCCGCTGGATTTACTTCCAACCCCGATATTCGTTCGGCGTATTCTATAGTCGATTACATTTCCAGATACTTGGGAATGAATTATCTTTCTGATGAAGAAAAGATAGAAGTTTTTGGAACCAGTAATGTCCATGTTGAGTCGGTAGATTCTCTCCCGAACACCCCAGTAAACAAAATAGCAGCAGCGGTTAATACCGACTCTCCTGCTTGCCATGATTGCGGCACAATTATGGTGCGTGCTGGAGCGTGTTACTCTTGTCCTAACTGTTTTGCAACTACTGGTGTTTGTAACTAGTTTTTTCTAAAAATTGTTAACCCATGTCATGAAACATGGGTTTTTATTTTGTGCTATAATTAGCGTATAGCTTAATAAAATGAATAAAAATCTAGACAAATTACTCGGATTTATTTTGGTTCTGGTATTCTTGCTAAAAAGTTTTAATTTGACCAACTCTAAGTTCGGTTTATATTTGTTGATTTTTACGGCGCTTGTTGGAACTTTGCCAGTAATATTATCTTCGATCACCGCTTTAAAAAACAGAAAGATATCGGTTGATTTACTCGCCGCGATAGCTTTGGTTGCTTCTCTAATTTTGAGAGAATGGTTTTCCGCTATTTTTATTAATTTAATGTTGGTTTTTGCAAGACTTTTGGATTATTATTCTGAGAATAAAGCACATTCAGCAATAAATAGTCTTTTGAAATTGAGACCGCAGAAAGTCAGAGTTAAAAATGGAGATAAGATAGAAGATAAAAACGCCGATGAAGTCAAAGTGGGTGATCTGGTTGTAATTGAATCTGGTGATAGGGTTCCGGTGGACGGTATTATAGAAAAAGGCGAGGCCAGCATCGATAGGTCTTCTTTAACCGGGGAATCATTGCCTGTTACAAAAAGAGAAGGTGGCGAGGTTCTAAGTTCGACATTGGTCATTTCAGGGTCCCTGGTGGTAAGAGCAGAAAAGATAGGTCGTGATACAACTTTTGAAAAAATAGTTGATTTAGTTGAAGGTGCACATCAAGCCAAACCCAAGATTAATAGTATTGCCGAACGTTTTGCAACCTTGTACATCGTGTCAGTTGTGGTTGGAGCCGCTTTGATTTATATGTTTTCTAGAAACTTAGCTCTTTTGCTGTCGGTATTACTTGTCGCATGTGCTGACGATATCGCTGTTGCAATACCAATCGCATTTCTAATTTCCATAGGCAACGCCGCCAAAAATGGAATCATAATAAAAGGTGGAGATTTTTTAGAATCGATGGCGAAAGTTAAGACTATTATATTTGATAAAACAGGAACCTTAACTTTGGGAAGATTGAGTGTTGAAAAGGTTATTCCTTTCGGAGGCAACAGTTCCGAAGATGTCGTTAGACTTGCCGCCACGTCTGACTTTTTTTCTAAGCATGTCTCCGCCAGAGCTGTAATAGATTATGCTGAAAAAGAAAATATTAAGTTCAAAAAACCAGAATCTTTTCAGGAGTTTCCTGGTAGCGGCAGTACTGCAGATTTTGATGGAGACAAGATTTATACCGGCAAAGTAGACTTTTTAAAAAAGAACGGGATTGTTATAAAAGACAGTGATTTAAAGGAAATTATTGCCTTGGAAAATCAGGGTTTAAATATTACTCTTGTCGGTTTTAGGAGTGGCCTGGTGGGTGTAGTCGGGTTGTCTGACAAAGTTAGACCAGGAGTAAAAGAAACCATTTTGAAGTTAAAAGAGAGTGGTGTTAGTCATTGGGTCATGCTTACTGGAGATAATGAAGACGTTGCCAAAAAAATTGCTATACAGGTGGGCATAAATGAATATCATGCGAATTTACTGCCAGAAAATAAATTGGATTTTATCAAGAAACATCTCAGCAAGAAATCAAAACTAGCAATGGTGGGGGATGGGGTGAATGATGCCGCGGCGTTAGCGTTAGCAGATGTGGGCATTGCCATGGGCGTCATAGGTTCGGATGCTGCGATCGAGGCTGCTGACATAGCCTTGATGAGAGATGATTTTTCTAAAATCCCAGACATTATTAATTTGGGCAAAAAGACTATGAAGGTCGCTTATCAGGATTTTTGGATTTGGGGTATAATAAATATATTGGGGTTGGTCCTTATATTTACCCATCAAATAGGACCTCAAGGTGCAGCGGCTTATAACTTTTTAACTGATTTTTTGCCATTATTAAACTCGGCAACGTTATTTAGAAAATTTTCGTAACTTATCGAGTCAAGAAACTGTTTCGCGTAACTAGTTTGCACGATACAAATTTTGATTCGTGATAGCCAATGAGTGTTTTTGAGAAGTTTTCGGTGTTTCTTTTGCGGGTGACCTTGGGTTGGCTGATGCTGTATGCTGGGCTGACAAAAATAATGGATCCCAATTGGTCTGCCGCCTTTTATCTTAAGGATGCGAAAACATTTCATGGTTTTTACACCTGGCTTATGCAGCCGAACATCTTGCCATTTATTAATTTCGTTAATGAATGGGGGCTAGCCATTCTGGGAGTTTCTTTGATTATAGGTCTTTTTGTGAGGTTGTCCTCCGTGGGTGGTATCGCCTTGATGCTTCTTTATTATTTACCGATTTTGCAGTTTCCTTACCCTGACACGCATTCTTTTATTGTCGATGAACATATAATTTTTTCTTGCATTATGTTGGTTTTCATTGCAATCAAGGCCGGTAGGTATTGGGGCCTTGATTCAAAAGTAAAAACATCTCTCGGCTAAGTTTTTAACATAAAATCAGGGTCTTTTTTGAAGACCCTGATTTTATATGAGATCTTAACCTATTCACGAATTAGTGGTATAATATTTATAATATGAATCACAACCCACCAACATTGGCCGAAATTAAGGCAAAAAGACGTCCTTTGCGCAATGTTAATATAGAGCATAGGGAGAGGCTAAGCGGTCTTGAAAGACTTGCCCTTTTCATAACCCAGCACGTCGGGACTATGGGTTTTTTTCTGATTATTTTTTTCTGGACAGCTATTTGGTTAAGTTGGAATATTTTTGCACCCATTAATCTGAGGTTTGACCCATTTCCAGCATTTGTATTGTGGCTTTTTATTTCTAACATGGTGCAGATATTTTTAATGCCCTTGATTATGGTTGGTCAGAATTTACAGGGCAAACATGCAGAGGCCAGAGCCGAAGCTGATTTCGAAGTGAATGTAAAAGCTGAGACAGAAATAGAGACGATACTGCAGCATTTAGAAAATCAAAACGAGCTCATGCTTAAAATTCTCCATCGTTTAGACGAAAACAAAAATGGATAATCTTAAAATAGATATTTCGGTAGTAATTCCTGCTTTTAATGAAGAGAAATTTATTGCTCTGTGTTTGGAGTCTCTTAAAAAACAAAACTTTGTTGGAAATTACGAAGTTATTGTTGTGGACAATAATAGCACCGATAATACCTCAAAAGTGGCTGCCGAGAGTGGATTCAAGACCATTGTTGAATATAGAAAGGGTGTTTGTTTCGCAAGACAGAGAGGAGCAGAGGAGGCAAGGGGCGAATTAATCGTTACAACTGATGCTGATTGTGTCTTGCCGCCAGATTGGTTAAAAAACATATACTCGGAGTTTTCTAAAAATGAGAATTTGGTAGCAGTAACCGGTCCTTTTCGATTTACTCCTATTCCTCGTTGGGGAGAAAGATATAGCAAGATGTTGTTCAAGATCGTTAGGATTTTATATGAAAAGAAAAATAAAATAATTTATGTAGGAGCTTCCAATTTTGCATTTAAAAACAGGCTCTTTAAAGAAGTCGGCGGATACAATACGGAGCTTGCTCAGGGTGGCGATGAATATGATCTATTTAGGAGACTAGTTTCAAAAGGACCAGCGGCCTATATACACGAGAACCGCGTCCTGACCTCTAGCAGAAGGTTGGCCAAGGGAATGTTTTACAGTTTGTTTGTAACCATGCTCGGCTACTATATTTTAGATTATTTGATAGCAAGCAAGATTACGGGTAAATCTTTTTTCGGCCAATATCCGCCTTTTAGGGAACACGTCATTGAATCTACCAGAATTGAAAAGGTTGGGTCTTTCGTTTCCGGATTCGTCATTGCCTCGGTTTTAATAATTTCTATGTTTTTTATAATCTCACCAAATACGGCCAAGGCCAAAACTTTGGCAGTTGCTCATGGAAGCAAGAAGTTCGCTAATTTCTTAAAAAACGGCTTACACCATCTCAGGGAGCATCATTTCGACCAGGATAATAATATTGATGCATAGTCTTTTTCCAAACTCATGTTAAGCGAATTGTTTATTTTTTTTATTTTTATTTGCCTAGTTTATTATTTCTTCTTTTCTTCCACATCTCAATTTTTTGGTGTCGTTAGATATCGTGCAGATGTTGGCACAGCTAAAAATATAGCTCTTAGTTTTGATGACGGCCCCAACGAGCCATATACTTCAGAACTATTAGATGTATTAAGGGACAATGAAATAAAAGCCACTTTTTTTATTGTTGGACAGAATGCCTTGAGACATCCCGAAACAGTGAAGAGGGCGTTTTCAGAGGGGCACATTATCGGTAACCATTCTTATAAGCATTCCATTTTTGCTCCCATAATGTCTCCCGATTTTGTTGAAGAAATAAAAAAAACTCAAAAAATTTTAGAAAGTTTAATCGGAAAAAGACCAGCTCTCTTTAGGCCGCCATGGTTTTTTAGACAACGAGCAATGCTTAAAACCGCTCGTGATAATGGTCTTGCGACTGTAACCGGCACCTTTGGTAGTCGCTTTGAACCAATGGGTATAAATTCTCAAAAAATCATTAGCGACACAATAAAAAAGGCAAAACCAGGTATGATATTGGTTTTTCATGACGGTTATGATAATAAAGGAGCTAGAAGAAGAGAAACAGTGGATGCAATAAAAAAAATTATTCCTGTTCTTTCTGGTATGGGTTATTCTTTTGTTACCGTTCCTGAAATATTAAATACGGCAGCTTATAATTAAACAACCATGGACTATAAACAAATATACAATCATAAATACTTTAGTGGTGAAAATTCTTTTTTCTACAAATTAGGGTATGGTAGATTTGCGAAATTTTATTTTGACGCACTTTATCGTCAAATGAAGAAGTATTTTCCCAAGACCTCAACCCCGGCAGTTTTAGATGTTGGTTGCGCATATGGTTTAATGCTCGAGAGATTCCCAAATAATTTTAAAAAGTTTGGGGTTGATGTTTCCGAGTATGCTATATCAGAAGCAAGGAAGAGGGTGATCGACGGTGATTTTGCTGTTATAAATACGGAAGATCCTCTCCCATATTCGGAAAATTTTTTTGATTTAGTTTTTTGCGTTGATGTTTTGGAACACTTGGAGAATCCTGGTTTGGCATTGGATAGGATACATACGGTTTTGAAGAAGGGTGCTATTTTGTACATAAAAACACCAAATCTCAACTGGTTACGCCGTAAATTATATGCCGAAGCCGACAGAAAAGAACATCACATTTCCTTATTTGAGCATGCGAAATTGCTTGTTTTTTTGAAGGAGAGAAGATTCGAAGTTGTTGATCACTGGACTTCTACTGATCTAGGTTATTTCTTTTTGCCTAAATTTAGATCAAATATTGGTGAAGAATCTACTTTTGTTTGTAGGAAAATTTAGTCTTAATCCAGATTTTTAAAGTTTTTTAGGATTTTTTCAAATCCGCCGTTATTTATTGAATCTCTAATTTCAGACATCAGTTTTAAGTAAAACCTAAGATTGTGTTCAGTCATTAGCCTTACTCCTAATATTTCTCCTGATTTAAAAAGATGATTTAAGTATGCACGAGTATGATTTTTACAAGTATAGCAGTCGCATTGTGGATCTAGAGGCGAGAAAATATTTTTTGAATCTGATTTTAAAATGTTGATGGTTTTATAGCCGGCTCGGTGTCTTACATAAGCCCTACCATGTCTGGCTTCTCTAGTCGGGATGACGCAATCAAAACTATCGCAACCTCGCGAAACAGCTTGAATTATGTTTTCAGGAGTGCCAACCCCCAACAAGTGTTTAAATTTGTCTTCTTCCAGAAATGGCACCGAATAATCTATTGCTTTGTACATCTCTTTTGCTGGTTCTCCAACAGCAACTCCGCCAATGGCATAACCGTCGAAATTATTTTTTTTAATTTGTTCACAGGACTTTTTTCTAAGATCTCTAAAACTACCGCCTTGTATAATTCCAAACTGCAGCTGGCCTTTATTCAGAAGTTTATTTTGTTTTTTTAAATCAAAGAATTTTTTTCTTGACCTTTCGGCCCATCGAGACGTTCTTTCTATGGCGTTGAGCATTCTTTTTCTTTCGAATGGATACCCAGGGAATTCATCTAGAACGAGAGCTATGTCGCTACCCAGGTTATTTTGTATTTCTACAGATTTTTCTGGCGTTAAGGCCATTCTATTTCCGCTTCCTTCTGATTGAAAATAAACCCCTTCTTCTTTGACTTGGACATTGAAAGGTAATTTTTGATTATTTATTTTTTTTGATTTTTTTTGTAATTTCTCACCTAGAGAAAAAACTTGAAAACCACCGCTATCTGTAAAAATAGGACCATCCCAGGCCATGAATTTGTGAAGGCCTCCGGCTTTTCTAATTAACCCATCACCGGGCTGCATCCAGAGATGATATGTATTAGATAGGATCATTTCCGCACCCCATTCCTTGAGCTCGTCATTGCGGGCTGATTTAACCGTACCCCTTGTGCCTATAGGTAGAAAAACAGGCGTGTACACCTTGCCATGAGAAGTTTCCAAAACCCCTGTTCTGGCCCTGGTTTTGTTATTTTTGTTTATTATGCTGAAAGGCATTAACCAATACTAGCAATATATCGCCCGGTTGCAATGGTCTTAATAATATGGTAGATTATCTCCACTTATGCAGAAGACTACTATAAAAGCACAACCTAGGGTAATAATCGGAAGACAGGCAAAGTCTCTTAGGCGACAGGGTTTAGTGCCCGCTGTTATTTATGGCCGCGGCTTTAACCCCTTGCCCATCCAGATTCCAGTTAAAGAATTTGAAAGAGTATATGCTGAAGTCGGGGAATCGTCTGTCGTTTATCTCAGCATAAACAATGAAGATCACCCAACAATTATTCATGATGTTGTCAGAGATGCGGTAAATGATTCATATGTTCACGCTGATTTTTATAAGGTTAGATTGGACGAAAAGATACACGCTAAGATTCAACTCAACTTTATTGGGGAATCGCCTGCGGTTAAAAGCTTTGGTGGAATTTTAGTTAAAAATATTTCTGAAATTGAAGTTGAGGGTTTGCCACAGGATTTGCCACACCAGATAGATGTTGATATTTCAAAACTCGCTGAACTTAAGAGCGCTTTGATGGTAAAGGATCTTTCTGTTTCGAATAAATTGGAACTTAAAGCAAACCCCGAATCTATTGTTGTCCTTGTGCAGGAACCTATTTCAGAGGAAGAACTTAAGGCACAATTGGATACTACCGTAACCGCGACAGCTGAGGACGTGGAGGTTATTAAGAAAGAAAAACGAGAAGAGGAACCAGCTGAAGAAGGATCTGAACCTCAAGCTCCTTCACCAGAGAGTAAATAATAAAAATTACCAAACAAAACTGGCCCATATGGGTCAGTTTTGTTTAATTGACATGAGTGGGTTTAGTATGTTAAAAAAGTTCAGCTCTTAATTACATTCGGTCATTGAAAATTGAATCCGGAGCTGATAGGCAAGATTTCAGGTTTCCTGGTTTTCGCTAGTGTCGTCCCATATGCCATAAGAGTTTATCAGGGCAAGATTAGCCCAAATCTAACAACTTGGTCACTGTGGTCACTCATTGGTTTGGCTTTGCTAGTCACATATAAAGGTTCCGGGGCTGGTTCAAATGTTTGGCCGGCGGTATTTGGTTTTACAAATCCTTTGCTGATTACTTTTCTTGCATTGAAACAACAGGATTGTTGGCCCAAACCCACTCGGTTTGAAAAACATTGTATCTGGCTTTGTTTGGCATCCCTTAGTCTTTGGTTTGTTTTTCACAACAAGAGAGAGCTTGTCCAATTCGGTCTTTATCTTGCGATAATTGCTGACCTCTTTGCTGCACTGCCATTATTTCCTTATTTGATTAAAAATCCAGATCACGATAGGCCTTTCGCTTGGGCTCTATTCGCGATAGGCTACGGTTTGTCAGTTTTTGCCGTAACTGATAGAACCTTTTCTAATTATGCCCTCCCCATATATATGGCGATAGGTTCCATATATATAACATTTATTTTGAGCAGACATAGACTCGAGAGGAGAGCTCCTATACATGACTGGTTTTAAAAAATATCCCCGCACTTTTGCGGGGTTTTTTAGAAGCTTATTCGTGCGGCATATTCATTCCATTTTTTGATTTGTGTTTCGGGCAGGTTTCTAGAAGCGTCCAATATTGTTTTTATATCTTGTTCCGAGAATTTTATAGGGTTGCTTATTATGATATCTTGGGTTATTTTTTCTTGTAATTTTACTTCTGCAAACAATCTCTGGCCCTTTGTAAAAGATACTTCTGGAAATCTATTTAGATAATCAGAAATCGCCCTTCTGGCCAGTTTGGTTTTGCTATCACCCGGTTGGACAACTCGGGTTATGGCGCCACTGATTATATCATTCGTTTTGACATCGTTTTTGAATAATGAATTTAGTTTTGGTTTAGCCAAGATCAGTATAATAATGCCAGTAAGCAATATATACCTTGTTGAACGACAAAGCATGCAATCATTAGCTAAAACATATTTTTTAATCCATTTTTTGGTTTTATAACCCCAGCCTGGAGTGAATTCAAAAATTGGCCCAGAGTGTGCGGCGGATTTTTCTTGGTCTAGTAATTTTGGTTGAGTCTTTTTCATTTCAATTCGGAGTCTATGGATTCTATTAAGGGGTCTAGGTTCCCGTCTAAAATCTTGTCTATATTTGACCAGCTTTTTTTGATTCTGTGGTCCGTTATCCTGTCCTGAGGGAAGTTATAAGTTCTTATTTTTTCTGAACGGTCACCGGAACCAATCTGTTTGCGCCTTTCTTCTGTAATAGAGCCAACCTGTTCTCTTTTTTTGATGTCCAAAATTTTTGATCTTAAAACATCCATTGCCCTTTCTTTGTTTTGCGCCTGAGATCTTTCCTGCTGGGAACTTACAACAATTCCAGAAGGTTTGTGGAGAATTCTTACGGCAGTAGAAACTTTGTTTACATTTTGCCCGCCAGGACCGCCTGCTCTATAGAATGAAATCTCAAGCTCTTCGGCTTTTATTTCTACATCTGTCTCTTTTGCTTTGGGTAAGACCGCAATAGTCGCAGTTGAGGTATGAACTCTCCCGCTTTTTTCGGTGTCGGGTATCCTTTGGACTCTGTGAACGCCGGATTCATATTGTATTTTTTCGTAAACATTTTTGCCGGACAATTCAAATGTTATGTTTTTATAACCGCCGATCGGGGTTATGGCCGAATCAACGATGCTTAATTGCCAACCCTTTTGCGAAGCATATTTTTTATACATTTCAAATAACTTTGCTGCAAAAAGAGCCGCCTCTTCGCCACCGGTACCCGCCCTTATTTCGATTATTGCTTCCGAGCGGTTGTTCTTGTCACTGCCAGCAGAGTTTTCTCCAGATAGTATTCTTTCTATTTCAGCATATCTTTTAGAGGCTTCTGCCACTTTTTTGTAATCTAAAACAAACTCAGAATCACTGAGTTGCTTTGAAATATTTTCTAATTCTTTTTTTAATTCTTCAGTGTTCGGCATTCGGGTGTTAAGCAAGTCCTCACCCAGACAGGAGATCTATTTCTTTTTAACGCGCGTTTTTTTAGTGACTTTGTTTTTGAGTGATTCTTCTGATTTGCCCATTCTCTTTTTAAATTTTTCAACTCTGCCTCTGGCATCCAAAAGTTTTTCTCTGCCAGTATAAAATGGATGACAATTGCTGCATATTTCAACGCTAATTTCCGGTAATGTAGAACCGGTTTTCCATGTGTTGCCACAAGCGCATTTAACGGTGGCATCGTAATATTTTGGGTGTATGTCCTTTTTCATGTATTTGCAAGCTTAACATTTATTTGTTATAAACGCAAGGCGATTAGAGGTTCTTTTATTGAAAGGGATAATAGAAATGGCAAGGGAAATCCCGGTGGATCTTATACTGGAGATTCATTATGAAGCTAAGGATTGGGCTGGTTGTTTTATAAAAACAAACATACGCAGGGAGGTCCTTGAGGATTTTCTATACAATTGGATTGCTACACAGGTAGGCCGAGGTTGTAATAGAGAACAACCCTCGGAATCTAGGGCAGGGTATAACATTAAAATTGGTTATTCAATTAGAGAGGATATATTTTGTTTAGAAAGTGATTGCAATGACGATGCCCTTACTTGTGGTATCGTTGTGGCTGTTGTTTTGAATCTGGACAAGGTTGAGCTGAGAGAGCACTAGTACCGCCGATTAAAATCGGCTTTTTTTATGTCCGATTTGCATATTATAATAAATTTTGCTATCATTTTTAGCACTATGTCAGATTTAAATATACAACAATTTCTACCCGCTTACGAAGAAATGATCAAATCCGGTATGCATTTTGGTCGTAAAAAGACCATTTTTCATCCAAACATGAAGCCGTACATATATACGCTTAAAGATGATGTATATATTTTAGATTTGATCAAGACTGCGGATACCCTTACAAAGGCAATTGATTTTTTGAGAAAGTCTGTTGCTGAGGGAAAGCTGATTCTATTTGTAGGTCTTACCAAACAGTCAGTTGATTCAATTAAATCAACAGCCGAGGCTTTGGGGTTGCCTTACGTTGTGAATAGATGGTTGGGAGGAACGATGACTAATTTCAAGACTATTATAAGTAGGGTTAAATATTTGGAAGACCTTGAAAAGAAAAGAGCTGAGGGTGGTTTTGACAAATTTACCAAGAAAGAAAGGATCCTCAAAGAGAGGGAGATAGAGTCAATGGGCGCAAAGTTTAATGGTATTCGTAAGTTAAACAGAGTGCCGGATGTAATATTTATAACCTCATTAAAAGAAAGCCAGATTCCTGTTAATGAAGCCAAGATAATGGGTGCCAAAATAGTCGGAATAGTAAATACGGATAGTAATCCTAAACAAATAGATTTCCCGATAGCTGCCAACGATAACTCAAAGAAATCAATTGAATTGATAATGGAAGCCATAAAGAACGGAATTAAAAAATAAACCTTAAACTGTTTGTAAAATCCGGATTTTTAAACACATGTCCAACGTAGAAATAATAAAAGAAATGCGTGACAGTACTGGTTTGTCTTTTGGGGAGATTAGGAAAGCCTTAGATGAGGCTTCCGGCGATAAGGCCAAGGCTTTAGAACTGCTCAAAGCCAGAGGCGTTGCTGTCGCAGAAAAAAAATCTCAAAGAACAACTGGTCAGGGAATAGTTGAGTCTTATGTACACGCCAACAAAAGAGTCGGAGTACTGTTAGAGCTTTTGTGTGAAACTGACTTTGTTGCCCGCAATCCTCAATTTATAGAGCTTGCGCATGAGATTACTCTTCACATAGCCGCCATGGATCCTCAAGATTCAAAAGATCTTCTTGCTCAGCCATATGTTAGGGATCAATCCCTAACTGTTGAGGGCCTGATAACTCAATATATAGCAAAATTAGGGGAGAATATTAAAGTAGGAAAGTTTTCTCGTCTTCAAATCTAATTTATTATATGTTTTTTTTAATTCCTTTTGGAATTCTTCTTGTCTCATTGATTGCTATAGTCTGGATAACCAGTCGCAAGTTTGTGTATTTGAGGAAATTAACACCCGAAGTGCTAGAGGGTACTTCTGAAGTTCAGGAAAGTTTTTGGGCAGAATTTTTTCCTGGTTTAACCAAGTTTTTTGGAAAGGTTGATCTTCGTGAGTATAGATTGAGGATTTTGGCAGAGTCAGAGAAAACCCTAAGGAAGCTTAGGTTACTGTCCCTCAAAATAGATACAGTCACCAATAGTCTTATACATCGTGTCCGTAAGTCAGTAGTTCATCACGAGGGGATAATAAATGAAGAGGCGTCGGCCAAATTAGAACAAGAGTCTTCCATTTCCATAGTCCCAGATTCTAAAAAGGATCCTAAAGAGCATGAGCAAGAGCTGATCATAAAAATAGCCAAGGACCCCAAAAATCCACAGCTTTATAAAAAACTTGGCAACATATATACTAAAGTTAGTGAATGGCATGATGCGGCCGAGTCTTTTAAAAAAGTTTTGGAGCTAGACCCAGAAGATCAGGCGACCCGAACTAAATTAGAAAAGATTGTTAAGAAATTAGAAAAAGTCGGCAATAGTTAATTTATAATTTTGAGAATTAAAATCGGCCAGCGTAGCTCAGTGGCAGAGCAACTGTTTTGTAAACAGTAGGTCGTCGGTTCAATCCCGACCGCTGGCTCCAGGGAGTGTGGCGGAGTAGTCAAACGCACCTGACTGTAAATCAGGCGGCCTTGTGCCTACGTAGGTGCAAATCCTACCGCTCCCACATGATCAGGAAAAAGGGATCTAAATATGTTGTCTTGTCGGAGGCTGGAGACAGGAGTTTTGGTTCCTATAAAACAAAGAAAGACGCGGTGAGGAGATTGCAGCAGGTGGAATTCTTTAAGCATTTAAAATCTAGTCCTAAATTGCAGAAAAAACTAAAACACAAGTAGCTCTTAGGATAGGCCGAAGTAGCTCAGTGGTAGAGCAACTCCATGGTAAGGAGTAGGTCGTGGGTTCAATTCCCACCTTCGGCTCAAGTTAATGTTAATAATAGAAGTCAGAAATCGGTAGCTAGAAGCTAGAAAATTCTAGATTCTAGATTCTTTTTCTAGATTACATTTTATGTCACAAGATAGTTTAATAAGATTGAAGTGCGGCAAGTGCAAACGTGTTAATTACTTTTCAACTAAAAATAAAAAATTGGTAACACGTGCAATTGAGATGAAGAAATTCTGTAAGTTTTGTAGAGCGCACACGATGCATAAGGAATCCAAAAAATAACGCTTGCCCCCTGATTTTCTTACAACATCTGTCGTCTGCAAATAATATAATCAATTTTCTAGTCTTTCTAGATGATTTCAAAACTGAAATCATCACCAAAATTCTTTGAAAATTGACATTTATTTGCACGACGCCATATGAATGACGAAAATCAGAGGATTCCGCGCTGTCGTTTAAATTCAGGGAGTGTCGTCCAACGGCAAGACTCTGGTCTCCAAAACCAGGTATCCAGGTTCGAATCCTGGCACTCCCGCCAGGCATGCCTCCTCTAATAAAAAATTGGAAACCTATAGTTTTTCTTTTTATCTCTTCTTTTTTGCTTACTGAATTATTGACCGGTAGCACACCTCTTAAGTCTTTTTTAAGTCCTTTTATTGTTCTGCTTTTTATAACAGTTGGCTACGGTTTCCCAGTTCTCGTTATAAGAGAAATTAGTATTCGTAAAAATTTTGGTTTGCTCGGACTATTCTTTTTAGGAGTTATTTATGGGCTATATAATGAAGGCTTGTTTGCCAAGACAATTATTAATCCGTTCCATTCCCCAGTTGCATCCTTTACGGCATATGGTCTTTTGGGTTCAATCAGATTGCCGTGGGCGCTTGCTATATCTTCTTGGCATGCACTTTACGCTGTTATTTTTCCCATAATTATCGTTTATTACTTTTTTCCTGAAAGATCTTCAGAAAATTGGTTAAGTAAAAAGACAACTTATATTTTGGGAGTGATAAGTTTTATCTCGTCAGTATTATTTTTTTTCAGCGGACCACCGCAAAACAAAGCGGGAACTCCCAACCAGTTCATTTTTATAATGTTGTCCTGGCTTGTGTTGTGGTGGTTGGCAAAAAGATTTTCTCAGTCGGCTAAGGTCAGTATTGAGAGCCATTTTTCTTTACGGTTCAAGAAATTTATAGCCGGGCCGGCATTGTATTTGGGATTATTCCTTTTGCCGGTTCTTCTATCAAAGGCGAATGTTCCTCCTGGTGCTTTTTATTTATATTTCTTGATAATTGTTTTTTTCTTGATTAAGAAAATTTCAAAATTCCAGACCCTTTATTTGAATGACCTATTCTCGGTTGTTCTTTGGGGTGAGATTGCCGCAGCCGGGTTTTCCGCTTTCTTGAGTCTCGCTTTCCATAAGCTCGATTTATTGGCTACTAGCTTAGGGTTTATAATTTTATTCTCAGTCTTACTCAGAAGATTAAATAGAAAAAATCAAGCAATTTAAAACTCGGCATCTGCCGAGTTTTTATGAGACTGTTTGTTCGGTGTCCATTCGTGCTTGTAACCATTTTTCTATTCTTTCAGATATATCCTTGCCAAATAGAGATCCAAGACAGCCGGAGAATATTGCTACTGGAACTATTTCAAGAATTTTCGGGTTTAAGGAAATGTAGCTTGCTCTGGCAAAATCGACTAATCCTTTGGGAATGCAGGTGGCGACATGATATCCAGTGTGGTTTCTGCTTCCTGCGCGGCTCATTAGCGTTTGGAGGATAGAATCCATAAAAAACAAAACGCTGACAGAGATGATTACAATCGTGTAGGGGATACTGCCTGTATCCAACATTGGCAAGGGGAAGGCCAGCTTGCTCAGTGGAATATTAAACAATCCGAAAATAGATTTTTGGAATACTAGCCAGGAGGCCACCAATGACAGGAATATTATATATGGCAATTTGTCGTGCCATGGTTTTGTTTCTTTTGATTTATTTAAGTGTTGATCAGGCGAAGACTTTATGGCCCATTCTATTATCATGGAAAGTGCGGCGCCACTTATAGACCCCAAGGTAGTTGAAAGCATATAGGGAATTAATAGGAGGAGGGGCATATTTTTTGAAAACAAATAAGCCGAACTTATATAGAATGTTAGACCACTTAATAGACCAGTCGTTGCAATTATCCAGTTGTTGCCGCGTTGAGCTGCGCGAGTATTAAGTGCATATGCAAAGTTTTGCAAAAGAGCGAGACACATTACGATGAGCAAGGCCTTAAACATTGGTTGCTCAAAGAATAAGAATCCATATAGGAAGTAGACTAAAAGTGCAAAGGCCAGGACCCAGAAGGTCCATTCTTTAATTATAAACTTCATTCTTTGTCCCGAGGCTAAGCGGGGATCTCTTGTGGCGTCACTTTTTAGATTAAACTTTTGCTCGATGTATTGTGCCCAACCGGCACCCGCTACTCGTCCTACGACAATGCCCACGACATATATCAAATAGAGCCACCAGTAGGCTTTTGCTGAATCAAGCGCATGCATCGTTGCATACCAGGTTCCATTTGCGGCAAGGCTTGCAACCATGTGCCAAAAAAAAGATCCTCTTTGTCTCAATCTACTTACAAAAACAAAGGAAGCAAACTGTGCCGTAGCGGCGGTTAAGAATATCAATGCCTCAGAAAAATCTCTTAGCATCGCTGAAGCACTGAGACCCAATAACATCGTGAAAAATGGAATAAGGCAGCTGCTCGTTGATATATTTGATCGGAGTAAATATTTAAGAAAGAAACCGGAAATGCCAAACAGGAGCATTACAGTTATTAGAATTGTAGTCAGCATTCGAAGCTCTTTGTTAAAGATCAACTTGTGTTTAAAACTAAATTAAACAGCAGCAAAGTCAACTCTTGCCATTTCTAAAAAAAACTGTATATTTATCAAAATGAACTTTTAAAATAAAATAATTGAGGAGATAAGAAATGTCTCAACAGGAAACCAAGAGCACCCTATTAAATGTGGAAGAGTTAATCTCTTCTTATATAAGCGAAGGCAAATTGGCCAGTGATGGCACCCATGCTTTATATGAAAGAATCAAAAAAGATTTTGGCGATGTTCAGGAAGTTAAAGACGGCAAATTTGATCTTGCGTCTTTGCAGGCGAAGATCGATGAAGTCGTTTGGGATAAGAAAACCGTCGCCGCTTTAGAGGAAGTTGTTAAACACGGCCTGCCTCTTGAAAAGTTTCTTTCTTACCATCCTCATATACCGCGCAAGGCGGTTGAGGAAAGAGTTGAGGGTTTGAGAGGCCCCAGCCATACTTCCAGTCCGGCTATTTTTATGCCAGGTCTTGGAAGATTGGGTGAAAAAGAAGAACTTGCCAACTTAGATAGTTTTGAGTTGCCGGTTACTTCTTTTGATAAGCCTTTCAAAGTTCCGATGCCAGCAAAGAATAGCCAGTTTTCCGTTCTTGTTCTGAACGGCCCAAATATTGGCATAAAGCACGACAGAAGATTAGGGCACAATCCCGTAAGAAAAGCTTTAGCTGATGCTGAGAGACGCAAAGATATTGCGGTTATCGTAACCAACCCCATTAACATTGATACTAAAAAAGCTGGCGGTTCCGCCAAAGTATTCAGAGCATTGGTCTCTGGACGCAACGTTAACATCAAAGTTTTGGATCCTGACTATCAGGCCCAGGCTCAGGAGATAATTAATAATCCCTCTTCTGACCTTCTGGTGTATGAGACTTTTAGAGAGGTATTTGAAAATATTCTTGCTGGTTGGGCAAAAGTTGCCGCATCTAACAATTCGCCGGAATACAACGGACCTATATTTGTTGTTTTCGGCAGAAATGAAGAGGAATTAATTGCAGCCGCAGCTTATTGGGAAGTCCGTTATTGGACTATGCGACGTCAGAATGAACTCGAAGTAGAAATAAAACTTGTTAGAAGCGCCTTGGCGCGTGCCATAAAAGAGGAAGACTTAAAGACGGCAAGAGAATTAGAAAAGAAGCTCAGCAAACTATTAAAAGAAAAGTCCAGAACAATTATCTCTAACATTAACACAGAGGATATTCAGCGGACCTTTAATAGGGTTCGAGCTTTTGTGGCAAAGAGATTTGAACAATCGATACCAAACTGCAAAGTTATCGGTCAGGGTACAACTTATCTTCAAGTTGGCACCCAGATTTTAGAAATACATATTCCCGATCAGACTTCTATAACAGACTCTTTGCTGGCCAATTATTGTGATCATTATGGTCCCAAGGTTCTGAGAAGAAAATTTGCTGATGGTGTTGTTATTTGCCATCCCTATGCCCTGAACTATCGTTTTACTGCCAGAGAAGTTGACTCCGGCGGCAAGCGGAGATCTTCTAAGGTTCATGTCGCTCCGGTTGTTGTCGATGGCGATTTCTTGAGAGAGTCGCTTCATCACACAGTGAGACGCTTGCATCCTTTGTCTAAGCTTGTTTTTCGGGAACAATTTGCTCCCGGCGTCTTGAGATTAAATTTTTCTAACGGGCTGATGTCCAGTGATTTTGTTCCTGTTAGCGCCCTCGGTGCTTATAAGAAAATTATTTCTGATGGAAGCCGGGCTTCTTTACCGAATTATTCTGAAACAAAGTTTATTTGGATTATGATTGGCACTGATCCTCACTGGGGAGCCAGATCCAAAGAATATATATGGTCCGAACGCCTGAAAAGTAATTTAGGTGTTTGTGAGGCGGCGATTGAAATGATGCGTCGCAGCGGATTATTTCAAAGCAAGCGCATGCCCATTCATATGTTTGGTATTAACGACGATCCGACACAGGGCAATCATTACGAAACCCATAAACAGCCGGATCCTCATGAGATGTCTTATGCTCAGATTGAGAAAAAATTTAGAGAATTTGAACAGGGCGTTTTGAAAGGTAACCCCGCCGAGAGGGAAAAAGCTATCGCGGAATTCCGTTCATTTGGTTTGAATCAATTCTTGGTGAGAGGTTTAGATTGGCAACAGGCACAACTTTTAGAGGTTTTCTTTAGACACCTCCAACCCAATGTTGATTTCTTTGATGCAGTTTTAACCAGAGCCAAACAATCTGGTTTGGTCATCAAAGGAATGAGTGACTTTGAAAGCACTTACCATGATAGCCGGGATATCGGTGTGATTAACATGGGAAGTGGAAATCATTTTGCATCTACCGTGGATAATACTTTAACCGAGGGCGTCATTTACGCTCTTTGGTTAATAGGATTACTTTCTTCTCGTGATAAGTGGAGAGATAAGTTTGATGCATTGTATAAATTAGTTAAAGCTCCTTTGCATGGTAATGAGCACATTGGATGGGGGACTATTCAGATCCCCAATGGTTATGAGTGGGGGCTAGAGCTTAGAAGTGCCCCTGCGAGACTTTCTAGTTGGGGAGATACTTTGTTGGGCGCTGTTCGTAATGATGAGCGTCGCGGAAATTATAGCCGTATAATGGACGGCAAGATGGCTGTTAAGATTTATGGAGACAAACATTTCTTCGGTGCTGTCGCATGTGAACATACTTTTTATCACATGTGCGCCGCAGGAACTCATACTGACTTGTACGGAGAGAGAGGATTCCCCCCAAACAATACCGGAGTATCTTTTGTCGGGTTACCAGTAAATGGTCCTGACAGCGGACCCATTTTGATCAGAACTCTTAGCTATGATCAATTGGCAAATTATTTTTCGAAACCTTTTAATTTTGACTGGGAAGGATTTTTACCTAACCCAGCTTAGTAAAAATTAAAACCGAGTTAAACTCGGTTTTTTTATTTTGATTATAGGACCTCTATTTTTATTTTTCTAGGTTCACTTGGATCTGATTTTTTAGAAAGGACCGGGCGCATATTCGATCTATTGTTTTCTATATCTTTCATTAATGATTCTACATCCTCTATCTTATAGGCTCGGTAATTGTTCAATGGGTTACGATGTGCCACCAGAGCTCCTTTCTTATCCCAGTTACGAACCGTCAAGGGGGTTACTCCAAATATTTTGGCGACCTCGCGGACTGTTAAAAATTTTTTGGGCACTTATTTTATTATTTCAGAAGTTTGCTTTTAGCGACAATGAGGGCGGTCGCTATTAGTAAATTTCAGAAATTTTATAGGGACATTTATATAAAATTGTCTATCAACGTTTATAACACTTTATGTCTTATATTATATCTTTTAAAAATAATCAGGGTCAATGTTGATAACTTAGGGACTTTTTTTGAAAAGGAACAAATTAACTATCGTTAATACGAAATGTCAGATTTGTCTGACATTTTTATTTAAAAAGTTATCAACAAAATTAATAAGCAGGGCCTTATAATTAATGACGTGGTTATTGAATTATCTTATCCGATATCGTATCGGATAAGATAATAATTTTTATGTATCGGTTGAGAATTGGATTTTTTTGAAAAATAGAGAGGCCCCGATAGAATCGGGGCCTCTCAGAACGCATCCTCACCTCAACTTTTAAATCAAGGTTCGGATACTTATATTTTATCAATTAAGGACTTATTAAACAATGCCGGAAGATAATAAAAAAAACAGAATCAATCAGAACGTATTTATCAGTTTAGCCGAGGCGGCAAAAGACACTCCTTACTCACAGGAGTATCTAAGTTTATTAGCCAGAAAAGGAAAAATATTTTCTAAAAAAATTGGACGCAATTGGTACACAACAAAAGAAGTTATCAAAGAATATTTAACAAAACAGGGCATAGTAACTGTTATTCCAAAAAACGAATCATCATTTGTGGCCATGCCGAGAATTAAAAAACCTTTGATAATCGGAGCCGAGGCAATCTTTAAAAAGAATTCTGTTTCAGATGAAAGCGAGAAAGAAATAGGAGAGCGCCATGAAGTAAAAAGCAGGATAATTGAAGAATTTGAAAAACTAAACGAAAACTCTGTTTTGAAAACAGAGAATAGACCTTCCACGAATCCTCAGGTATTAACTCCGCCAGCTGCAATTATTAACTCAAATCAATTTGGAAGAAAACTAGAAATTGAATCGACTGAAAAATTCGAAGATGCTTTAAACAAAATTTCTAAGAATTTGGATTTTCTTTCTCAACTTCAAAAAGACCACATTGAAATCGAAAAACAGAATCAATTTAAAAATGAATTAGCAAAACACTCTACCCAAGAAGTCGAAACAAGCGATAGCCTTCTTAAGCAAGAGTCAGTTAAAGAATTTTATGAAATAGAATCAAAGAGTTTCGGGTATAAATTTCGCAGATTTAATTTATTTTCTAGACGCTCTATTAATTCCCCCACAAAAATTATAGCCCTAACTATCACTTCGCTAGTAATTCTTTTCCTGGCAGCTGGTGGGTTCAGTTTCGGAAATGTCGATGGTGTTGAGATGAGCGTTAAGGATTTTTTCAAAAATGCAGATTCTATTCAAGGACATTTTGCTGGTACACATGCAAATGAGGTTTTGTTACTAGATAAAGATGGGAAAGTTTCTATATTTGGTCATATAGAAACCCAGGGCCAATTCCGTTCTTTTGCCCCAGACGGAGTTGCGCCTATCGTGGTTGATTCAAAAACCTTAGTAGAAAATTTAAATTCTCAATATTTTGATGGTCTTGCATCAAAGGACTTTACTTTGGCATTTGTAACAAAGAACGGAAATATTACTTATGACGATGTCCGTTTGGAAGGAAACGTTGAGGTTGGGCAAACTTTAACCGTCAAAGGCGCAACTAAACTTTTGGACTCACTCTCTGTTTATGGCAAACTTGGTGTTTTTTCAGATGCTGTTTTTGGAAAAGACCTAACTCTTACTTCAGGTAATTTTAAATTAAATAAAGGTAACGTCGATGTTTCACAAGGTAGTATAAACGTTAATAAAGGGGATATAAGTTTAAACGAAGGCAATTTAAAATTAGGGCAAGGAACTATTGAAATAAATAATTCCGCAATGATTAAAAATCTTAATGCGGAATTGTTGCAAGGTTATCGTCCCTCAGATTTTAATTTGGATTTTGTTGTAGGTAACGGTGATTCAACAAATAAAATTGCTTTCTTCAACGGTGGCTTGTATGGAGGCTCTGGAGCTTTTTCCTCTTTGGGAGTTTCCGGTGACGTATCAATAGGAACAGAAGGCCGTGATAACAATAATGTAACAATTTTTTCTAAGAAATTTACTTTAGACAAAGCGGGGAATCTTACAGTATCTGGCACGGCATCTTTGGGTAATACGATAATAAACGGAAAAATTGAATCTAATCTTATCCCATCAGGTTCCTTTGATTTAGGTTCGTCCGCAAATCCATGGAGCAATATTTACGTAACTAACGCCCACTTTAATTCTAGCGCTAATTTTGCTCTCGCATCTTCTGATTTTTTCTATTCAAATTCCGGTACCGCCGCCTCTCCTTCTTTCTCTTTTCGAGCAGATCAAGACACCGGTATGTATAATCCAGCTCAAGAAGAACTTGGCTTTTCTACTTTTGGAGTTGAAAGATTAAGAATAAATTCAAACGGTAACATAGGTATAGCTAGTTCTTCTCCTGACGCAAGACTAACAATTGAAAATGTAGCCTCAGGAATCGACTCGTATGGAATACACATTGCTTCCGCGAGCGGTACAGCCACCAATTTATATGGATTGAAGATAGAGAATCAAGTTGCTGGTACAGCTAAGAATTATAATATCTGGAGCGGCAATGCTAGTTCTAGTTTCAATTCTGCGATAGCGCCCGAAGGTTTTTTCGGCAGCTATAACGTTTTCGCTAATTCTACTTTAAATAATTCAGTTCAGTCCGCGGCATCTTTTATAGGCCAAGGAAGTCAGGGGAATTTTGCCGGAATACAAGTTTTGGGATTTGCTCAAACCGGAGCCAGCGGCCCAGTGGGTGTATATTCGGGCGCAGAATATATTGGAACAACAACAGCAGATACTGCGGTAGCTGGCGAGTTTTTTGTAGAAAATCGAAGTTCGGGTACAATCACTGATGCCAATGCGCTTTTAATAGATTCCACGTCTAATACGGGAGTTATACAGAATAATTATGGGATTAAAATTAACGACCAAACCGTCGGCACAACCCTCAACCGTGCCATCAGCACAGGTCTCGGCCAAG
>CAYRDM010000005.1:0-23632 GCA_964423175.1 uncultured Candidatus Saccharibacteria bacterium | reverse complement strand
TGCAACGCCTGTTTTGGTTGATATCGAGAAGGACTATTGGACGATAGATCCAAAAGAAATAGAAAAAGCGATAACGGGCAAAACCAAGGCTATAATGCCAGTCCATATTTATGGCCGACCATGTAATATGGACGAAATTTTAAAAATTGCCAGGAAACATAATCTTTTTGTAATTGAAGATGCGGCAGAAGCTCACGGTGCCACTTTCCGTTCGAAAAAAGTTGGAAGCTTCGGAGACGTAGGATGTTTTTCTTTCTATGCTAATAAAGTAATAACAACAGGAGAGGGCGGGATGTGTGTTACAAACTCGGAGGAGGTTTATAAGAAGATGAGGATTTTACGCGATCATGGAATGTCTGAGAAAAGGAAATATTGGCATGATCAAGTGGGGTTCAATTATAGAATGACAAATATCCAGGCGGCCATAGGATGTGCTCAGCTAGAAAGAATAAATCAGAATTTATCCATGAGAAAAAAACTGGAAGCCCGTTACAAAAAAAGTCTTTCAGATTTTGATTTTATAAAATTCCCCGAGAATAATAAGGACAGGTCCGGAATTGTTTGGCTTGTTAGCGCTCTTGTTACTAATGGGAAAAGGGATCAACTTCTTGCTGAATTTGTTAAGCACAACATTGATGCTAGGCCATTTTTCTTTTCTTTGGGCGAGATGCCAATATACAAGAAATTTCTTTTTTCAAATAAAAACAGTAAGCATATTTCTTCACTGGGCATTAACCTTCCGACTCAAAATAATCTAAATGATGAAGAATTGGCCAGGGTTTTTGATGCGGTAAGCAAAATATAGAATGAATAAAGAAGACAGCAAAATATCGGACACCATCTGGCCTTATTATTGGCTGGAAAGCGATTCTCCTTTGGTTTCTGAAAAGAATCTTGCAATTTTTTTTGGGGCAGATTTTTACAATATGCCCGATATTAACGTTGAAGAGTTCGTAAAAAAAACTAACCAGTGTTTGTATTATGTCAGAAAGAATTGTCACGATTGCAAGCTTATATATCGGCCACATCCGGATGAAGATAAGGAAACCAATTTATTGAACCTTGAGTTATTCGAAATTCAAAGAGACGGCCAGATTTCAGAGATTTTTTTATGGGAGAATAGAAATAAAATAAAATATGTTTTTTCTGTTTGTTCGACTTCTTCTTCCTCGGCATTCAATATGGGCATGAACTCATATAGCTTTTATCCATTTTTTGGCGGCGTATTTATGGGATATCAAAAAAAGTTTGTTGATACATACCTTGGGGATCTTCCTGGAAACTTATTTATAAATGATTTAAGGCAGGTACTGACTGAAAATAATTTTAAGCCCCGAGCCGACTTAAAATTAGAAGATGATTTGCAGAAAGTATTAAAAGAAAATCACGGGGAGATAATATTTACAGTTGTTGAAATAAGATTAGTAATGGCTATCAGAGGGCTGGCGAGATTGATAAAATTAATTGATCGAAATAGGAAGTTAAAACTAATAATATCGAATCACCACAGATGGTCAGAAGGTTTTTTGGAACAACTGAGATTGGAGTTTGATGAGGTCATAATTTTCCCGAGACATTTTTATTCTCTCAAGCCGAGAAGATTGTGGTTGGCTTTTAAAACATCTCGGAAAATAAAGAACTATTTAATAGGTAAGGGCTCGGTTTTAATTGGTTTTGCTCATCACGACTTTGTTGAAAACTGTTTTATTTCTTATAATAAAGAACTTCTGAAGCTTTCTTTTATGCCGAAAGAGATATGGGATGTTAATTTTAATTTGGAAAAACTGGGTTTTGAAAAGAAAAACTTCCTATTCAATAGGGCAAGCCTTTTTTACAATAATTTGTTTGAACCGCTTTTGGGTTTGAATAGAACCCGGTTTAACTATTATGGTAAAAATGGCGGGTTATACTTTGTCAGATTCGCAGAGCGACTGGAAAATATTTATAATCATATATATTTAATGAGGGATTCTTCTCATTTGAAATGAACAAAACCAAAAACAAAAAGATATTTTCGAAAATTATTAATGTTTTTTTGTTTGTTTTGTGTTTTCTGTTCTATTTTTTTAGAGGGAGTGCAAGGATTAGCGCTAAATATCCAAAAAAGATTGTTGTTTTGCGTTGGAAGGCCCATATGGGGGATATCGTATATATCACACCCTTGTTCCGGGCGATAAAACAAAAATATCCAGAGGCTAAGGTTATTTTTATAGGTGGCGGCCGAGCTGAGGAGGTTGTAAGACACAATCCCGATATAGATCATTATGTAGATTACCATGAAAATTTTTGGGGGATTGTATCATTTCTCAGAAAAGAAAAAATTGATTTTGCATGTTTGGGAAATGGCGGCAGCAGCCTTGGTTTGGCAATGCTTTTTCTTGGGGATGCAAAGGCAATTTCTGTTTTTGAGCTTGCAAATATGGCCGGAGATAAGTCTTTTTCCTACAACTTGTTAAAGAAGCTAGTTTTCACTACCCCTTTTTATACCGGTGAATATGTTCCACCCCAATATATGAAGCTTTTATCATCGATAAACGCTGTAAGTAAAGATGTTCATTTCCGTCTATATTTTTCTAAGAAGGCGGAGGATTCAATTAAAGATATATTTCGTAAAAATTTTGTTAACCCCGGGGATGATTTTATTGTTGGCTTCGCTCCCGGCGGCTCTACGGAAAACCGTTGGTGGCCCGCTGATAGATTCGCCAAGCTTGCGGACTATCTATTTAAAGAACATCATGCCAAGATATTTTTAATTGGAGTAGGCCATGATAAAAAGGCGATTGACCGGATGATTGAATCAATGGAAGGGACGACGAAGTATGTTAATTTGCTTAATCAAAGTTTGGACGAGTTTAAGGCTTTTATATCCAAATCCAAGCTTATATTTGGTAACGAAAGCGGACCGATGGTCACGGCTGATGCATTTGATGTCCCGCAGCTTATTTTTATAGGGCCGACAAATGAAAAAGAATACCACCATGATTCCCGGGGGACATATAAAGTTCTAAAGTCTCCTGATGGTAAAATTGAATCCATCAGTCTTGACAAAGCTATGGAAAATTTAAAAGATATACTAGAAAACATAAACAAAATATAAATGAATAAAACAAACAGAATATTAATCCCAGTTTCTCCTGCGGAGTTAATGGATAAGATTTCAATTTTAGAATTGAAGGAAAAGCGTTTTACTGACAAAGAGCAGATCAAAAATGTTAAAACAGAGCTTCGGTTGTTAAGGGGAATATTTAGCGAAAAAGTTAAGCCTTCAAAGAAACTGACAACCCTTTTCAATAGTTTAAGAAAGTTAAACGGCCAGAGTTGGAATGTTGAAAATGAAAAAAGATATTACGAGCACATCGGGGATACTGGGCCACGTTTTATAAAGGCCGCGAGTATGGCTTTTAAGAATAATGACAAAAGGGCATCGATTTGGAAAGAAATTAATCTTTTTTTGAAGTCGGATATCGTTCAGGAGAAATCATATGAGAAAAAATAAGAGGGCTTTAATTACGGGAATATTCGGCCAGGACGGTTCGTACTTGGCCGAATTTTTATTAAAAAAAGGCTATGAGGTTTTTGGTTTTGCTAACAACATTCCACTATCAAAAGAAAAATATATTAAAACAATCTGCTCAAGAACTCATATTTTAAGAGGCGATCTCAAGAATCATGAAAGTATAAAAACGGCTTTAGAAAAATCTAGACCAGATGAAATTTATAATTTGGCTGGGGTATCTGATTTGGCAAGGGCTTTCAAAAATCCAAAAGAAACGGACTCGGTCAACAATAAAGCGGTCGGGTATTTAATCGGTGCTGCTTTTAAAATAAATCCGCATGTTAAAATTTTTCAGGCATCATCTTCACAGATGTTTAAGGCGGACTGGCATGCCATAACAGAGAAGAGCCATTTTTTGGCACGCAACCCATATGCTAAGGCAAAAATCTTAGCATTTAAAAACTTTGTTTTGGGTGGCCGTAAAAAATATAGAGGATTCATTTGCTCGGGCTTTTTATTTAACCATGAATCTCCGCGCCGTGATATGAGATTTGTCAGTAAAAAGATAATAAGTGCTCTGTACGCAATTTCAAAGACGGGCGAAGGTATATTGGAGTTGGGCAACCTTAACACAAAAAGAGACTGGGGTTATGCCGGAGACTATGTAGAGGCCATGTGGCTGATGCTTCAAAATAAAAATCCCGAGGATTTTATAATAGCTTCGGGAGAACTTCATTCTGTTAAGGATTTCGTTAATTATGCCGCCGAGATTCTTGGAATTAAGATTAAATGGGTTGGTAGCGGCAAGAAAGAGGTTGCCTTGGATGCCGATGGCAGGATCATGGTAAGAATAAACCCTAAATTTTATCGGAAAGAGGATGCTGTTTTTAAGGCCGACATCTCTAAAATAAAATCGGTCTTAGGCTGGGAGCCTAAGACCGATTTTCGCGATCTAATCAGGATGATGATTAGATCAGAGAGGGCTAGTTAGAACCTATAATTTCAAATTTGGGACATGGGACTATGAACTTGCCTCCTTTGCGCAAGTAGTCGGCCTCTCTCTGTCTGAACTCGCTTATAAAGTGCCAGGGAAGCAATAGCAGATAATCTGGCTGCTTTTTGTGCATTTCCTCTTCCGAGTAAATGGGAATATTGGTACCTACGGTTTTTAAGCCAAATTTGGCGGGAGATCTCTCGGCGATGCCATCTATGAGAGTATTATCCAAACCAAAGTATTGAAGCAGGGTATTGCCCTTGGTTGATGCTCCATATCCCCAGATTGTTTTTCCTTTTGCTTTCTCTTTTTTTATGAAGTTAAGAGTTTGTTTTTTTAGTTCGCCAATTTGTTTGAAAAATTTTTGATAACTTTTTGGATTTGTGAGGTCAAGGCTTTTTTCGTGAGATAAAATCGTTTGCACCCTGTAGTCGGCAATGTCTCTGTAGGGAGCTGTTGCAAACTTTGTTGGGTCGGCATTGGCCTTTCTGATGTATGCTCTAAAACTACCCCCATTTACATCGTTTAGCTGGCAATCGACAATTTTAAAACCGTGCATATCTAATAAATACTTTAGAGATGAAAGTGTATAGTACTCTAGATGTTCGTGATATATGTTATCAAAAGCCAACTGTCTCATCATTGCTGGCGGGTAGCTCCCCATTTGGATTATCCATAAGCCGTCCTTGTCTAGTATTTTATAGATGTCTTTTACAAAAGTGTGAGGATTTTCTAGGTCGTAAAACATGGCGATAGAAGTAATCACTTTTGCCTTTTGCTTGCCGTAGGAAGATTTTTTAAAAGCGGGGAAATTAAAATAATCTTGTATTACCAGAGATGCAAATGCTTTGGCATCACCGCTTATATTTTTGGCTGGGTCGAAACCTATTCTGTTTATTTCAGGATTAACGAATTTTAATAAGGTCCCATCGTTACAGCCGATGTCAATAAATATATCGCCCTTTTTTAAATTCATTTGGCTTTGTGCCGACTCTGCTATTTGGCGTAGTTCATTTGTCATGCTTGCGTTTGTACCGGATCGATACCAATATTGGGTGTACATGTCATCTGGTGGTGTTGTGTGGGCAAGCTGAACCAATCCAGACTTTTTTGCCAAGCAGAGCTTGAGTTCTATCGGTTCTGTTTTTATTTCTTTGTCTTTGGGGATAAAACCAGAAACATACATTTTCCCTAAGGAAAACAAATCTACTAGTTTTTCTCCTGAAATCCTGCAAGTTTTTCTTACGATTAATTTTTTGGACATAATTGAGATAGTTTATTTAAAACTTAAAAGTCTGTCAAATCAGTTTTCATTGTACCATTCAATGGTTTTTTTAAGACCTTTTTCAAGTGATGTCTCCGGGTGCCAGTTGATTAGTTTTTTTATTTTTTTTATTTCTGGTCTGCGCCTTTTAACACTTCCTTTTGGAGAAGATTTTATCTTAATTGATTTCGGTTTCCAACCCGTTAGGTCAAACATTTTTTTCGCTAAATCAAGTATCATTGTCTCATCGTTACTGCCTATATGGACGGTTTCTATCGGGTTCAGTTTTGGAACGTCAGACTCTAATAGCAACCGCATTGCCTTAACGGCATCATCAATGTAACAAAAACTCCTCGTATCGGTTGCTCCATATATTGTAAATGGATCTGTTTTCTTTTGTATTTTTTTGAAAAACTCAGGGATAACATGGTCGTGACCGGCTCGCGGACCATAAAAATTATGCGGCCTTACCACTATAGATTTTAAACCGTAGGATTTAGAGTAGTGTATTACTAATTGTTCACCAATAAGTTTGCTTCCGGCATAAGACCATCTGGGATTATATGAGTCGGATATAACAAGGGGGACATTTTCTGGAGTTGGGATTTTGAGTTTGCCAAAAGATTCAAGGGCTCCAGCATAGGCTTCATTGGAGGACGTAAACAAAAGTTTTGCTTGGAGTTGTTTGTCTTTCATCCATTCAAGCAGATAAATCAAGGTCAAGATATTAACTCGCAGAACTTCTTGCGGTTTTTCATAGAAATTTTTTGTACCATTGATTGCCGCAAGGTGATAGATGTCGTCATATTTTTCTTTTAAAGGATATAAAGCTTTTGGATCCGTCAGATCTTTTTTAATTAGCTTAAGGTTTTTGTTTTTAAGTAATGATTTTAGATCTTTATCAATTTTGCCCCGACTTAGATTATCAATTAAATCGATTTTGGCATTATCATTTTCCAAAATATGTTTTGCCAGGTGGTAGCCAATAAACCCGGTTCCTCCAGTTATAAGTATTCTTTTCATTTTTATTTTTATTCTTGCCAAAAATTCCAGATATCAACAAAGAGTTTGTTGGGATATGAAGATGGGATAATTTTTTTATATTTATTGTGTGGTGCTCCGAGTATTATGATGTCCGATTCTTTTAACAGTTTATCTAGATTAACAAAAGAAGGATCATTAATGTATACATCGTGGCAAATAACCCTCTTGGCTTCTGTTTGAGCCACCTTGCGCAGTTTGTAAGAAAGAGAATCTCTTGCATCATCACTTTCCGCTTTGAAAGCCATTCCCAAAATACCGACGGTTTTTTCTTTGAATATCGAGTGATTTATAAAACCATGTTGTATGTTTTTTTTCTCATCTGTCGTTTGATTTGTAGAGGCTGTGATAATAGACCAGTCTTTTTGTTCTACGACTGATTTGGAATGATTGGCATCCAATCTCTGTTTTATCTGCTTTATCAAGAAATTTGGCAGGCCTTCATTTATGAGCATTGCTGAGTGCCCGAGAATAAAGTTGTTGTTGTTAAAAGCAGCCAATTGCATTGTATCTTTGCCAAGGCATGGTCCTGCAGCAAAGCCGGGGGATGGGAGGTCAGCATTCCTTGGGTAGTCTTCAACCATGGCTTTGTAAATTTCGTGATAATTTAAGTTGTGGTTTTCCGCTATCATATAGAACTGATTGCCTACGGCGAATTTTATATATCGCCATGCATTTGTAAGAAGTTTGGACAATTCCGCTTCTGCTGGTTTTTGGAGCGAAATTGTTTTGGCTGTAATTTTGGAAAAAAGCTTGCTAACCCTACCCAGGGTTCCAGTGTCGAATGCCGAAACTATTTGGGGAAATCCTGACAGTTCCTCAAAGGAATTGCCCTGAGCAATTCTTTCCGGGCAAAAAGACACCGATATTTTTTTGTTTCTACTTGAAAAGAAATTTTGCAATCGTTCGCTGGTTCCCGGGTAGAGGGTGCTTCTCAATATTAAAACCTGGCCGTCTCTAAAATAGCGGAAATAATTTTCCATTATTTTTGTGACTATATGAAAGTCGGGATTTAGATGTTCGTCTACGGGGGTGCCAACTACTGTTACAATAAATTCACTTTTTGATATTACCTCTGGCAGGCTTGTCGCCCTAATCGTTTTACTTTTTATTGCCCTTTTTAGAAATTTTGGACCGCCGTTCTCCTTGAAGGGGAATATGCCCTTATTGATCATTTTTATGGCCTTTTCATTTACGTCTAAAAGGGCTGTTTTCAGGCCCGCATTCGCAAAAGTGACTCCAAGAGGAAGGCCGACGTGTCCCGCACCGCCTATTATGCAAACATCGTAATCGTATTTAGTTTTTGGGGCTGTTTTTGGGGGCATATGAAGAAACAATATATTTAAAATGCATTAAGTCAAATGGGCTATCCTTTCTAACACTTTTTTTGCTAAAACCTCAGATGACATTTCCCTGACGTATAGCTTATAGGCGTTTTCACTGATTTCTTGGTATCTGCCATAATTGTTTTTTATTAAGAGTATTTTATCTGCCAAATCTTGAGGATCTGCGGGGTTGCAACAAGCGCAAGTCTTGTTTTCTTCTAATATCTCAAGCACTCCGGGATTTCGAGCCGTAAGGTAGGGTATTTTCATCGCTATACTTTCAAAGGCCTTGTGGGGGATAGTTCTCAGGAGTCTGTCATGATCGGAAAGTTGGCCCAGGCTTAAATGACATTCTCGCATCATTTTTGTAAGGTCTGATTGTTCTAGATTTTCTGTTATCCATTCAACTTTCTTTGAGTCGAAGCTTCCTAGAATTGTTTTTACCTCATTCGCCATCATTCCATTGCCTATTATTCTGAATTTTATATTTTCATTTTGCAGTATTTTTGTGGCCCGTGCGGCATATTCTACTCCTGATTCAGGCAGGAACCCGCCTCTAAATAAGACGCAGAAAGTCGGTAGTTTGTTTTGAGGCGATTGGTTTAAGAAGATAGAATCGTCGGCACCCGTTAGAGCGGTCATTAATTTTTCTGATCTAATGTAGAATTTCTTTTCTAACCATATTTTTTGTTTGTCGCTTTCAACAAGACTGATAGATGCGGAATGGAAAGCCAAAAAATCCACGAGCCAATAGTATGTTGATTTTATAGAAAATTTTTGGGCCTGATTTCTAGAAATTATCTTTCCTTCATATAACGAACCCAGAGCGTTGAAAACTACCTTTTTGGAGGTCATTAGACGGGCTATCGGAACTAGGGTGTGCGCAGTGTAACCAACCCAGAGGATGTCATAGTTATTTTTTATTTGGGAGTGCTTTTTTAGTATTTGCCAGATTTTTTTAAAAAATCCGTTGGAGTTGTCATTGCAATATAAAATTTCACAGCCGTTTTTTTCTAGACCTTTTAAATAGACCGCATCTCGTGGCGGAATTTTTTTAGTTATGTTTATGTAACATATGCGCATGTTTATAATACACAGGCTATAATAAAACCGTCATATTTACAAACACTTGTTAGCCGCCTGTCTTTCTGCTAATTTAACATTTATAAATAGGGTTTATTTGATTAATGGAGTTACAACAATCAGAACATGGATTTAAAAGGTAAAAAAATTCTACTCACTGGTGGTTCTGGCTTTTTTGGTTCTTTTGTTGCAGAAAAACTTATAAAAAGAGGTGTAAATAAGAACAAGATTATAATCCCTAGTTCCCGGGCAGATGATTTAAGAAAGATGTCCAATTGCGTTAGGATGGTCAACGGCGTTGACGTTGTCATTCATTTGGCGGGCAAAGTCGGTGGAATTGGTTTTAATAGAGAAAAACCAGGCGAGCTTTTTTATGACAACTTAATGATGGGGACTCAACTGATGGAGGCTGCAAGAAAGTCAGGAGTTGAAAAATTTGTTGCCATCGGTACGATTTGTGCTTATCCAAAATTTACCCCAACGCCATTTAAAGAAGAGAACCTTTGGTCTGGCTATCCGGAAGAAACTAACGCCCCCTATGGTTTGGCTAAAAAAATGCTTTTGGTACAGGCGCAAGCTTATCGCCAACAGTACGGCTTTAATTCTGTTTACTTATTGCCAGTAAATCTTTATGGACCTAGAGACAATTTTGAACCAAGTTCTTCCCACGTTATTCCGGCACTTATAAAAAAGGTTTTTGAAGCTAAGCAAAATAATAAAAAAAGTATCGAAGTTTGGGGTACTGGCAAAGCCACAAGAGAATTTTTGTATGTAGAAGATGCAGCGGAGGGTGTGGTTTTGGCTGCTGAAAGATATTCTGGTAACGAGCCGGTAAATTTGGGTTCGGGCACGGAGATATCAATAAAAGAACTAACTAAGCTTATCTGTGAAATAGCAGATTTTAAGGGTAATATTGTTTGGGATAAAAGCAGACCAGATGGTCAGCCCAAAAGAATGTTAGATGTTAAAAGAGCTCAAAAAGAATTTGGTTTTAGGGCAAAAACAGATTTTAAAACTGGTTTAAAAAATACCATTAACTGGTACCTGAAGAATCACTGATTTTATTTTGCAAGGTTGCTATTATTTGTTATTATCTTAAGAATGCAACAAAAAAATAGACAAATTAGAAATTCTCCTTGGATTGTAAGCGTTTTGAAGTGGGGTATTTATGCCGCCGCTTTTATTCCTTTAGTGATTTTTTCTCAGTTTATTTCTCCATTTCATTTTGGCAAAGTTGTAATCTTCAGGTCCATAATAGAGATTCTCACGGTTTTTTATTTGTTTTTAATTATAAAAAATAGAGAATTTATTCCGAAATCGAATATTATAATAACCGTTTTTTCTCTTTTTACTTTTATTTTCGGAGTTTCTACTGCAATTAGTATTAATCCTTATTTAAGTTTCTGGGGATCTTTAGAAAGAATGGGAGGTTTTTGGAGCTTTCTGCATTATCTAGTTTTCTTTTTAATTTTAGTTTCTGTCTTTAGGACTCGTGAAGATTGGCTCAGGCTTTTGGGATTAAGCGTTTTTGTAGGGGTTCTATCTGCTTTTTACGGTTTCGGTCAAAAAACAAACATTAGTTTTTTCATAGGTTCTGGCAATCGCGAAAGAATATTCGGTACGATAGGAAATGCTGCCCTTTTCGCGGGGTATCAGATAGTCGCTTTGTTCACAGCAATAACCCTAGTATTTTCAAAGTGGATCTCTCAAAGGTATAGAGGTTTTTTGTGGGTAGCAATTTTGATCAATACAATTGCCATCCTCATGACCGCCGTAAGAGGTTCTATGCTAGGTATGAGCATCGGTTTTTTACTTTTTACTTTTTTGTACACTATAAATTCCAAATCTCAGATTGCAAAGAAAATCTTATTTGCTCTTCTGATTCTTGGAGTCTTGTTCGTCGCCTTTGCCTTTGCCTTTAAGAAAACCAATTTTGTTCAAAACTCAAGCTACCTCAAGAGAATAACTGATTTTTCTCCCAGTACTTATACTGTTAATACTAGATTTTGGGCATGGCATGCTGGATTGCAGGGGTGGATCGAAACTCCAAAAACAATTTTGTTTGGTTGGGGACCGGAAAATTTTGATGTTCCTTTTTCAAAGCATTTCAATCCTAAGTTTTTTCAGGGCATAGGTTCGGAAACACTTTTCGATAGGGCTCACAATATGTTTGTCGAGGTGTTGGTTACGATGGGACTTTTCGCTTTCCTTGCTTATGTGGCCATGTTTATAGTTTCCATACGTTTGATTTGGAGGCGAATCATCAAAGGACCAGTAGAGGATGAACGTGTTATCGGAATGGGCATAATCTCTCTCATTGTTGCCTACATGATTCACAATTCATTTATATTCGATACCGCTGCAAACTTTGTCGCATTTTTTACAATGCTGGCATTTGCTACTTGGCTTACATCGCATTCGCACTCAAACAATACCGACAACCAATCCAAGCAGGCTGATTTTAAACAGCCAGTCATTTTTAGAATGAGCATGGGCCAGCAGGTTTTGATGTTTATTTCTTTGCTGGCGGTAATATTTTTTGTTTACAGAACCAATGTAATACCATCTAAAGCGAATTATGCAACAACAAGAGCAATAACCAGATCTTGGGGAGGGGATTTTGATGGAGCTTTAGCAAAATATAAAGAGGCCTTGTCATATAATGTTCCGGGCAAATATGAATACAGGCATCGTTTGGCCCAATGGGTCTTGGAGACCACAAGTTCTAAAAAATTGGGAGACAAGGAGACAGCTGCACTTTTGTACACAATTCAAGAAGTTCAAAAAAACGTAGATGAAAATAAACAAGATTATCTACCTTTTCTTTATATTTCGCGCTGCTATATAGTTTTGGGTAAAAGTGATCCAGCATCTCCTTACAATGATTTAGCTTTAAAAAATTCGTTGAAAGCTTTGGAAATTTCTCCAAGCTTTGTAAGAACTTATTACGAGGTTGCGCAAGGGTATCTGAACAAGAAAGATTATGCAAATGCAATAAAATATTTTCAGATTGCTGAAAAATTAAATCCCACAGTCGGTCTAACTAACTGGTATTTGGGAGCAACCTTTTTCGAGATGGGTCGTGTAGATGAGGGTTTGAAAGAGGTGGATCAGGCCATAAAAAACGGCTACACGTTTAATGAGTCGGACACCTTAAGACTGATTAATCTTTATGTAAAATCGAATAACTATGAGAAAATATCTCAATTATATGAAGGGCTAGTTGATCAGAAGCCAGATAACGCGCAGTACCATGCTTCGCTTGCTGCTGCCTATGCAAAAATAGGGAAGATAGACCAAGCTGTTGAACAGGCGAGAATTGCGGCCCAACTTGATAAAAATTTTGAGAATGAAGCAAGGGCGTTCGTTAAAAGCATCGGGCGTGAATTTTAAAATGAATGACAAATCATTATCAGACGAGGATTTTAAGAATATCTATTCAAGGGTGCCGAGACTTTGTGTTGACGTTGTGATTAAGTCAGACAAAGGCATACTCTTAACACTTAGAGACGTAGAACCTTACCGAGGCCTTTGGCATATACCTGGAGGAACTGTTTTATACGGTGAAACTATGGAGGAGGCGGCAAAAAGATTTGCTAGGAATGAAATTGGGGTAGATGTGGAAACTTTAAAAATATTAGGCTGTATAGAATTTCCAAGCGAGAAGCTAGAAAGAAATGGCTGGGGATGGCCTATAGCTTTTGAGATGTTGTGCGTTCCTAAGTCTGAAAATTTCGTTCTTGATAATCAGGCTAAGGAATGGAGGTTTTTCAAAAGTATTAAGGATCTACCAGAGAATACAATTAAAGAACAAAGGAAATTTTTGGAAACTATACTAACATAAAACCCACGCGCGTGGGTTTTATGTTAGTTGCTGTTTTTTATTTTTGAGGAGACTAATTTGAGATCCGATTCAACCATGAGTTTGACTAATTCTCGGAATTTTATTTTTGGTTTCCATCCAAGTAGCTTTGCTGCTTTTGCCGGATCACCGATTAATAAATCAACTTCCGAAGGTCTTACATCCAAAGGATTATTCCAGACTATATGTTTTTTTGGATCTAGACCGGCCATTTTGAACGCCTCATTGGCGAATTCTTTAACAGTATGGGTTTCGCCAGTTGCAATAACATAATCTTCTGGTTTTTGCTGTTGCATCATCATCCACATAGCTCTGACATAGTCTCCAGCATAACCCCAGTCTCTTTTTGCATCGCCGTTGCCCAGGTATAGTTTTTTTGCCAAACCATGTTTTATTAATGCGGCCGTGTGGGTGATTTTTCTTGTTACAAACTCCATGCCCCTGCGTTCTGATTCGTGATTGAAAAGTATCCCGCATACTACAAACTGGTTAATGCTGGGATGATTGCGGTGATAGTGGGCAAGGTGGTAACCAGTGACCTTGGATACACCATAGGGGGATCTGGGGTTGAACGGCGTTTTTTCTGTTTGAGGAGTTTCTAATACATTGCCAAACATTTCGCTTGAAGCGGCAAAATAGAACTTTGCCTTAGGTACTATCTGGCTGGCAGCAGCCAAGAGGAAGTGAGTACCGGTTATGTTGGTTTGCATTGTCGAATGTTCATCTTCAAAGGAATATGAAACGAAACTTTGTGCTGCCAAATGGTAAATTTCATCAGGCTTAATCCTGGTCAAGATATTGCAGATGCTGGGATAATTTTCCATCGTCGCTTGGTGCAACTTAATTTTACCGCTTTTAATCAAGTGGTTTATTCTGGAGGTTCTTGCGACATGATCTTCTGCGGCAACACGGCGAACCATACCATGGACCTGATAGCCTTTCTTCAAAAGGAATTCGGCCAAGAACGATCCGTCCTGCCCTGTTATACCTGTGATAAGTGCTTTTTTCATTTTTATTAATTTAATTGTGGCAGCAGATAATGTCAATATTGAATTTCGGAATATTTGTGGTGGAATATTTAAACAAATTAAAAAACCGATTATTATCGGTTTTATCGAAAACTTATAATAGGGCAGAATTTCTCTTTTTTTGCTCGAAAATATTCTCGAAACAATTGGTAAGATTCGCCCGCTTTGATCTTTGATGAATTCTTGAAAAATAAACCGAGCAGAATAACGACGAACCCGGAGAGTATCATGGATAAGAAGATTTTGAATCCCAGGTTAAAACTATTTGCAGATAGGGCTGCCCAATCACGCATGATGTTTAAAATCGTCCATCCGCATACTGTGAAACAGAAGCAAGATAAAATTATATGTAAGGGCCAAATTTTTGTGCCCATAATTTCAGGCCAACTGCTTATCGGTTCAAACGTAAGTACCAAGGCTCCATAGTTGCCTGTCTCACTGTCGTCAAAGTTTCTTTCAAATTTGGCATAGCCTCCAAACAGGAACATAATGAATGTAAGGACGAGCCAAGTTATGGCAAGTAATATTGGGACTACGAGTATTATAATCGGCCAAATGAAAAGTAGTGAAAATAAAACTCTCCAGAATAAAAAACAAAGGTTTGTGCTTCGTTGCTTATAATTTCCACTAAATAGGTCAGAATAGCCGTAGGCTATCTTGTAGAGAATACTGTTTTTGCTTAAGTTCATTCGGATACCTCGTTTTCAAGGGACACAATCTGTATGCTAGTATACAATTATTACGGAATAAGTCAATATAAATTAACCCAGAGCCTTTTTGAGAAGAATGTTGGTCGTTTTTAGCACTACGCCTAGGTCGAGCATAAGGGAGCGCTTCTTTACATAGTACAGGTCGTGCTGAAGTTTCTCATACGTATCTTTTACTGTCATTCCTCCTCTAAAATCTAATTTGTGTTTTATTTGTGCCCAACCAGTTAGACCTGGTTTGACCAAGTTGCGCTCTTCGTAGAAAGGAATTTCTTTTTTAAGTTTTTCATAAAATTCGGGTCTTTCCGGCCTTGGTCCGACAAATGACATGTCTCCCTGGAGCACGTTTATTATTTGTGGCAGTTCGTCTATTCTTGTTTTTCTGATTATTTTGCCGACTCGAGTGGTCCTGTTGTCATCTTCGGCCGCCCAGATGGGGCCGGTGTTTTTTTCAGCATCATTAAACATTGTTCTGAATTTTATGAGTTTTATAATTTTCCCAGCTTTGCCGACTCTTTCTTGCCTGTAGAATATTGGTCCGGAAGAATCTATTCTTATCGCCAGCATTATAAATGGATAAAATGGTAAGGAGATGGCGCCCAAGATGACACCAAAAATCAAATCAAAAATTCTTTTTGAAAGTTCATAAACTCTTTTGCTGCCCTCTGATAAGTTTTCCAAAAACCACGCCTGGTCTATTGCACCCAGAGGAACTCTTCCTGTGGCCTGTTCATAGAAATCAGAAAGGTTGTAGAAAATTATACCGAAACCCACTAGGCGGTACAGCGCGTCTATTATACGAGGCACCTTGTAAGCTGACGGACTTAAGATAAGAGTTTTAATTTTTTTGTTTTTGACGATTGTTTCGATGTTTTCATGTGATCTTTGATCCCCTACGTCTATTATTTCTAGAACGTTGTAGCCAAGTTGGGGATTTGAAACCAGGAAATCATATAACTCCTTCGACTGCTCATTAAAGCCGATTATAAGGGTATCATTGTGGTGGCCGCTTTTGGCACTGAGTTTATTAAAATAAAATCTCCAAACGAACATAATTGCGGTTACGAATGCAGAAAAGATTAGAAGGTTGGTTTTCGGAGTTATACCGAAATAAGGAATGAAATAAAATAGCGCCAGAGATACAACAGAGCTTGCGATTAGCGTGTAAAATAAAGCAGAGAAAAAATTAACGTTATTTTTTGTGAAGCTTATCTCGTAAAGATTGGTTATGTAAAAAATAATCAGCCAGACAATAAATACCAAAGTAAATGGAATCAGGTTGAAGCCTAACTGAAATTTAAAATCGATTCGCTGTCCGTAGCGAATCAAAATGGCTAAAAATAGAGAAATGTATAGCGCGAGAATGTCGCCTAGTAATAAGATCGGTTTTTTCAAGATTTTTATCTCTGGTTGGAAGGGGATTAAAACGCTTTTCCCCTTCAAATCAGAGCCCGGTAATTAGTATAATAATACAACATATTTTAATAAATGTCCAATATTAAATCTAAAAAAGTTAAAATAGGAATAATCGGCTTGGGTATGGTCGGTAGTCCAATAAAAAAATGGTTCGAGGAGGTACAAGGGTATAGACGAGGCCATGAGTTGTTTTGTTATGATAGCGATCCAAAGAGGGGGTGTACTGATAACATAAATAAGGCTGATGTAATTTTTGTTGCCGTGCCAACTCCACCAAACCCTGACGGAAGTTGTGACGTCTCAATAGTTAAGAGTGTTGTTTCTGGAATCAAAGATGGGAAAGTCGTTATTATTAAATCGACAGTAACACCGGGCACGGCGGAGGGCCTACAGAAGAAGTACCCGAGAAAGAAAATTATTTTTAATCCGGAGTTTCTTACGGAATCTCAGCCGTGGCTGGATTACATTAAACCCCATAGGCAAATAGCGGGCCATACTTCAAAAAGCTTTTCTCAAGCTAAGAAAATTTTATCATTTTTGCCTCGAGCTAATTTTGAAAGACCTATTCCAATTGGTTTATCAAAGAGGGGTATCACCGCAACTGAGGCGGAGCTGATTAAGTATGCAGGAAATGTTTTTGGATATTTGAAGGTTGTCTATGGCAATATTTGGGCTGATATATCTCACGCTCTTTCAATAAATTTTAAAAACAAGAAAATTAAAAGCGAAGTTTCTTATGAAAATATTCGCGAAGCGATTTCTGCCGATCCAAGAACCGGCCCTGCCTGGCTTAACGTTGAACATGGGAATTATTGTGGCGCAGGTGGTTATTGTTTTCCAAAAGACATGAATGCGACCATAAGGTTTTGCGAATTTTTGTTGGAAGATATGACATCAAAGACTGGCAGGCCCACCGTTGATAGCGCTTTCCTTAAAACATTAGAAAAAGGTATCGGGGTTTTTAAGGCCGTAGTCAAATATAACGAGGCCTTGCTGGCCTCTCAGAACTTGACAATTGGTGATGTTTCCAGGCATGATAAGGACGTAGTTCTAAAAAAGCGTAAATACATAAGGCGACAATGGCAAAAACAGGACTGAAAACTAAAAAAGCGATTGTGACCGGAGGCGCTGGCTTCATAGGCTCACATGTCACTGATGCTCTTGTGAAAGAGGGCTTTAACGTCGTTGTTATTGATAATCTTACCACTGGTAAAAGAACACAGGTAAATAGGGCCGCAAAGTTTGTTAAAGCGGATATCAGGGATTTAAAGAAGATTAAGCCTTACTTTAAGGGAGTAGATTTGGTTTTCCATCTTGCGGCTAGGGCTAGGATTCAGCCATCAATTCAAGATCCGGCAACAACCTTTGACCACAACGTTGCAGGTACTTTGAACGTATTATTGGCTGCTAGAGACGCTGGAGTTAAGAGGGTGATTTATTCAGCCTCCTCATCTTCTTACGGTGATCAAAACACCTTGCCGTTATATGAAGATATGTCTCCTAAATTCAAGAACCCGTATGCCCTTTCAAAATATGTTGGAGAGGAGTTGTGCCGTCTTTTCAGCAGCCTCTATAATTTAGAAACGGTCTCGCTGAGATATTTCAATGTTTACGGACCAAGACAATTAACTAGCGGAGCATACGCGACCGTAATGGGGATTTTCCTAAAACAATTAAAAGACGGCAAACCTTTAACTATTGTTGGAGATGGAAAAATAAAAAGAGACTTCACATATGTTTCTGATGTCGTCAGGGCAAATATTTTAGCTGCAACTTCAAGCAGAGTCGGCAAGGGCGAGCTGTTTAATATCGGAGCTGGCCACAATTTTTCAATAAATGAAGTGGCATCAATGGTTTTGGCAGAAGATCGTCCTCAGGTGATGGGCGGAGTACAGGCAAGGACTGTCGCTATAGAAAATTCTCAACCAGAAGCAATTTTGGCTGCGGCCATAAAAAAGGGCCGTGTGAAATATATTCCAGCACGTCCAGGCGAAACTAAAATTACTCTTGCCAACAACTCGAGAGCACGAGAACTATTAGGCTGGAAGCCATCGGTGGCCCTAGAAGAGGGGATGGCCATTTTAAGAAAACTCTAGTTTTAAGTTATAATCTGACTATGCGTCGCATAGTCTTTTTATTTTCTATATTTTGTTTGTTTTCTACACCGCTGTGGGCAAGGGCTGATTCTTTGGGTCAGACCCAGATTTTTAATATAAATTCACAATATGATTTTGACGGCCATTCTGTTGTTTCAGCAACTCTTAGAAAGGTATCTGATCACGCGTATTTCTATTTTTCTGATGACTACTGGTCTGCATCAAGTCAGGCGAAACATGATAGCGATCTTTCGGACATAGATTCTTTGGCTAGGGAATTTGATAATAGGATCTATCCTCTAGAGACTAGTTTTTTTGGTTCCGAACCAAATCCAGGAATCGACAATGATCCAAAGACAACAATTCTGATCACTCATTTAGTCGAAAACGCCGGCGGGTATTTTGACGCCGCAAATGAATATCCAAAATCAAAGGCACCACAGTCTAATGAAAGAGAAATGATCTATCTTAATTCTTTTTCTTTGGGAAATATTCCCAGGATTTTTACATTTTTGTCTCATGAGTTCCAGCACCTTATTTCGTTTAACATAAAAGAAAAAGATCAAAACTTAGTTGATGATGTTTGGACGAACGAGATGAGGTCAGAATATGCTCCGACTTTGCTGGGTTATAATGATAATTTTGAAGGCAGTAATATTCAAAGACGTTTCCAGGGATTTTTTAATAATCCAACGGATAGCTTAACTGAATGGAAAAATCTGACCTCTGATTATGGACAGATAGCAATGTTCGGGGAATATGTTGCTGAGCATTGGTCGCCTCAAATTATTTCAGGCATGCTCAAGAATAATCTCATAGGCATACCCAGCTTTAACGGGTCCCTCAGCTCCAATAATTTTAGCGATTCCTTCCTGGATGTTTTTAGAGATTGGTCTATTGCTAATTTTATTAATGATTCGAGTATTAATTCAAAATTGGGCTATAGCAAAAACGGTTTAAAAGATTTCCATATCTCTCCAAGTAAGGTAATAAATAATATCAGCGAGATCGGCATTTATTCGATTTCGGATTTTCTCAAAGATTGGCAGGGAAGGTGGTATGACATATCTCAATTTACTCCGGGACAGAAGAAAGTTTTGAAAGTTAGTTTTTCCTCGCCTTCTCTTACAAGTTTTACAACCTCGTTCATTATTTATAAAAATGACGGCAGTAAGATTATAGGAACCTTTGATCCTTCGCCCAGTTCCAATGTTGTTTATTTGAAAGGTGTCGCAGAGGATTTTAATGAATTGGTCGTGGTACCGATCAAAAAAGATAAATTTGCTAATTTTACCTCAGACGAACCTACTGTGTCTTTGTTAACCTCATTTGAGAGAGTAGATTCTGCGCCATCAGGTTCTGCAAATCTTTCAATTTTGCCTTTTTCTAAGGATTCTGATAGCCCAAAGCCCAGTGTTACTCCTTCGCCTAAGAATATGGCAAATGGCTCATTGATTAGAGCCGAGGGTGATAGCAAGGTCTATGTAATCAATGGTAACTGGAAGAGGCATATAATAAGTTCCGCAATTTTTAATTTTTATTCTCAGTTCGGATTCAACAAGGTAATTTTAGTAAAACCAGAAGTATTGGATAACTACAAAGATAGCGATCTCATAAGAGTTGGTTCTAGCGGAAGGGTTTATTCTGTAACTTCAGATGGTAAAAAACATTGGCTTAATATGAGCACCTCGCAGTTTATTTCTAGCGGCCGCAGTGCGGAGGCGATTTTCAATGTTAATTTAAAAGAATTGAATTTTTATAAAATCGGTGTTAACTTGAGTCATTAGTTTTTTTAAAAAAGGAGTTCCTAGTGCTAAGGCCGGACTTTATTAAGGAAAATGTTAAGCTTGCCAGATTTTCAACACTGGGTGTCGGAGGGTTGGCAAGATATTTTGTTTCTGTAAATAATGAGGAGGAACTTTTAGAGGCCAGAAGGATTGCCAAAGAGAGCGGATTGGATTACTTGGTTATCGGCGGGGGTTCAAATATTATATTTTCTGATTTGGGCTTTGACGGGCTAATCATCAAGATAAATTTTAGGGTATTCCACTACAGGGTCGAGGAAGATCATCTGTGGGTTGATGCTGGGGCTTTGATTTCTCGACTTGTTTTATTTTCTGAACAGGTGGGTTTTACAGGCTATGAAACTTTTGCCGGCTTGCCCGGGACTATCGGCGGAGCTGTTTATGGTAACGCCGGTTGTTATGGAATCGAATTTTGGGAAAACGTGGAGGCTGTTAGATTTTTGATGGTAATGAGCTAGTAACAGTTACTAAGGCCGAGGGCATGTATAAATATCGTTGGAGTTTTTTCAAAGATCACCCTGAATATACGATTACTTCTGTTAAACTGAAAGTAACACCAAAGGACCCAGTTACTGTTACTCAGCTTTCTGAAAAAGTTAAAGGATGTAGACATGCCAATCAACCAATTGAGAAAAGTGCTGGCTGCATTTTCCAGAATATTGTTATGAGCGGAGAAGTTGTCTCCGCTGCGTCTTTAATAGATCGCTGCGGTTTAAAAGGTCTTCAGATCGGACAGGCCCAAATATCTAAAACCCATGCCAATTTTTTCATTAATCTTGGCGGGGCAACTGCCGCGGATTTTATTCAATTAATCAAAAAAGCAAAGTCCGCTGTTTTCGATAAATTTGGAATCCTTTTAAAGGAAGAGGTAATTATGGTTGGAAATTTTTGATTTTTTATAATTTGCAAACCCCTTTTAAACGGGGTTTTAAATTTGTTTAGTTTGTGCTAAGATATGCCTATTATGAAATTAATGATTCACACAAAAAATTTGGAGCTAACCCCCGCAATTAATGAGTGGATTGCAGAGAAAATTGGGGCGATGGATAAGCTTTTTAAAAAAGCTGATGAGGTGGAGGCAAGGGTAGAGATAGGTAGGCCCTCGAAGCACCATCAGAAAGGACAGGTTTATTATGCCGAAATGAATTTAAAGATGGGCGGACAATTATTGAGAGCTACGATCGAACATGAAGATCTTCGCACTGCAGTGGACTTCGTGAGAGACGATTTGGAGCGGCAGATTAAAAAACTCAAATCAAAGAACAGAGACATGAACCGCAAGCCTAAAAGAATTTAATAATGGCATTTTTTTCAAAAATATTTGGTGATGCAAACAAGCGCAAGATAGACAGCTATAGATCTATCGTTGCCAAGATCAACGAGCTCGAACCCAGGTTCGAGCGTTTTTCATTTAGTGAGCTTCGAGATAAGACGGCCGAATTTAAACAAAGACTAGGAAGTGGCGATGCCCTGGATGATATTTTGCCTGAGGCATTTGCCGCTGTTCGAGAAGCTTCAAGGCGCACGCTGGGCCAGAGGCATTTCGATTCCCAATTAATAGGAGGCATAGCGTTGCACAATGGCAGCATAGCTGAAATGAAAACAGGAGAAGGTAAGACTTTGGTTGCCACATTGCCTACATATCTCAACGCACTGACAGGGCATGGCGTTCACGTCATAACCGTGAACGATTACTTATCTAGGCGTGATGCAGTTTGGATGGGGCAGATTTATCACGCTTTGGGTTTGAGCGTGGCCTGCTTAAATCACGAGGCAAGTTATATTTATGATCCGTTGCACAAGGAGTTACCAAACAAAAGTGAAAATACCCAGAGTGATAGAGAAAAAAAGCTTGATGAGGTTAGGGATACAACAGGCTCTTTTAAGGTTGTCCATGAATTTTTGAGGCCGGTTAATAGGCGGGAAGCGTATGAGGCCGACATAACCTACGGCACCAACAACGAATATGGTTTTGATTATTTGCGTGACAACATGGCTTATGAATTAGATCAGATTGTTCAAGCAAGAGGACATAATTATGCCATTGTCGATGAAATAGATTCGATTTTGATTGATGAGGCCAGGACACCGCTTATAATTTCTGCGCCAGATTCTGATTCGACCAAACTTTATCAAACATTTGCCAAAATCGTGCCGCGTCTTATTGAGGAGGAGGACTATAATGTAGATGAAAAACTCAAGGCCGTTTCAATAACCGAGAAGGGTATTGAAAAAGTAGAAAACGCTCTTGGTATAAAAAATATTTACGAAGAGGGCGGGACTCGTTATGTCCATCATTTAGAGCAGGCCCTTAAAGCTAAGATTCTTTTCCATAAGGACAAGGAGTATGTAGTTAAAGACGGACAAATTATAATTGTTGATGAGTTTACTGGTAGGCTCATGCCTGGCCGTCGCTGGTCTGAGGGTTTACACCAAGCTGTTGAGGCGAAAGAGGGCGTCTATGTTCAGAGAGAGTCTCGGACTTTTGCTACAATTACTTTTCAGAATTATTTTCGTCTATACAAAAAACTTGCCGGCATGACTGGTACTGCTCAGACATCCGCCGAGGAGTTTCATAAGGTGTATAACCTAAATGTTTTATCTATTCCGACTAATAGAGAAATGATTCGTAGAGATATGCCTGACCGTATTTATAAAACAGAGAACGGTAAGATGCGAGCAATAGTCGGCGAGATAAAAGAAAGAAGTGCCAAGGGTCAACCGGTCCTTATTGGTACGGTTTCTATTACCAAGAATGAACTTTTGTCATCCTTTTTAAAAAGAGAGGGTGTCTCGCACAAGGTTCTAAACGCCAAGAATCATGAACAAGAGGGTGAGATTATTGCCCAAGCGGGACGTTCGGGCGCCGTAACTGTCGCTACCAACATGGCTGGTCGTGGTGTAGACATTATTTTAGGTGGTAATCCACCGAACCCAGATGAAGCACAAATTGTCAGAACTCTTGGCGGTTTGCATGTAATCGGTACTGAGAGGCATGAGGCTAGGCGCATAGACGATCAGCTAAGGGGGCGCGCTGGAAGACAGGGAGACGAGGGCTCTACGCAGTTTTTTGTTTCAACCGAGGACGAATTGGTTAGGATATTCGGTGGTGATCGCCTGCATTCTTTAATGGATCGTTTGGGTGTTGGTGAAGATGAGGCCATAGAAAACAGGCTAGTATCTAGAGCGATTGAGCAGGCGCAATCGAAAATAGAGGGCAACAATTTTGATATTCGCAAATATGTTCTTGAGTATGATGATGTGATGAACAAACACAGAACCGCTATTTACGGCTTGCGTAATGAAGTTATTCAATCAGGAAATATTAAAGAAAGAGTGGTTCAATATTTGCACGATCAGATAGATAGGATTTTGCAGTTTCATTCCACGAGTGCGGTTAGCGGGTGGGATTTAGAAGAAATATCCGAAAACATAAAAACAATCATACCCCTAGAAGGTGATATACATACTCGGCTTAAGGAAATTTCTGATGACGATGATCATTCTAAAATTGT
>CAYRDM010000004.1:6397-24748 GCA_964423175.1 uncultured Candidatus Saccharibacteria bacterium | reverse complement strand
TCCATATGGGCCATGCCCTTGAATTAACCCTTCAGGATGCTGTAGTGAGAATGAAACGCATGCAGGGATATCAGACCCTCTGGGTTCCTGGAACGGATCATGCAAGCATTGCTGTTCACGTCTTACTTGAAAGAGAACTGGCCAAAGAAGGCACAACCAGACACAAAATCGGCAAAGAAGAATTCTTGAAACGAGCATGGGCATGGAGAGAAAAATACGGCCATGCAATATTGGAACAGCTCAAAAAGTTGGGAGTAACAGTCGATTGGTCTCGCCTGCGTTTTACGATGGATGAGGCCTATCAAAAGGCAGTAAACAAGGCCTTCCTCCATTATCGTGACAAGGGTTGGATATACAAAGGCGAACGGGTCATAAACTGGTGTACCAGATGCTCAACCTCGATATCAGACCTAGAGGTCAACTATGTCCCTGAAAAAGCTAAACTCTATTACATAAAATATGGTCCTTTTGTCTTGGCGACAGTAAGGCCCGAAACAAAACTAGGAGATACCGCCCTGGCAGTCCATCCAAGTGACGAGCGCTACAAGGACTACATAGGCAAAGAATTAGAAATAGAGTCAGTAGACAACTCTCTTGCAAAAGAAGAAAAAGCAAAAATAAAGAAAATAAAAATCATCGTCGTTGGCGATCAAAGCGTAGATCCAGAATTTGGTACTGGAATAATAAAAGTTACTCCGGCACACGATATAACTGATTACGAAATATCCCAAAGACACAACTTGCCTTTAATTAAAATCATAGACGAGCGTGGCAAAATGAATGAGAATTCTGGCATTCGTTTCCAGGGCATGAAAGTGGCAGAAGCAAGAGAATTAATAGTAAAAGATCTAGAAAGTTTAAAGTTAATAGAAAAAATAGAAGACTACGAACACAACATAGCTCGCTGCCAACGTTGCAATTCTGTTATTGAACCTCTGCCATCAAAACAATGGTTTTTGAAAATGAAAGAATTGGCAAAGCTTGCGCTCAAAGCATCACAAGATAAAAAAATAAAATTCCATCCAGAACGCTGGACAGGCCCTTATGAAAACTGGCTCAACAATTTGCGAGACTGGAATATATCCAGACAACTCTGGTGGGGACATAAAGTACCTCTGGAAGGCGAGGAAGATGTATTAGACACTTGGTTCTCATCCGCACTTTGGCCGATGGCAGTATTAGGCTGGCCGGATAAAGATAGCAAAGATTTCAAAGAATATTATCCTACAAATTTTATTACAAGCGGGCGTGATATTTTATATTTGTGGCTAGTGAGAATGATTTTCTCCGGTCTTGAATTCACCGACACGGCCCCTTTTCAAGATATCTATATACACGCCACAGTACTAACCAAGGACGGGAAACGCATGTCTAAATCCCTGGGAACAGGAGTAAATCCAATTGATCTTATGGAAAAGTATGGAACCGATGCCTTACGTTTCGGCCTGGCATCGCAGGCAACTGGATTACAAGATTTGAGATTCGGCGAAGATCTAATGGTGATGGGGAGAAAGTTTGCAAACAAAGTCTGGAATATCACAAGATATGTTTTGATAAAATTAGGCGATGATTATAAATGGGACCAGAAAATATCATCAAAAGGACTTGATTCAATAGCTGAAGATCTGGACACATTGTCAGAAAAAATAACTTCTAGCATAGAAAACTATGAGTTTGCCGAAGCCGCAAACAGTTTATACAAATTCATTTGGCACGAAATTGCAGACAAATACATAGAAGAGAGCAAGAACAAAGAAGATCAAAAAACCAAGGATACGCTTGCTTATTTATTAGCGACTTCAGTAAAGCTACTACATCCATTCATGCCATTTCTTACTGAAGAAATCTGGTCCAAACTAGCTATCCCAAATAAGAAACTCCTGCTTGTGGAAGATTGGCCAATCTAACTGTGTTAAAATTAATAGGTGGATTCCCGCAACTCACTCCTCCTAATAGTCCTCGGCTTTATTCCCAGCCTGACTTGGTTGTTTTTTTACCTTAAAAAAGATTTCCACCCAGAACCAAAATATCTCATATCAAAAACGTTCCTGATGGGAATAGTCTTGGCACCTTTGGCCGTAGCCGCTCAATGGTTATTCAGGGACGCTTTACTAAACATCTTCCCTTCCTACGATATACGCTCATCGTTATGGTTTTTCTTATGGGCGGCCTTTATAGAAGAAATCGTAAAATTTTTAGCGATCAAATTTATCGTATTGCATGATCCAGAGTTTGATGAGCCCCTTGATGCGATGATCTATATGATCTCGGCTGCAATGGGATTCGCAGCTATAGAAAACATCCTGGTGCTATTTCAAGCATCTGCAAACGGCACGGAGGCGGCTATACAAATCTGGCTTCTAAGATTTGTTGGCGCCACTTTGTTACATGCTGTTTCGTCCGCAATGATAGGTTATCTACTGGCCCTCTCATGGTTCTATAATCACCATAGCGGCAAGCTAATTGCTCTGGGTATAGGTATAGCCACCATACTTCACCTAATTTTTAATATGATCTTGGTTAATGGCTCTAACAGGCCAGTAAGTTTTGTTTATTCAACCATATTTCTGTTAATAGTTGCCTCCGTAATTTCAGCACTGTTCGCAAAGTTAAAAAAAAGAGAGATATCAGAACCACCTGCAGCAGCCTCTCAAGTCCAAACAAGTTGATAATCCACACCCTCGTTTTGTAAGAAGTGCTATAATTAATAAGATGAATGATTTATTTGAAGAACAATTTGGCCCCGAAGCTGATCTAACTGCGTCGAGAAACGTTCAAAATCGTTCTAGACAAGGCGACGAAGAAGGTCAGTTAACTGTTGACGTCTATCAAAATGAAGACGATATCATAGTTAAATCAACTATCGCCGGTGTGACCGCCGATGATATGGATATTTCGATTACCAATGACATGGTGACAATCAAGGGCAATCGCAAACCAGACGAGAAAATTAAACAATCTGACTTTTACTATCAGGAACTCTATTGGGGCCCGTTTTCAAGATCTATAATCCTGCCCGAGGAAATAGATGCAGATAATGCAAAAGCATCTATGAAAAACGGTATCCTAACATTGAGACTTCCAAAGATCTCAAGAAGCAAAATAAAAAAAGTAAAAATAAAAGCATAAACAGGATCTCACCTTAAACTTCGGAATACCCTCCAGATTCGCTCAATAGTCTGGGGGGTATTATGTTATAATGGAAAAGTGACTTTAATCTCTAGAAAAATTATCTTTATCAGCCTCTCGGTTTCTGCTGGAATATCTTCATTTATTGTCGGCAAAATAATCTATCTTGATAGACGAGCGCCAATGATAAGCGCCAGTAGACCAGCGCACCTAAACGATCTCCTGACCGCAAGACTTTCTACTACAAAACAATACCGTAAATTTGTATTAAAATATGAGGACAAAAAAATACCTGTTGGCTCAGATGAACTAGAATTTTGGTTGGAAGACTATGTTCGAGATTACAACGGCGCGACAGGGCTTAGAGTTAACACAGCAAATGTAAGAAAATTCCTAGAAGGAATATCACAAAAATTAGATACTCCAGCAACAAATGCAAAACTAATAATCGAGAACAACATAGTAAAACAATTCGAACCTCCGCTTGCTGGTAAAAAGTTAGACATAGAAACCTCCCTTGCAAATATAACCTCAACGCTAGTTGAAAATAATCCTGAAAACACAGATAACACAGCTACGGAATCTATAGATTTAAGCATAGTGAAATCAGAACCAGCCAATAATCTCGCGAACACGAATACACTAGGGATTAACTCCTTATTAGCTAAAGGAGAGACTGATTTCACAGGTTCTCCAAAATTTAGGATCCATAATATAAACACGGGTTCTAAAAAATTTACCAACATACTTATAAAACCCGGGGGGGAATTCTCTTTTAACAAATGGCTAGGCACAGTCGATGACACAACCGGCTACCTACCGGAATTAGTTATAAAAAATGGAACCCTAATACCTGAATTTGGAGGTGGTTTATGTCAGGTTTCCACAACTTTGTTCAGGGCGGTAGCCGCCTCAGGATTGCCAATAATAGAGCGCCACGCCCACTCCATACCTGTGCATTATTATAATCCCCAAGGATTTGATGCAACAATTTATCCTGGGTCCGCAGACTTTAGGTTTAAAAATGACACTGGTTCGTATATCCTAATTGAATCAGAAGTAAAAGGTCTAAAAATATCTTTCGAGTTATATGGAACTACAGATAATCGCCAAGTAAAAATTGACGGGCCAAACCGATACGATGTAAAACCTTCTGGTGCCATGAAAACAAAACTTATGAGAGTCGTAACTTATCCTGACGGCACACAGAAAAAAGACACATTTGAATCAAACTACTTAGCACCAGGCACCTTCCCAATAGTTAAAAATCCTTTCGAATAAAAATTGTCATTTGTGCTGGGAGGGAGACTCGGCTTCGGCTCTCATCAGCTTCCGCTGATTCTACCTAGCCACCGACTCGCGGTCCTTCGCGCCAATTGCGCTCAGAACATCGCTCCGTCGTTCGAGTCTCCGTCAGGATACTCTTTCAAGTATCCTGATAAATAGTGCTGGGAGGGAGACTCGAACTCCCATGCTCTCGCGAGCGCTAGCTCCTAAGGCTAGTGTGTCTGCCAATTCCACCACCCCAGCATATGTATTAACTTCGAATTTATTTTATCTATTTTTTGTTGATTTGGCAATTAAATTTAGCCGAACCTAAACCCCGCTTTTGGCGGGGTTTAGGTTTAAAATTCACTAATCTAAATTAACCGAAAAAGGTTCTGGCCAAAAGCGCCTTGACCGTGTTTAAAATAACACCGACACCAAGAACTACGGCCGCACCTATAATACCGTTAATGATAACTCCCCTGGCTTCCTCAGCTTTTTTGCTGTCTCCACGTGAGGTCATATATTTGATACCTCCCCAAATTATAAAAATAACAGCGAGGACAACAGAAACGATAATCAAAAAGTTGGCGACATCTTGAATCCTTTGTTGAATATCGGCCAAAGTGACCGGAGCTCCAGTCGTTGTAACGTCTGGCGGAATTACTGTTACTGCCAAAGACATCAACGGCACTGCAGCTAGGGCCAAGGGAATCGCGAACTTAGCTATTTTCTTGAACTTTTCCATATTGCACCTCCTATCTTTATGCGCTGAGAGATTCAAACGGGAACAGTGCTTAAGCGTAGTACTTAACTATTCTCGTTTAGTCTTCCAGCAATTAATTTAATTGATTTATATTATTAACACTGCAATGGAATGAAAGAAAAATTGGTAATTCCCACTGCATTTGCAACTGTAGCTATTATAACATAGACGCCCAATATCACTATCAGCCCTATTATGACATGCTTGAACGTCTGCTTAGCCGATTCATACGCCTTGGAATCGCCTCTCGCACTCATAAACTTTATCCCGGACCAAATTATAAAAATAACCATCAAAGACGTGGCCACTCTTGAAAACCAACAGGCCAAGCCAGTAATGATTGCGAACAGATCCTGTATAGTAAAATCGATACCGCTCCAGTCTGTCGACGCTGCATTAACAAAATGTGCGTGAAACAAAACCAAACCAACTAAAACCATCAAAAAAAATACTGTAAGTTTTTTGATCATGAATTTTTTAGATCGAGGATGCTCTTAACCAGCGAAACAAAACCTTTACCTATTAAAATAACCGCAAGGCCTATAACGGCATACTTCAGCGCTTCTGTACCTTTTTTAAATTGCCCCGGATTGTCCCTGGCCGTAAGCATAAGAACTCCAGCATAAATTATAATTATAACCGCTATTGGAATCGCGAGATTAAAAATCCAACCGCCAATAACATTTATTAAATCCTGAAAATTATCAACGCCAATCGGATTTACTAAGTCTACAGCAAAAACATTTCTAGAAATCATAAAGACAGAGAGCAAGACAAAAGCTCCAGATGACAAGGCAAGCGTTATTTTTTTATTGAAATTCATCATATTAATTTTAATATCTTATCTTGGTTAGATCAAACTCTAGTTCCTGTCACAACTACCGGCAGTCACATGAACGTGGTCCGCGCTAGCATCTGAACAAGCGACGTTAGTCCCGCTTGAATTCTCACATCTGGCACCGCCTGATTTAGCTCCGCAAGCATTAGCCGCCTGAATTATTTTATCACCATTCTTTTCATTGCCAAAGTCCACTGCTAGAGACCCCTGGCTTCCCGTAGCACCTCCGTAATGGCAAGAATTAACAGCATGGCTGCAAGATGAATCACAAGTTCTATTACCACGAGTATAATTGCAACTTGGATGGCTGTTGTCATAAGTAAATACGCTACCCAGATCTTGTCCTGGAAGCTTGCCCTTCACACAGTTTATGAGTTGATCAAGCTCCGGCGCATTTCTTGCCGGATATGGAACATTATATTTTTTAGCCAATGCCGAAGAATCACTGCAATTATCTCCGCCGTTAACAGGATTGCATTGATTACCACAATAAGATGTCGAGTATTGGCCGTTAACATCAGCAACACATTGGTTAGAGGAGTTACATGAATATTTTTGCTCTGGATTTTCTGCTGCTGGAGCGTTGCAAGTAACCTTATTCCAATCTTTGGTAAATAGACTATCTCCGGCGATGGATTTTAAAACACTGTTTGTTATCATCCACGAACCAAAAATTATAAAAAGTGCGTAGGTAACATTTTTAAAAATATTTCTACCTTGTGAGATCAACGCAGGGTTTGCACCACCCATCAAAATCATAAAACCAGATACAAGATACAGGAGCGTGGCTATCGCAGGCGTCAAAATAAACAATATAAAATTAATTATATTGCTCATCAAAACCAAAAGATCACAAGTGGTACAAGGCGCCTGTCCGGTACGGCCGCAAGTAACAAGCCCTCCTGTTGCTCCAATAGCCGCGATATTTCCAGAAAATTTAATATTGGCCACTGCTCTTTGTCCCCTAGAATCAACCACGACCGCACCAAATCCTGGAGATGGGGTAACCTCTGCATTGGCTGTTTTGGCGAATTTAATATTTAAGACAGCTCCAACCTGGCCTGAAACTGTTCCGTCTGATTTTAAGCTCAGTCCTTTGGGGAGATCTCCTCTGGCAACACTCCAAGAGTATGGCGGAGTTCCTCCCAAAACATTTAATTTATCCTCCACTTTGATCACACTGTTGCCAAATAGAGCTTCCGTACTACCTGCTTTATAGCCAGTGCCATTGTCTCCAACAGTTCTGTCTGATTCTGGTATATAAAAAACATTTTGGGAATTGGCGACGGGTGAAGAAACACTAAATTTAACCACATTAGATTTAATGCCGCCTACCTCAAGCCACTCTTCCCAACTGCCATTTATAGACTTGTCATCCCAGCCAGTCCAACTATTTTCCAGAGACCAACTTCCATTTCCATCGGTAGATGTTGCAGCTCCAAAACCCAAACTCTCTACAGGAGTGCAGCTAGGACCTTGGTTATTTTGATTACCACAAATTTTAACTGCGGAATTCGGACTAGCTCCAGTAAGATCCAATTTCCAACTATCAATGTTATAAAAACTAGAATTACGTGATTGATCAGAAATGTTAGTAAGATTAAGCTTGAGCACCCCACCGTCAGGATGGCTAGAGCAAGCATCACCATTCCAAATTTCGCAAAAATACTGGCCTGCTGGCGTTAGGGTCGCGGAAGAATCATAAAGTCCAAATTGACCGCCAGCATCAAGCAAATTCCAAACAAAACCATATTTAATTCCTAGCTCGCCTATTATCTGAGTAACAGTAGCAAGTTTATTTTTAATTTCTTCTCTTCCGCCACGATCAAATCCATATTCTCCGATTACTAAATTGTTAGGGTCCTGCCCAGCAGATGAAAGCACTCCTCTAATCGTTGCGACATCTTTTTTTAATTGACTTCCATCATCACCGTTATACAACGCATTAATTGATTCATAGGAAGAGTAGGAAAAATAATCGACATTCAATTCTGGAATGACATCATACAGAACACTTGGCAGATTTCTAGATTTTAAGTTGTTAACAATATTAAACTCGACAGCACTAAAAACATTACTTGCCCCTGAGGCTTTGATCCCCGATGTTCTAACTTCAATCCATTTCTTAAAACCCCCTAACCTCCCTGCATAATCCGGACAGCTAGCCACTGTTGCGCCATATGCCGCCCCACAATAGACATCATTATCCCCCTCCCAGTTTGAAATTATAAAAGTCTTATCACTAAACTTCGCCAGATACGAAGCAAAGTCTCTATATTCTTGCTGAATACGCTGAGTGTTGCCTTGAGTATAGAAGCTGGGATTTAAATAACTTTTGTTAGAACAATTCTGAAAAGAAGTACCATCTATGGCAGTGATCATAACTGTTTTATAGGAAGGATCTGAGAGTATTGAATTAAAATCTTGTCTAGATGCAAGATTTTTTAAAGAAAATGAACTTATACAACCACCCACATTGTAGTCTGCGTCAGAACTGGGCGTCATTGTGATTCTTATGTTTCTCGTCCCAACATCTTTAAGAAGCTTGTCCCCTGTACTCAAAAAATCTTTATTACCCGCATCAAATTTACCTGCCCAAAAATATGCTCCAATATTGTCGCCCAAATTTTCCTCAATCGGTAACAATCCGGTAAGTTTTTTTGAATCTACTCTCAAATTAAAATGTTCCACCAAAAAACTGATTCCCAATAAAACCACAAAAGCTATAAGAAATTTATAAAAATTTTTATTAAATAATTGGTTCAATTTATTTAAAAAGTCACTATCTATGAGACATGATAACACTTACTTTATTTTCGGCAGCGCTTAGAGCATCTCTTATAGAAGCCCTGCCATAGTTAACGTCATCTATCATGTTTGCCAATACAGTTTCTATTGAAGAATTGTCTGTCTGAACCCATGACTTTGCAGAAAGAGCCTGCGTAGCAAAAACACCCATGTCCGGATCTACTTTTTGCTGTTCTATTAAGTCGCGCCTTGAAGACGGTCTGTTTGCCGCGTTTACATAAAACGAATCACCTCTGGTCGAACTTAAATAAACTAAAAATTTCCAAGCTTCATTGGGATTCTTAGACTGTTTTGAAACTGTAGGTGCCCAGTAACTAGCATAATTAACAGCGATGGGTGTCCCGGCAATCTGTGGCATAGGAGCAATACCAAAATTAAAACGTGCAGACTTAGATCTGATCGTAGGAATCTGATGCGAATAGTTAAACATCATAGCAGTGCTGCCTTCAATAAACGCATCTATAGAATAATGCAAAGTATCATTCCAGGTATAAACCTGCTTAGATTGATTAGCAAAATCTGTATAATACTGCAGAGCTGTTTCACCAACGGGCTGATTGTTCACCTGGTGAGCAAAGGTTGCGCTTGTATTATCAGAACTTGTCATCTTAACACCGCTCTGAAGCATTAAAAGACCGAGAATGTCAGTTGATCTGTTTACATTCTTTGCAGTACCTATCGCGGCTCCGGCTCTAGTAATATTTCCTCTGCTATCTAAGGTGGTCAGTTTTTTAACATCATCATTAAAATTATCCCAAGAGGCTGGTGGAGTTGTAATTCCAGCACTGTTAAACATATCCTTGTTGTAATAAAGAGCCAGCGTATCTACGTAAATTGGCAAGGCATAAATTTGATTATTGGCAGTGAGGTCTTCTGTCGCAACGTCCACAAACTGTTCCTGAAATTGTTTGAGAGTAAACAGCGGTGTTTTACTTCCGCTAAGAGTTTGCTGAGGCAAGGGACTAATCTTATCTATATGTTTAGTCAACCACGTGTTGTGCAAAAGCCAAATATCAGGACCAGTACCAGCTGCAAAAGAATCAATAAGCTGTTTCTCGTAATCTTCAAAGTTAAATTTACGGTATATTACCTTTATGCTCGGATTTGTTTTCTCAAAATCAGCAATGGCATCATTATAAAAAGTTGCGTCGTCAAACGTGCCCCAAAACTGTAAGGTAACGGTTTTTGTCTGGTTGCTGCCGACGCCTTTCAAAACTAAAAAGGTAAGTAAAATTATAACAACTAGGCCGCCAACTGCTCCTATTATTAAAAGTTTGGTTTGGGACATAAAAAATTAAAAAACTTAAAAACTATATTTTTCTAAAAATTACCCCGTAATGAAATGCTCCCGAATCAACATCTTGCACAAAAACAAAACCAAATCCTTCTACGAGTTTTTTCATTTCTTCTGGATCTGTTCTCAATTGGTCAGGCGGACCGAATCCTCCAGCGCCTTTCTTCCATTCAACAATAGCTAGAGTGCCACTGGGTTTTAAAACCCTACTTGCTTCATTTATAATAGGATTCTTATCAGGGTTTTGGAAAAGAGTATTAGCAATTAACACAAGATCCTGGGATTCATTACCAAGACCCGAAGCACCAGTATTTTCTAGATTAGACTTAACTGTTTTTATATTATTAAGTCCTTCCATGCTTGCCTTAGATTTCAAGGTATCCAAAGCTGAATCAAGCAAGTCGATAGCAGTCACTTCGCCACTCTGACCAACACGCTTGGCCATTAAAACTGTAAAAAAACCCGCGCCAGAACCAAAATCAGTAACTCTCATGCCTTCGGTCAAACCAAAACTTCCGACAATCATATTCGGATCCATAAAAAGACCGCCGGTTTGAACACTGGCCGGCGAAGATGCGGAAGAACTACTTGTATTTACTTGCATTTCTATATAACTCATTATATCAAACGCTTTGGTTACTAAAAGCCGCGTTGTGAACAACGCGGCTTTTATAAAATAAAAAGATACCCGTCCTAGACAACTACGACGGAAGCTACACCATCTCCAGATTCCATCTTCATTATCCTAACACCTTGCGTAGCTCTCCCCAGAACAGAGATGCTGGAGAGCTCAGTCCTTATAACAACCCCCTTGCGAGACACAGCTATGATTTCTTTATTCTCTTCGCTGGTCACATGAGCTGAAACGAGATCGCCAGTCTTAGATGTAATCTTTGCCGTAAATATACCCTTGCCTCCACGATTTTGTTGTTTGTATGCACTCAAGTCAGTCCTCTTTCCATATCCATTCTTCATAACAACCAACAACTTCAATCCAGTAACACCTTTACCCGGAACAACTTCTGCACCGACAATTTTGGCACCTTCGTCCAATCTCATACCTATAACACCGCTTGCACCCCTGCCCATTGGCCTTACATCTTTCTCTTTAAATCTTATAGCCGCGCCATCTGAGGTGACGAGCATTATTTCATCAGATCCGGAACTTATCTTAACCCATTTTAATTCATCATCCTTTTTAAGTTTGATCGCGACCATTCCATTTCTTCGGACATTTGAAAATTGGTCAACTGCGACCTTTTTAATAACACCGTTTGCCGTAACCATAACCAGGTAGCCATTTTTTTCTACTTTTTTGGATATCGGGACGATCGCTGTAACTCTGTCCTGTGGTGACACCTGAAGAAAATTTACAATTGCTTTACCCTTAGCGGTTCTTGAGGATTCCGGAACTTCATATCCTTTGGTCTGATAAATCTTGCCTGAGTTTGTGAAGAACATGAGGTTATCATGAGTATTCGCCACGAAAAATTGACTCACGGCGTCTTCTTCTTTAGTTGCCATTCCAACTAATCCCTTACCACCTCTCTTTTGGGAACGAAGAATATCTGGCGGCATTCTTTTGATATAACCGCTATAGGTCATCATGAACAAAGACTCTTCTTCCGGAATTAACTCCTCCTCACCGATTTCTTTGAGAGCGGATTTGATAATATTTGTTCTGCGCTCGTCTGCATATTTAACCTTTATATCCTGAAATTCCGTTTTTATAACTGCGAGCATTTTTTTTGGATGAGCCAAGAGATCTTGCAGATGTGCAATAATTTCTCTCTTTTCTTTTAATTCATCTTCTATTTTCTTGCGCTCAAGACCAGCAAGAGTTTGCAATCTCATTTCCAAAATCGCTGAAGCTTGCCTGTCAGAAAACTTATATTTTTTAATTAAGTTATTAAAAGCCTCTTCTTTAGAAGCTGATTTTTTAATGAGTTGAATTATCTCGTCTATATGGTCTAGAGCCTTGGTAAGACCTTCCAAAATGTGCGCCCTCTCTTGAGCCTTGCGAAGTTCGAACTGGCAGCGTCTGCGAACAATCTCTCTGCGATGTTCCAAGAACTTTTCAAGCATTCCTTTCAAATCCAAAATATTAGGTTGTATTCCGTCCACGAGCGCCAACGCATTCATGTGAAATGATTTCTGGAGTTCCGTATATTTGAAAAGTTGGTTCAAAACCTTACGCGGATAAGCATCCTGCTTAAGATCGATAGCTATACGCAAACCGTCTTTATCAGATTCGTCTCTGACATCTTTAATTCCATCAACCTTTTTTTCTTTAACCAGCTCAGCTATCTTTTTAATAAGTTCTGACTTATTTACTTGATAAGGGATCTCATTAACTATGATCTGAAAACCTTTTTTCTCCGAATCTATAATCTCCGTCTTTGCTCTCATTTCTATAGAACCTCTCCCTGTGGCATAGGCATTTAGAATCTCCTTCTCATTATAAATAGTGCCACCTGTTGGAAAATCTGGTCCTTTAATAAACTGCATCAAATCAGTGACACTGCAGTCTGGGTTTTCAATCATATGCATTAGACCGTCCAAAACCTCCCCCAAATTATGGGGTGGAATATTTGTCGCCATACCAACCGCAATTCCCATTGAACCGTTTATTAGAAGATTAGGAACAACTGTTGGCAAAACCACTGGTTCTCTGTGAGAGCCATCATAATTATCCCTGAAATCAACAGTATCCTTATCGATGTCAGCAAGCATTTCATCGGCAACCTTAGTTAGTCTGGCCTCTGTGTAACGATCTGCAGCAGGAGAATCGCCATCGATAGATCCCCAGTTTCCTTGACCATCAACGAGGGGATATCTCAAAGAAAAATCCTGGGCCATTCTGGCGATAGAATCATAAATAGCTATGTTGCCGTGAGGATGATAGTTACCCATCACATAACCAACTATTCTCGCCGATTTAATAACCTTTGTGTTATGTCTTATGCCCATTTCTTGCATACCAAAAAGTATCCTGCGGTGCACGGGTTTTAATCCATCTCTGACATCAGGCAACGCACGATCAACGATTACGCTCATTGCGTAATCCAAAAAAGATTCCTGCATCTCCTGCACTATCTCGCGAGGTTTAATTGTGCCATTTAGTGTGGCCATAAAGCTTTAATAAACAACAACCAACTCCAGACAACCAGCCCATATTTTGGTTGGCGGTCAAAAGTTGGTGGTTGTGAAATTATTTATTACCCGAAAGCGGCAAAGTCTGCGGTGGCAACTCTTCTTCAGTTGGTACTGTCAAATTATCTATATTCAAATCCCCTTTTGAACCAATCAATAATTCTGAAATGTTAGCTCTCAGATTCTGCCAAGAATTGAAAAGAGTTGCAAACGGCGAAGGTTGGCTGCCTTTATTGGCGCCCGCCTCGTTCTGCGCCAATGCTCTTCCTTGTGCTTGTTCCGGATTTAGCATTGCAACAAATTGTTTTGATGTTGATCTAAACCAAACAAAACCAACCAAAGAAAAAGTTATTACAACCATCGTCCACATAAATATGTGCCTTATGTGTTCGGGCTGTTCTCTAATTTCGCTTACTAACTTTCTCATATTTTAAACGTTATTAACTTGGTTTCTTCGGTCGGCAAATTCTTGGCAGAAATTTTATATGTCTCAACCTCCTCTGGCTTGATACCAATTTCTTTCAAAAATTTTTGCGGACCTTCTATATCTACTCCTAGGTCGTCTACCTTATAATGCATCGGAATAATAATCTTGGGATCTACCTGCTTTATAATATCCACGGCCTCCTTACCATCAATTGTATATTTACCGCCTATTGGAATAAAGAGGACATCCACATCACCTATGGCTTCTACCTGCTCATCTGTCAGTTTTGTCTGACCGAGATCGCCCAAATGACACAACCTCATATCCTCAATTCTTATCAAATAAATTGTGTTCATACCTCTTTGCGTACCTTGAGAATTATCGTGAAAGGAAACTATACCCTCAAAATGCACTCCCGATTTTTCATATTCGCCAGGGCCTCTTATTATAAAGGCCTCAGCCGGAGCTTCTTTTACATTGTTATGGTCAAAGTGCTCATGCGAAACCAAAAATATATTGTCGTTTAATCTAGGCGCCCTAAGTCCTATTTCCTTTGAAAAGGGGTCGATCAATATACTCACTCCTTTGGATTCGAGTCTAAAACAAGATTGTCCGTACCAGCTGATATTCATATCTTAAATTATATCAAAAAAACTAACTCAATACAATGGCAAAACCTCACTCCTTTTAATGTTAAACTTTTTTTCAAAACGATGAGATTAAAACACATTTTTGTCAAATAATTTGCCAAAAATATTAAATACTGATATACTCCTTCACTATATATGGAGATCTCGGCACAAGTTGGTAATACAGGCTTTTCAATGAAAGACTTGTTGGCAAAGTCTAGTTTTAATTTACCCAAACCAGGCGACATTGTAGGCGGTGAAATTATAAGCATCAGCAAAAACTCTGTCTTAATTGACCTCGGCTCCCTTGGTACTGGAATTGTTTATCCAGGAGAATTCTACGACAATACTACCCTGCAAAAATCACTCAAAGCAGGCCAACAGATATCCGGCGTCCTGCTTGATATTGAAAATGAAGATGGCTACAGAGAGCTCTCTTTGAAACGCGCCCAAATGACTACAGCATGGGAAGACATCCGCAAGAAAAAGGAAACGGGAGAAGTAATCACCACCAAAATCATAAACATAAACAAAGGTGGTTTAATAGTGGAGATAAACTCAGTTCAGGGCTTCCTTCCATTATCACAACTAGCCCCGGAGCATTACCCCAAAATAGAGGGCGGCGACACAACCAAGATTGTTCAAGCATTACAAAAATTCCGCAACCAAGATATTCAAATAAAAATAATTGATTTCTCCGCGGAGGAAAATCGTCTAATAGTTTCCGAAAAGGCCATCAATGACGCCCAACTTAAAGAGGAAGTAATGAAATTTAACGTAGGCGAAATAGTGGATGCTGAGGTTACTGACGTCACAGACTTTGGTGCATTCGTAAATATCCCCGTACCCGGTTCCGAATCTATATCCGAGGATGGTACAGAAAAAATAAAATCAAAAGTAGAAGGCTTAATACATATTTCCGAAATAGATTGGAAAATAATAGATAACCCTCGTAATGTTCTAAAGTCCGGTCAAACAGTTAAGGCCAAAATAATCAGCATCGATGGCAATAAAATATCGTTATCCCTAAAGGCACTCAAATCCAATCCTTGGGAAAAGATAGAAGAAAAATACCAAGTCGGGCAAATTGTTTCCGGAGAAGTTTTGAAAATGACCAGCTATGGTGCTCTGGTTAAATTGGATGAGGAAATCTCCGGTTTCCTACCAACATCGGAATTAACTGACAAGAAAGTCGAGGAAGCACCAAAACTTGGAGACAAGATTACCGCAGCAATTGTTTCTATAGATTCTAAAGAAAGAAGGATATTATTGACTCTAGAAAAAAATGCCTAAAAAAAGTATAACATCTCAGAAATTTATTAATTTATCGAGAGGGCCCATAAAAATAAAGGCCACCCAAATACACAAAAATAAAAAAACCTACAACAGAAAAAAGTCGAAATTAGATCTCAAAGAAATCATTAAAACCCCTAACCAATAAGGGGTTTTAATATAGTTAATAAACATTGACAATATTGATTTTATATGGTAACTTATAATCACGCGGGAAACCGCTAGAACCTTGAAAAGAAGGGAGGGCATACACATGCCCGAGGTATCTAGTAATATTGAGCAAACCCTGGCTATGATCAGGGCTGGCAGAAGTAGTCGAGTGAATAGAAAGAGGGGGTCTCGTTTTAACCCTCGCCCATTGGAAGACAAGGGCCTGGCTATTAATCCTGATCTCGTAAAAGATCTCTACAAGGAATTTCATGTGGACATTTCTCCAGAAGAGGCGACCAAGATTGCGGCATCAAGCAGGAATGAACACCGGATTTTTTCTAACCCGGGAACGTTAACCGACCTGGAAAATTGGTCACTTGAAACCTGTGTTGGTATCGCCAAGATTGAAACTGGCCCCATGAAGGGCTACGTCCTGGTAGGAAACCCGAACAAGGGTCCAGCAGGAATAGGCAGCTTTGGTTTCCCCGGTGGAAGAGTTCACCCGGGTGAAACAAGAGCCGCTAGTCTCAAAAGAGAAATTTTTGAAGAGACTGGCCTTGAATGTGAAATTGTTGGCGCTGATCCAATCGCCGAAATGACGGTCGGAGAAGAAGAACACAAGTTCTCTGCCTTTCAAGTAAGAATCACTGGCGGGAAAATTCAAGTCCCACAGGATCATAAGGGCAAGCCCCTCAATCCTGAAGAACCGATTGATTCGGTGATTATAGTTTCAGAAGAAGTTTTAGAAAGAGCCTGCAGACAAGGCGGCTGTATACAGGTAAAAGGACTACCTCCCAGAGTTGTACTTTTTAGCCATCGTAAATCATTCTTAACTTTCCAAAACAGGAAAGCCGAGTCTAATAATGGCGGAGGTTCAAATGTATAACTGCTACGGAGCTCTAAAGCAAGTCCTGGGGGCCATTGGCCTTCTAATAGATGCACTCGATTTAACCGAAATCACTCAGGAAAATTTTGAAGGCAGCTCACTTGTTGAGCTGATAAATGCTTGTGGCCTCGAAGTAATAAAAGAATCCGGCCTTCTGTGTGCCATCGATAGTTCGAGAAAAACTACCTTTGGTCTAGTTGCTACCGCAATTCAAAGGGAAGATCTGCACATTGTGCAAATCAGTGGCGAGAGAAGAATGATTGATATTCTCAAAAACTATTCAACACGAAACGGTCAGGTACAAATACTCAAAAAAGTCGCCACTACCCAAAGCAAGGAAGGTCATTTTGTAACAAAGGAAAACAACTTCCAGAACAATGGTATCTGGATAATCAGCACCCGAAACGGGAAATTAGAAATGTGGCAAATTAGCATCGTCACTGATGTGAAAGGTGGCTATTCTTTCTACTATCTTTCCGTCCAACTTGTTTATCAAGCGCAGATGTATAATGACAAAGGGGCTCTTTGTGTATTCCCCGATGAGTTCCAAGGTTATACTTCTTGGCCAGCCCTAAGTTTGTTTCTAAAGAGTAAGGTGGATGTTAGTCTTCTACCTCCGGCCGAAACTCACAAACCCAAAGTCAATCTTCAGGTTGAGTTACAAGCCAATCAATGCCAAATCATTTTCTTTAACCAGTCAAAGCGTTATGGCCTAGGAAAAGTGGCCAGCCAAAATTCGGCTGTTATGATCCATGCCTCAGCCATCGAGCAAGAATTTCCTGCTCTAGCAAACGGTCAGATCGTAACATTCAAAAGTCTTTTAAAGACCCCGCAAGGATATCAACTTGTTGGTGTCACAGAATAATATAAAGCCCCGGCGATTCGCAAACAAAAGCGAATCCCCGGGGCTCTTTAATTACAATAAAAAATACCAGCGGCCAATAATCCCGTCATAGCACCGCCAAAAGAATAAATTGCACGGTTTGCGAGCAGTATAATAGTAAAGTACTGCGAGCAAAATTCATTCTTTTGACGGAATGCAGTCCGCTCGCTGGGTGGACAAATGGTGATATAACGGGATTATTGGCCGCCCAATTCTTATCTTACAATAATATTATTTGTCCAAACAAAAAAACCGTTACGTACGGTTTGAGACGGATGAGACTTAACATCTCATCTAATAACTAAAATGATTTTCAAACAACTAATTAAGTAAGAGGCCCGGCGGCGACGGGAATTCCCGCCGCCACCGGTAACCTTGGCAATCAGAGCTCTAGATCAGGTCACCCTGACCCGCCGCTCCTTTGCCACGGCCGCCCTTGCGACCGCCACCACCGACCTCGACTTCCCGCGACTTGCGCTGAGGCCGAGCACCGGGTGCCGACGCGCGACGTGCCGCGGCGTTCGGACGAGCGGAGGCCACATGAGCCTCTCCAACTGTCGTACTCGACTCCAGCGCGCGTTTGAGCGCGAAGGTGATCGGCACGATCGAGCCCTCATGAGCGATGCCCTTCTCCAGCAGTTCGCCGGATTCGGCAGCCACGAGAGCATCCGCCAGGTTGTTATACCCAGCGTTGTCCAAGGCCGTTGCAGTCCCGACCTCGAGGCTAGCACCGTGCCAATCGGTCCGCGGCTTTTGCGGACGATCGCTGCGGTTCTTGTTGAAACCGCCGCCGCGACCGAAACTGGCGCCGCTACCGGTGGCCCGGTGG
>CAYRDM010000004.1:0-6297 GCA_964423175.1 uncultured Candidatus Saccharibacteria bacterium | reverse complement strand
CTTGTTGAAACCGCCGCCGCGACCGAAACTGGCGCCGCTACCGGTGGCCCGGTGGTCGCGCTGGAATTGCCGCCCGCTAATGGCCTCGGAGATGAGATGACGATTCACCGCCACCTCGATCTTTTGGCCAATCGTTGGCAGAGCCTCCCGCGCGCTATCACGGGAGTAATACAGCTCGCGATAGCCGCCCTTCGAGCGAACCTCCCGGCAGGTCTTGCAGACCGGGAAAACCCGCGCGTGCGAAGGCACCTCGGCATCACCCATGATCGCCTTCGTGGCGATATCGGCGACTTCGATGACCTTCTTGGCCAGAGACTCTTCCAGCTTACCCAGCAGATCGGTGACTTGAGCGGTCTTCAGAATCAGGAAGTTGCCCCCCTGCTTCTCTTGCTGGCTCTGCCGATCGATGAACTTGATCACCTTCGGCTGAAACCCGCTCAGGCACATCCCGCATGTCACGGAATCGCCGTCGTTGGGCAGCTCACCGCGGTACTCCGCACCGGCCTTGAGGGCCGCCTTGAAGTTATCTTCGGTGAAAGGAGTCTCGCCCAACTGCGTGTGCAGATCGGCGATCGCCCCGCCGTCGAGATTGGCGATGTTCCGAACGAATGCCAAGTAGGCGCTTTCGTCCGCGACCAACAGCTCACGTTGCTGAGTACCGAATCCGTAAGTGACCGGGGCCGGAAAGTTTTTGGGAGCGGAAAAATGTTTCTTGTTCTTGAATGGTCCGTTCTTTACCATGTGTTGTTTCTCCTAGGAAAAACCTACTCCCATCCACTGCAGACAATGTCTTCGGGGGGTAGGTATTTTAAGCGCTAATAAATAGTACCCAAAATACCCACTCCCCGAATATGATTTTATCTATATTTTAAAGGTTCCCGCCTGGTCTTATCTTGATAAATTAATTATAGCAAAAAATAACAGTTATGTCAAGTATGCCCCGGAAAGCCTTATTTTACTGGTCTAATTGGGCCAATTCTCTGTCAGTTTCTTAAAACACCTTGAAAAACTAAAAAGCCCAGCCTTCTGCACTAAATTGTGCGGAGGGCTGGGCTGTGTGAATCTTAGATAGTTATCATGTCCATATTCTTGGGTTTGTGGATCTCTCCTGTATACCCCAGGAGTCCCAAATTATTTTCTAAACCAGTGCGTCCTTCTTCCGTTCCGTGGTTGATAAATGTTTTTGCTGGCTTGAGTCTATTAACGATATCAGCAAGCTGCATTCCGCTTGCATGAGACGAAAGACCAAGTCTTACGACACGGGCCTGAACCGTCAGTTTGCGGCCACCGAAGCTTACTTCTTTTCCCCCATCAATTACTTCTTCGAGGGCTTTGCCTTCAGTATATTCTGCCTGATATCCGGTTTGTCCCAAAAGATTGAAAGGATTCTCAAGGAAACCGTTACCCTGGGCATATTGCCAAGCACAACTGCCTTCAATCATCATGCCAGCAGTTGTGACAACATTAAATTTTTCAGAGCCATAAATAATGTAATCTCTCTCGGCCCTGTCTTTGATTAACTGGATTCTTGGATCGCTCTCAAGGTTTACACCAGAGCTGTGATCAAGTTCAGACCAGTAGCCAACTCTATCCGTATAGATGTCTAGGATCTTACGACCCATGCCGTCGAGATACAAAGGATTAACTCCTCTGATCAACAGCGCTAAGAAAACATCTGGGCTGCGACCGATACCAAACGCCGGGAACAAACAGCTTCCGCCGTTGGCAATCGTTTCATTGGCAAGTCTCGCCATGCGGTCTTCTTCTTCAGCACGCGAACGTTCAAATTCGCGATGTCCATAAGTTGCTTCGATGAAAATTGCATCCAACCGTCCGATAAATTCTTCTGGAACTTTCATTCCACGCACTGTCGGGCTATCGAAAACAGAAATATCACCGGAGAACATGATCATTCTGGATCCAACCTTCAAAACGATGAATGCAGATCCTCGAATGTGTCCATTTGGACCGAAGTAGGCATCAATCCCCGGGAACAGATTTACCCATCCCGGTTTTTTAATAGTATTATCCTGATTGTCCATGATAATAATCTTGGCACCCCTTGAAAACTTACTGATGGAGTCCCAATCAACGGAAGAAAAAGAACTTCTCCCTTCTCTCATTATCCTGATTGTGTCCATATAGGTTTCACCAGCAATATGCAAAGTCGGCAGAGTCATAAAGACAGCCGCTTGAGGATTGGCATCCACAAGAAAAGGCATGTTGCCAACATGATCCAAATGAGCATGAGTAACCAAAACGGCATGTATGGTCTCCTGGGGAATCAAATGACCTTCTGACCTGGAAACCAATTTCCCGCCCTCTAATCTTTCGTTTCTGACTCTCATACCGGAGTCAATTACTATATTTCTTGAATTTCCCAAATCATCTGTTGTAAATACCAGAGTGCTTGAGGCGCCAATTTCATCCATGCCCCCAAGCCCTTTAATCCCAAGTAATTCTGCCATGATTTTCCTCTTTTAATTAGGCATAAGTTTGTTAAAGTTCCTAAAAATATTCTAACACTTATAATATTATATGTCAAATTATAAAACCCCCGTTCGCCTCTTGAACGGGGGTCATTTTTATAGTTTCAAGCTTACAGAGGCTGCCTGATAAATTAGTCGGTGGCGCTAGCGGCCAACTGTTCGTAGATTTCAGAGGCGCCGTCTTCTGAGATGGGTGTCAACACCCATTTCGGCAGCCACATACCGCACTCCACCTGACCCTCATGCAACGGCTTCTTGTTGGAGCCGTGGTGGGTCTTGCGCACCGTCTTGGCTCCACCGTTGTAGTAGATCTCGAAGTGGAATGGTAGCTGGACATAGGTCCAGTCCGGATCGGCCTTTGCGTCTCCGCAACATGACTCCGGTTGCGGTTGCACTAACTTAGCGCACCAGCCGTCGGGAAACTCCTCCGAAAAGGCAGGAGTCTCGAAATCATGATCAGCGGAACTACGCCTGCCGACTTCGAGTGCCTCGCGTGGCAATTCCACGCGGAACCACTGATCGACGCTAGCGTCCACAGCAGGCTCGGTTTCGGCGGTGACTTCACCTTCGAGCTTGGGCAGGCTAGCCACCCAAGCTTTCCGCGCCTCTTTGCTTGTGAGAAGTTTTACCTCCTCGACAGGCGCAGGTTTGGTCCCCTTTTTGGGACCGTAGATGAATTTGAAACCGGCGATGATCTCGTACTTGCCGGCATCGTAATCCCGCTGACGCGCCGGCAAAATCAATGACGGCAAGCGTTGACCAGCCTGGAATTTGAAAACGATATCCTCGCCCGTCTTCCGGTCAAAGACCGTAATGCGGGTGAAGCGTCGCCGCGGCTTGGGAACCTTGGCGATTGTTGCGCCGACAGCCTGAGCTGTCGGCAGGTTCTCGCTCGGGGCACCCCGCCCATTCGTCTTGCGACGGGGTGCCCCGACATTGGGTGTGCAAACTTTCTTGGCAGTCTGCGCGCCATTTGTGTGAGCCATTCTGAACTCTCCTTATTGGAAATGTCCTACGTTATATATAATATCAGATAATTTAATAAAAGTCAATAGAATCTTGGGAATCCTCTATCGCGGCCGAAATACTCATTATCCAAAAAATGAGCTTCCCAAATTAAAAAAAATGTGATAATTTGTTAATCATGAAAAATCTTATAAAATACGTCGCAATTGTTTTTTTGATACTACTTGTCATTTCAGGCATCACCGCAATTTTGCGTTCACCTCTCAGCCAAGACACCAAAGAAGTTTCCCTAACAGAACTGGTTGGCCAGATTAATCAGGGCCAAATTAAAAGCATAGAAGTTAGTGGAGAAAACTTAAACATAACAACAAAAGACGATAAAAAAGAAACCTCTAAAAAAGAGGCTGGTTCATCAATAAGTGATACTCTCTCTAATCTCGGGGTCGGCAAAGACAAACTTGGCCAGATCAATCTGAAGGTTAAAGACGAAACCGGTTTAAGTTTTTATCTGATCAACTTCTTACCCATAGTTCTTCCTTTCCTTCTTGTGGTTCTTTTGTTTTGGTTTATGTTTCGCCAAGCTCAACGCGGATCTATGTCAGCATTTAGTTTTGGCAAAAGCAAAGCTAAATTAGCCGGAAGTGAAAATAATGGAAAGAAAAAAGTAACTTTCAACGATGTGGCCGGTTTAACTGAAGCGAAAGAAGAAATAACTGAAGTAGTAGAATTTTTGAGAGATCCCAAAAGATTCCAAAAACTCGGTGCAAGAATTCCACGTGGTGTTTTGCTTGTTGGCTCTCCTGGAACCGGTAAAACATTATTAGCTAAGGCTGTGGCCAACGAAGCGAATGTTCCATTTTATTTTGTTTCCGGTTCTGAATTTGTGGAAATGTTTGTTGGCGTCGGTGCTAATAGAGTACGCGATACTTTTGAAATCGCAAAGAAAACCTCTCCTTCAATAGTTTTCATAGATGAGATAGATGCTGTTGGTAGACACAGAGGTGCCGGTCTTGGCGGCGGTCATGACGAAAGAGAACAAACCCTAAACCAAATACTTGTTGAGATGGATGGTTTTGATACAAATGACGCCGTGATTGTAATGGCAGCGACTAACAGACCTGACATCTTAGACCCGGCGTTACTAAGACCCGGTAGGTTCGACCGCAGAATTATTCTTGACGAACCTTCGATGAAAGACCGCGCAGCAATACTACGCATACATTCATTAGAAAAACCTCTAGCCAAAAATGTGGATTTAAAATTGGTAGCCGAACGCACTCCTGGATTTTCCGGTGCTGACTTGGCAAACTTGTTAAACGAAGCCGCTATACTTGCCGCCAGAAAAAACCAAAAAGAAATAACCCAAGAAAACATATTACAATCAATAGAAAAAGTTATGCTCGGTCCGGAGAGAAGATCTCATGCCTTCAGCAAGAAGGAAAAGGAAATTGCAGCATACCACGAAGCTGGCCACGCTCTAGTCGCGGCCTCCTTGCCCAACACGGACCCAGTTCACAAAGTTTCTATTGTCTCTCGTGGTAGAGCCGGTGGTTATACTTTGAAACTTCCTTTAGAGGACAAGCATCTCCGCTCACGTTCTGAGTTTGAATCAGAACTCGCAGTTCTCCTCGGCGGATTCACCGCAGAAAGAATTACGTTCAATGAGCTCACAACCGGCGCATCAAATGATCTCAAGGTTGCCTCTGATATAGCTAGAAAGATGGTCACCCAGTATGGTATGTCTGATAAACTAGGCCCAATAACATTCGGCGAAAAAGAAGAGCTGGTATTTCTAGGAAAAGACCTGGGTACAGAGAGAAACTACTCAAATGAAATTGCTTTTCAAATAGACTCTGAAGTAAAAGATCTCATCTCAAAAGCGCTCAAAAAAGCTCAGTCAATAATAACCAAAAAGGCCGCAACCCTAGAAAGAATCGCCAAAGAACTTATAGAAAAAGAAACTCTGGAACAAAAAGATTTCTATGCTTTGTTAAAAGCTTAACTGTAAAGTAGTGCGAAAAGAGGTTGCCAAAAGCAACCTCTTTTTGTTATGGTTTCGAAAACGGATCTTTAAAAAGGATTAACAATGGGTTCACCCAGAACAATAATATTCGATTGGGACGGCACTCTTTTTGACTCTTACAGAAAGGGCAACCTAAAAATCGTCGCCGAGTCTAGAGGACTTAAATTACCTGAAAATTTTGACCCCAAAAAATACTGGGGCAAAAATACCAGAGAAATAATCGCCGAATTGTGGCCAGAAGAAGATGTACAAAAATTCTATAGCGCCTGGGAATCCCAGGACGTAGAAATAGTTCCAATGGTTGATAAGGCACCATTAGTTTTAGAGTTTATAAACAACCTGCATTTGCCGGAAAGAGTTTTCTGCGGAATTTTAACAAGCCGTAGAATGTTGGGTTTATCCAAACTTCTTGACGCTAGAAAAGTTAGACGTTACTTCGACCCTGAACTAATTTACACATCCTGCATGACGAAACATCCTAAACCTGACCCGCAAGCATTTAACGGTCTAGCGACACAACTGTTTTACAGGGGAATATCAAATAAAGAAACAATATTCGTGGGCGATACGCTGGAAGACTTTCAGACTGTCAAAGATGGTGGTATTGAATTTGTCGGGGTTTTAACTGGACCGATGACAAGGGAAGAGTGGCTTAATGCTGGTCTAGCCAGAGAAAACATTCTAACCTCGGTGGCAGATTTACCGATGTGGCTCTTGGTCAATGGTAAAATTTCAGTTGATTTTTAAAGATTGCTTTAAGCAATCTTTTTTGTTAAATTTAGCATTTTAGTGCATGGCGGATAAAACCTTTTGCATAGA
>CAYRDM010000003.1:0-24836 GCA_964423175.1 uncultured Candidatus Saccharibacteria bacterium | reverse complement strand
TTATGGTGGTATCAATCCAACCAAAACAAATAGCTTCTTCGATCATCTCTCTGTGGGTTGGCGCACCCTTGCCGGTATGTCGTTTATGCAACAAAACCCTCACCTTGCTCTCTTTCTGGTGATTCTTCTCAAGCCATTTCCGGAAACCCTCCCTAGTATAAACAGTGATAGTTTTTATTTTCATTGATTATATATACTAATATTTTTTAGGATTCTTTTCCATACTAGTCTTTAAAAAATAAAAAGCGGAAACAAATTCCGCTTTTATTAACCTCCTTGCTGACCTCTCAAGTGAGGGATTACTTTTTTGCCGTCTTTCTCGTCATTTACAGCAGTAGGCGGCCAATGAGAAGGATCAACGATTTCCGGATCGCTTATGGCAAAGTTTGGTATTTTTTGAAAAATATATTGCGGGAGATCTCCCTCGTAGTATGCATGGAGGGCACTATGCAAATTATTTTTTTTATTAGTACCCACCAAAACAGAAGTTATGGCAGTTTCGCTAAGGGCAAATCTTAAAGCCAAACTGGGAACACTAATACCGATGCTTTGGGCAAGATCTTCAACTTGATAATAACCATCCTTGAGTTTAACTAGTTCGTCTGGCAAAAACTTATTCGCAGAAGTTAACGATCCTTTCAATAAAACTGAGCGAGCCAATATTCCCACGTTCTTTAAAAAAGCTCTCTGCAATACTCCGTTTCTCAACCTCTGGTCAAAGATACTAAACCCGACCTGTAATGCCTCGAAGAAACCAGAATCGATAGCCGCCAATGGGGCTTCCACGCCGCGAGTACTAATTCCGCAGTGAGCAATTTTAGATTCGTCTTTTAGTTTCTTCATTATATCAACAATCATCCCGCTATTTATTTGCCGGGCAGTCCCACCATGCACCATAACCAAAGTCAGAGTATCCATATTTAAAATTTTACGACTTTGGTCCACTTCTCTTCTAACCATTTCTTCCAACTCAGAAGCTGTAATATCTCCTTTTTTCTCTATATCGTGACCGCATTTGGTAACGATGACTACTCCGGGGATCTTTGCTATGCCAGACTTTCCAATTCTCTCCTGTGCAGACCCATAAAAATGAGCTGTATCAAAAAAATTAATTCCGAAATCAACGGCCTCCTTGAGAAGATCGATAGCATCTTCTTCACTAGGTAAACTGCGTGGCCCGATTCCATATGTGTAGCCTAGTTCAACAGTTCCAAGAGCAATCGGCGAAACCATAAGCCCGGTTCTTCCAAGCATTCTTAACGGCATGAATCTCTGAGACATAAATTCTCCTAATTTTTAAAGCATCAAAAGTAAAAACATGATGACATACAAAAACAATCTAGTCAATAAAACTGTTGCCTAACTACGGCCAGTTTTAAATCGCCTTTAGAGGTAGTGAAAACCAAAACATTGTATCATGACCCGACTCTGATTCGAACCCTACCCTTCCGCCCATTTCTTCTATAATCATTTTGATAATATATAAGCCCAACCCGGTCCCTTCTTTTTTTATTTTTTTCGCACTTTCTGTACGATAAAATCTCTCAAAAATGCGAGGCTGTTCATCTTTGAGAATAGCAGGACCTTTGTTAGAAATGGCGGTCTTAATGAAATCGTTATTTTTTTCTATGCTTATGGTGACAGCCGTTCCCTCAGGAGAATATTCTATCGCATTCGAAACAAGATTTTGCAAAACATTATAGAGAGACTTTTTGTTAATTTCCAACATAACCGGCTCAGAAATATCTTTGTTGAACACTATCGTGTGTTTTTTTGATTCTGCATAGGGGCCCATTTCTTTTATAAACTCCTCGACAAAAATTATAAAATCAGCTGATTCCTTTTCTGTCACAACCTCAGTTTTAAGTTGAATCCTTGAAACATTCAACAGGTCCTCTGCTAACAGCCTTAATCTCTTGGCCAAGATAGAAAGGTCTTCCACATACTTCTTTTGTTTTACGTTTAAATTATCAGAATTGATTTGCAAAGCTTTCGCAAGCCAGCTCAAACCTGACACAGGAGTTCTCAATTGATGAGAAGCTATAGAGATAAACTCATTTTTAATCCGATCGATCTCTTTCTCTATCCTCCTTTTGACATATATGCTTTGAAACAAAATTATAATTAAGAAAATTATCAGGCCGAGCAAAAATGAGGTTATAAGACCGTCCAATGGAGTTGCATACAAATTTTTTGTACACTGAACAAAATTTGAAAAAATCGGATCTGATCCGGTTGATGGAAATTTAATTACCGTTTTACTTGTAGTCGACTGGGGCAACAAAATAATATAAGAACCGGCACCAACCACTCCTGCAAAAAAAATTCCCATAAATATCAGTTTCATGGAAGCTTTTAGATCCTCTCTTTTTTTATCTGCTTTGTTTTTAGAAGTTAAAATAAAAAATACAACAAGTCCAAAAAGTAAGCCGGCTAAAATTCCCCAGGTTGTAATATTTAAATCCATATTCATTTTTATAAATTAGGTTTTTTTATTAAACCACTCTGCGCCACCCAACCGATCAAATTATCTGTAAACTCGATCCGCCACCATGTGTAGCCATCTTTTTTTATCGGACCTTCCAAAATCACACCTGATTTTCCCCTAAGTTCAGTGCCCAAAATATTGGGCGCTATACTAGCTCCACCACGAACATTCCTCTCTCCAATAGTTTGAACCTTGTCTCCAATTTTAAAGCCGGAACTAATAACTTTAACAGGATTTGTATTAAGTAGGGTAAGCCCTGTGGTCACAGACCAACCACTCAAACCATTATCAAATTTTATTTCTAACCAGGTATATCCATCTTTTTTAACTGCTCCGACCAAAACATCGCCCCTAGTATTAACAAGAGCCTGTCCGAGAATAAAACCCTTAAGAGAAGGCGATCTCCTTATATTCAGAACAGACCATTTTACAACTACAGAACCGCCAGACTGAAGAGAACCCGTATTAGGCAAGGTCGGGACAGAAACTAAAGGAGTCGGAAATATGGCAAACGCCACGGGTGTAGAAGTCGGTTGAACTGGCGTAACGAAACTACCACCGCCGCCACCATTACCGATACTTCCCCCGCCGGAAGAAGAACTACTTTGTTGAGATCCGCCCCGCACACCAACCGGACGCCAATCAGTTTTTACGCTACATTGATCACAATCAAAGGTAAAAGATCTGCCATCTGGACCATTGGAAATTCCATGGAACAAACCATTGGAGTCTATTGTTATTCCAGAGAATCCAAACCATCCGACACCTTCTCCCCAGGCGTATCCAGAAAGATGGCCATTTCCATCATTGGTTACATGCTGACCAGAATTTGTTGGGGCCAAATTAATCCAACCGATATTTGAACTCCATATATATCCCCTAAGTCCAGAGTCGGTAACATTAATATTCCCCTGGTCAGCAGCGAAATTAAGCCAACCAAAATCTTTACTCCAGGCATACCGATGGCCCACGTCAATAGTTCCGCTAGTTGAAGACGCTAAAACTGCTCGAGTTTGGAGAAGCAAACACACAAACACTAGAACCAAAATAAATCCTTTTTTCATATGCCTTGAAGTAGTTCATTAAATGTTTAGTTAATAACCAAAGTCCACTGACCAGGAAAACTTTGAAGTGTTGCTAGTAACCGTAACCTTTATGCCTATCTCATCACCTGCAATCACGCTAACGACATCGCTAGTATCGCTAAAAGAAGTGTTGGTGGTGTCGAGGGTTGCAACAAGCGCCGTAGCAACACCATTCTTCATCACAGTCACACTACCTGTCTTCAGAGAACCAATGGCCGCAGATAAAAGTATGTGTAAATTTTTAATAGTTCCGCTACGTGAGATGAGGCTTCTGGTACCAGATTGGGAATCAGTAGTACTCCCCGCCCCACTTGAAGTAATCGGAAAATACATCGTCGTATTATTAACAATAGCATTGCTCGAAGCTCCGGCTAGCATCATATTACCGCCATCAATCCATGTTGGCGCTGCGGCACCATTAGATTTCAAAACCTGGCCAGAAGTTCCTGCTGCAGAAATAGCATAAGCACTGCCCGTACCGTATACGATCCCTCCGTTAGTTGGGATAGCAGTACTATTAGTTCCGCCCTTTGCCACAGTCAAAACCCCACCGAGACTGGGAAGACTTAATTGCGTTTGATCTACCGTCAGATTTAAACCACTCAGAACAAGGGGTGAAGAAAATGATAAACCTAAATTACCGGTGAGGGAATCATAGGTGATCGGATTAGATGATGATAACAAATTTCTAGAACGACTATCCGTGAAATACCTATTTGATACACCCTCTGGGATATCGTCAGAATTCAAACTAACAGTTCCAGTATTATTGTTAACCGAAGTTACCCCACTTGTTGCCGGCACCAAAAGTTGCTGCCATGTGTTATCTTGAGTAAAAATATATGTACTGTTTGTACTTGTTACAACAGCAACGTCCCCAGCAGTGATTCCAGTCAAGGAATCACGCGCGGTATTATCAGTTACGACATAGGTATTCTTAATGGCTACAACGCTACTTGACAAAAGCTCCTGCCAAGTTCCGGTTTGAGTACGAACAAAAGATTTACCGGTACTTGTCACTACAGCAGTATCTCCCGCCTGAAGATCAGAAAGTGCATCTAGGGCCGTCTGGTCTGGTACAACAAAATTATTAGCCAAAAGCCCCTTAGAAAATGCCTGCCACGTTCCGCTCTGAGTTCGAACAAAAGTTTCGTTGATACCATCGGCTACCACTACGATATCGCCAGCTTGTAAATCAGTGAGGGCATCTCTGGCAACAAGGCTCGTTACGAGATAAACATTTGCCAAAAGGGATTTAGAAAACTTCTGCCAAGTTCCGGTTTGAGTACGAACAAAAGATTCATTAACATCAGTGACAACCACGATGTCTCCTGCTTGCAAGTTTAAAAGCGCATCTCTGGCCGCAGTATCTGCGACAACATAAACATTTGAAAGACGCGGAACTGTAACTGTACAAGTAGGATCAGCCGGCGAACAACCAGGATTAAGCGTCTCTCCAGGAACGAAGCTCGCCATAGCAAAATTAATTACCACGATACTAGATACAGATACCAGAATTCCTAAAAAATATGTAATCTTTTTACTCATAATCATTTTGAAGGTGGGTTTTCGCCAACGGCCTCATCGGCAGTATCAGCATCGGAATCAGCCTTGGTACGATGCACTCTCTGATCGATGTGGTTCGGTGGACTATAAACCGTATAAATTTTAAGATCCTCTTTGCCTGTATTTATAAAATTATGTTCCGTGCCTGGAACGACAACTACTACATCACCAGCGCCAACAGGAAATTTTTTACCATCTAGCTCAGCCTCGCCGTTGCCCGAAAGAAAGAAAAGGGTTTGCTCTGTATACTTATGTGTTTCTTTGCCCACCTCTCCGCCTGAAGGTATGCTCATAATAACAAGCTGACTGTTTTTACCGGTAAACAAGACTTCTCGAAAATTAGAATTATTTTGGGCGTTCTTAACGATATTAGTATGGTAGCTCATAGGAATTTTTGTAACTGACGAAACTACACTGATCTTTGTAAATATCAGATACGTTGCGCCAATTAGTATAATTATTAAAATTAGAAACAATGGATATTTTTTATACATGTTTTATTTTCTTTTGTAATGAAATAATAAAAATAAAATTAGAAGGATTACGAAAAAAATTGTAGCGAGCAACAAAAAATTCATATCCTGGAAAATGTTGGCACTTTTTGGCAAAAGAAAATCAGCAACAGCCACCGTAACAACTGCGAAATCTCTAGCTACGAGTCCATTTGCAACACCGCTTGCCGTAACTGTATTCATCGTGGTTTTGTTTAAAAACGCCTGACACTCATAAATCCATTTCTCAGATATATCAAGTTTGGAATTTTTATTTATATCACCTGAAATGTATTTCACCGGAGCGCACTTATCATCGCTGAGATGAACGCGGCTCAAAGCAACTTTTCCTGGATTATTTATGGTTTCCGTATAAGTAACTCTTCCCCCGCCAGAAGGCAGGGCCAAGGGGTTAGGAACTTTGGTTATATGAATTAAAGGCGGGACAACAGCACCAGTGTTAGGCAGGCCAGGGATAATTTCAGAAGGACTCACGACAACGGTGGCATTTGCAATATCTACCGCGCTTATACCATTTGCGGTACCGGAAACGGTAACAGAACTCGTCTCGGTTCTTGTTAATATCTTGCTACAGCTATAAACCCAAGATTCATCCAAGTCTAACTTAGCGTTAAAATTCTTGTCACCAGAAACAAAAACTATGGGGCTGCAGGCATCTCCGACTAAAATTATGTCTCCAACAGGAACAAGACCGATGTTGTTAAGAGTATATGTGTACGTAACAGGTCCCGGGCCTGTAAGCAAAGCAAGTGGACTGGGCACCTTAACAAGATCGATCAGCGGCGCTACCGGAGCCAAAACAATAGCTGTCTGGCCAATGTCATCGTTAGTGACAATACAAAACTTATTATTGCCCGGGTTCAAATTAAGATGTCCGTTAATATCACAATCGCCAGAAAATGTTTGAGTGTAATTGGGATCAGAGGTTTCTGTTATGGCATATGAAACTGCTGGCGCAGGAAAAGTATTAGTAGCCCCAGAAATTACCTGAGTACCGTTAACAAACAATGGAAAATCGGCGATAGTTTTCGTTCCTCCATTATCATTGATAATTATTTTTAATACATTTACCGTCCCCGTCGAACCGACTGCGACCACACTAGAGCCGACAGCCCCTCCACCATGATTATTCACCAACTGGCCGATATCATCATTGGTAACAATACAAAACTTATTATTGCCCGGGTTCAAATTAAGATGTCCGTTAATATCACAATCGCCAGAAAATGTTTGAGTGTAATTGGGATCAGAGGTTTCTGTTACTGCATATGAAACGGATGCTGGAAAAACGTTGGTCATTCCTGAAATAACCAAAGTACCGTTAACAAACAATGGGAAATCAGAAACACTCTTCACCCCACCGTTGTCATTAATAACTGTCTTCGTAATATTAATTGTCCCCTGAGATGGGAGAGGTGTTGGTGCTATTGATGATTGAATAAACAAAGTGCCAGTTACTGCTCCGCCGTCCATTCTAATTAAACATTCATCGTAAGTTTTACCGTCGCAGCTATGTCTTCCAGCACCGGCCGAGCCACTTGCCTCTATAAGATCGACACTTACCCCGATAGGCAGACTTGAATTTGCATATATTAAACCAGTAAAATCGCTGCAATGAATATCGAGTATTGGGGTAGTATTGGCATGATCAGACGACAAATAACCATAAACAGGGTCGTTGAAATCATTGCAATTAAAATTGACCGGGATACTATCTCCCTCTAAAACCATTCCAGTAACAAGGGCTTCTGCTTTAAGGCTAGTTAAAAAGCCGAACAACAAAAAAAACAATAAAAATACCAAACCACGATAGAGCTTTTTTTTCATATTTTATAAGCGAGCCCTCAATCTTATAATTTTAAAAATGATGAAAGCTATAGAAATAATGAGCAAACAGGTTACTAGGCCATCTTTGAAATTTCCGAATAAATCCTTTATAAGCCCCACGAAGGTCTGAGTCTTAGAAAGTTCCGGGGTCGGCTCTAATGCAGTTGCTGGAAGAGCTGGTTTAATTGCAATTTCAGGAATAAGTTTGCCCTTTGTTAATGAATCAAAAATACCATTAGCATTCAGACCTACGCTTGTCTGATATTTAGCAACCGATGAGCGTGTTAGCTTACCGAAATAACCCTTTGCAACAGTAGGGGGCATGGCAAGAAATCCCTTTTCCTCGAGAAAAGTTTGAAGAGCAACCACATCCGCACCCTGTGAACCAATACTAAGATTTCTCTGGAAAATAGAACTAGCAGGAGCAGCTCCTTCTGAAGCTACAGCATCCATAAACACAACTCTTCGCTGAGGATAATTACCGTTAACTTGATTCCAGATTCCCTCACAAGTAATAAGGTTGAGGTGGGCCAGTCCGTCTTGGGAAGTAAAAACAGTTGTAGCGTCAGCATTTCGATCAAATAATTTTATATAACGAACTTGAAAAGCCAATGTGTCACCTTGATCATTTAATATATAAACTTTGTCACTAATCTTAAGCTGGTCTAATTTATAGAAAACAAATGGCAGGCCATTAGAAATACCGAAATGCCCTCCAATAACGGCGCTCCCTGCTTGCCCCGGATGGGGACCAAGTGCGAACCATGCAACGTTCTTTGATCCTGAAGGCACATCCATTCTCCCGTCAGGCGTAATCAGAGCATCTTCAATCGCCGAGTCCACTCCAATGACAGGAATCTTTAGACGGACAGGGAGGCCCTGGGGTATACCTCCTGGATCTCTTATACTTGAATACACGACCTGATTCGAAGTTGTTCCAACTAAGGGGAACTTAACTGTGGGATATTTCCAACCAAATAACTTATCTGGCAACTTACTCATGGGTTGGCCATGGCCAAATTGAGTAAATAAAAAATGAGCCCCAAAACCTCCAATTGAAGCAAAAATAACAACAATAATTAGTACTCTTAAAGGATCTGATATCTTCATTGTTTTTTAAAAAATTTGCTTTTCTTGATTAAGAAAAAAGAAACAATAAGCCCGACTAAAATTCCCAGCATGGTCGACCATACAACAATTTTTAAATTAAAAATCATACCCGTATCCGGAAGACTCGGCACACTAGTCGTGACAGTAATGGTGGCATAACCGACTGCCTTCAAACCGTTAGCCGAAGCAGTTACGCTAACAGTATTCGTAGTCGTAGTTGAAAGATGGGCCGTACATGTATAAACCCAAACCTCGCTTATATCCAAAAGGTTATTACCATTTGTATCTCCGAGTTTACTGGAAATAGAGCTGCATTTATCATCACTGACCGTTACGTCACTTAAAGGCACCACTCCTGGGTTATTAACTCGGTAAGTAAAAGTGATATCACCTCCCCCGCTAGGTAGTGTCAGAGGATAGGCGACTTTAGTAACATTAATAATATTGACCAGAGGTGCGCTCTTGTCAGAACCGACTACAACTGTTGCATAAGCTTTGTGAGCGGCCGGAAGTCCGTTTGAGGTGGCAATTGCTGTAGCTACGCTCTGAGTAGTTTCAAAAATCTTGATAGAGCAGGAATATCTCCAGGTTTCATTAAAATCCAGTTTACCGTTACCGTTATCATCTCCTTCTATAAATTTAACGGGGCTGCATTTGTCATCTAAGACCTGTACATTGTCCAGGGGGTATTCGCTAAGAAAATTCTTAACTGCATAGTGATAAGTTACATTACCCGGTCCGTTCGGTAGCGCCAAAGGATCCGGCACCGAAGAGATCCCAATTAACGGAACATACAATGTGCTTTGAGTAGTCTGGGCCGTTTCAGCAAAAACCATTTTTATACCATAAACAAACAAGATAAGGCTCAGAATACCCAAGAGATAGATGGTTTTTTTAAAAAATATTTTTATTTTCATAAACTACATTTGAAATTATATTTTATCGGCGAATACAACTAGCCTCTGCGTATATTGCTGAGTGTGCTCATCCCACACTCCCTCACAAGTAATCAGGCTGAGGTGGGATTTGCCGTCATTTGAGTCAAAAACTTTTGAATCGTCCGCCTCTGGGTCATATCTTCTGTTTTCGCTAACCACAAAAGAAATTACTGTTCCCCTTTCATCTTCCACATAAATTTTATCGCCCTTGCGTAGTTTGTATAAATTGTTGAAAGCCGTTATCACACCCTTTCTCCACCCTCCGTAATGCCCAGTTATAACAGAAGTTCCGCTTTCTCCCGGTCTAGGCCCAAGACCATACCAAGCGACATTCTCAGGAGCCTGCGGCACATCTACAGCCCCTTTAGATGTAAGTCCAACATTTTCCACAGAAGAATCTATACTAATCTTTGGGATCATCAGACGTGTCGGTAAGCCGATTTTTATCTTCTTCTCAACTTTTACTGGAATTGAGGAATCATTTTTAACAAATTGAGATGAATTTGCGTATTTAGAACTTCTCAAAATAAGATAGTAAACAAAACCCACATAAATAATTAAACTCGTACTGGCGGCAATTAAAAATATCCTCCTCAATAATATTTTCAGTCTCATAACTTTGGAAAAACAAGAACGAGCAGAACCAGATAGTTTTTTATCTGGTTCTATTTTTTAATTAATCTCTACGATTGAATCAGTTTGTTTGTTTCCTTCTGACAACATAGAAAAAAGTTGCGATACCCAGAACCAGAGGCACAACAACATTCCAAGGGAACCCTTTGCCATTCTCATGTATTCCGGTATTAGGTAACTTCGGAAGAGATACCACGACAGTTGAAAGTGCATAATCTATCGCGGTCAATCCGTTTGCACTTCCTTCTGCAGTACCCGTATTCGTCGTCGTTTGATTAATATTTGAGGTGCAGGTAAAATTCCAGGTTTCATTGCTTTCAAGCAAGTCATTGTGGTTTAAGTCTCCTGGATGTCCAAGAACACGGCCAGGCAAACCCGTACATTTATCATCGATCACGCTCACATTGCTTAGAGGTGCGGTGCCTGGGTTAGTTACTGTATATGTATAAGTTACCTCTCCTCCACCGGCTGGAACAATGAAAACACTTGGTTTTTTAACTATATTGATTAATGGCGGTATTATTGGGACACTAACAACAACGGTTGCGTTTGCTGTATCAATAGCAGTGAAACCATTTGCTTGCCCAGTCGCAGTAACAGTATTGGTAGTCGTTTTCAAAAGATTCACAGCGCAACGATAATGCCATTGTTCATTAACATCGAGCATTGAATCATTATTAGAATCTCCAGAAACAAAAGTTACAGTTGAACACTCGTTATCTTTAACGATTATATTGCTCATTGGGAAAACTCCGACATTTGAAACGGTATAATTATAGACAACACCTCCTGGTCCAGAAGGCAAAGACAACGGGGAAGGCACTTTTATAACCCCGATCAAAGGCAATACAGATGTGCTACTGCCAACAACACCGCCGCCAGTTGGTACTGGAGTGGCAACTGGAGTTGGGATAGGTGTAGGTGGTACCACGCAGGTAGCCTTTGTAACAGTCGTGTTATTTAATGTAACGGCGCCAGTGCTTGCCATAAGCCTTCCTTCTACGTTTGAACCGCCATTATCCGTAATCGCCACTGCCGCCATAAGATTACCTTTGAAAGTAGAACCTGTCCCAAGAGTTGCAGAACTACCAATTTGCCAAAAAACGTTACAAGCTTGCGCTCCATTTATAAGACTGACTGTGCTTCCAGCCGCAGTTGTTAAAGTTGAACCAGTCTTAAATATAAAGACGGCATCCGGATCACCTTGGGCATCCAATGTAAGTGTTCCCGTAATCTGAAGAGAATCTGGCGCATTGTTGTCATCATAAACGCCTGGAGTCAAAGTTTGCTGAGGAAGAGAACCCAAATCGCCGACAATAACACCGGTGGTTGGTTGAGAAGTAATAGAATTAAAAGCATTGGTCAAATCCACTTTTGCCCCATTAACCAATCCCGGGTTATCTCCGAGGGCTCCATCTGGACCACTAGCATTCACGGCATAAATAGTACCCACGACCTCCGCGCTTGTTAACGCACCGAATGCAGTACCCGGACTCAATCCAACATCTCCGCTGACGATGGTCGAAACATTTGAATCAACAATTGATGAACCGGACAAAACAGAAAAACTATCAGCAGTTCCGAGACTGACTGAAGTTGCAGCAAACACATGGCTTAGTGTAAATACTAAAGCTAGTACACATACAGCTAGAATTGAATTTTTATAGAAACTTTTCATATTTGTTTTTATTAGTTATTTTTAAATTAATTATTTTAAAGAAAATTATTGTAAACACTATCGACCTTGCATTATTTACCCCTAATTATGCGGACCAGAAACATAATCACCGCAATTACGAACAAAACATGTATAAACCAACCTACAATATGGAAACCGACAAAACCGATTAACCACAGAACTATCAAAACAAGACCAATGGTCAAAATCATATGATTAGATTTTTTAGATTTAGCAGATGCTGCCGACAAAATAATGTCTGATCTGACTAAAATAAAATTTTTAGTTTTAATCTCGTTATTCCTCAAGTTAAAAGTATTATCGACCAGAATCCACCCTTACATAAAGATGCCGTTACAAAAGCCAAAACATTACAAAACAAAAACCCTCCAGAATGGAGGGTTTTTGTAATTTGGCTATTACGACTTGTTTGACCCCTTTTTGAGTTCGCTAATTTCTTTTTCTAACTTTCCGATATGGCTCTCAAGCTTCTGACTTCTTGCAGTAAGCTTCGCCTCAATTTCCTTAGCATGGCCCGAAAGACTCTCTGCCACCACCATCATTTCTGTTACATCCTCCATGGCCAAAAGAATAATAGGCGGAAATGATTCTGAGGCGTCATCATCCTTAATAAATATCTGCCGAGCATTTAATATCATAACCTTGCGGCCAATTGATGGAAACTCGTGTGCCACCTGGAAACCCTTAAAAACTGTCTGCTTCGGAAGTATATCCTCAAGAAGTTTTTTTAAAGACGGGATGTCCCACTGACCGTTTCCCAATTCATAGACAATTTTTCCCTCCGTGTCTTCTATTTTTGCCTTAAAGGTATCATAGAATGCCTCATTGGCAGCAACAATTCTTAGATCCTGGTCCAAAATTAAAATAGATTCGTGCATAATATCTACGACAGTCTTAACATATGTCCAACTTTTCTCCCAAAAACGCGCAAAAAAATCCGCGTCACTTGGCTTATCATTTTTGCCTATATACTTTTTTATTATATCCATGTACCAACCTTAACACACAATTCAATAAGTCGATAGCTTTGCTATTCCAACCCATAGGTGTCATGCTTAACGCAAATACGCTATATTCTATTTTTGTAATCTTCCTGTAATTAAGTGTCCTCTCATATACCGTAATTTTCACAGCAAGGCATTGCTTAATCAGTCTTTACTACTCTGGTATGTAACCACATTGTAATAAAAGACCGCCTTGTACGGCATAACTAATGTTGACACCTAAACAAGAAGTAAAAAGAAAGATTATACTAACTCTAGCGCATCAAGATCATGAGAAAGGATTAAACACTTACTCTTTCTTTAAAATACGGGACCGAACTCTTAGCGAAGATTTGGTTCAAGAAACATTCTTAAAAACCTGGAAATACCTCGTCAAAGGAGGCAAAATCGATTTAATGAAAGCCTTCTTATACCATGTTCTAAACAATTTAATCGTGGACGAATACCGTAAACATAAAACCGTTTCGCTTGATGCTCTTTTGGCAAAAGGTTATGAACAACCCATCGGTCATCCGGAACACCATTTTAATACCATAGATGGCAAGGCTGCCATTCTATTAATCCAACAGCTGCCGGAAAAATATCAAAAGGTGATGCACATGAGATACATAAGAGACCTGTCCCTCAAAGAGATATCTCTCATTACCGGACAATCAGCAAATGCCACGGCGGTACAATTACACCGCGGAATCGAAAAACTCAAACTTTTATATACTCCCACTCAAAAATAACCAATTAATTAATTGGTTATTTTATTCTTTTTGAGCAAGAGAGAATTAGAAACTACCGATATTGAGCTGGTCGCCATGGCGACAGAAGCAAATATGGGATTAAGCAAGATGTGGAAAAAAGGGTAAAGAACCCCCATTGCGACAGGAATAAGAATAATATTATAGGCGAAGGCCCAAAAAAGATTTTGTTTTATCGTGCGCATTGTTTTCTTAGATAATTGAATAGCAAAAGCCACAGAAGACAAGTCTTTGTTAATAAGAGTTATGTCTGCAGCTTCTATGGCCACATCCGTTCCTGTGCCCATGGCTATGCCGATATCAGCCGCGGCAAGAGCAGGAGCATCGTTTATGCCGTCGCCAACCATGGCCACAATCTTGCCTTCCGCTTGTATCTTTTTAATTTCAGCCTCCTTCTGATCAGGAAGAACTTCAGCCAAAACTCTTTCTATCCCTAATTGTTTTGCAATCGCTTTTCCCGTTCTCTCATTATCACCGGTAATAATCACCGACTCTATGCCGAGTTTTCTTAAAAGAGATATTCCAGATCTGGCGCTTTCTTTTATTACATCTGCAACCGCGAATAAAGCGATCAGCCTATTTTCAGATCCCAGCATCATGACTGTTTTACCCTCATTTTCTAACTTCTCAATGATTTTATCTGCTGTCAAAATATCAATATTTTCTTTTGCCATTAATCTCCTGTTGCCCAGGGTCAGTTTCTTGCCGCCAACCAAACCCTCAACTCCATGGCCAGGAATAGCGCTAAACTGAGTGACTGACCTGAGCTCCAAATTTTTCTTTTGAGCTTCGACTACAATGCTCTCCGCCAAAGAATGTTCTGATCCTTTTTCTAACGAAGCGGCCAGTCCCAAAACATCATTCTCGGTAAAATCTTTTGAATTAACAATAACATCTGTAACCTCGGGTCTGCCATTTGTAAGTGTGCCGGTTTTGTCAAAAATAATTGTGTTGACCTTGTGAGCTATCTCCAAACTCTCAGCATCTTTGATAAGTATCCCGTGCTCAGCACCCTTCCCTGTTCCAACCATAATTGCTGTTGGTGTAGCCAAACCCATAGCGCAAGGACAAGCGATAATTAAAACAGCAACAGTATTCAACAAAGAAAAAAGAAGAACAGGATTCGGTCCGAAATTATACCAAACGATGAAAGTAAAAATTGCCAAAATTATAACAACGGGAACGAAATACGATGACACCAGATCCGCCAAACGCTGTATCGGCGCCTTGCTCCCCTGTGCCTCCTGAACAAGCTTGATAATTTGGGCAAGCATCGTATCGGCACCCACCTTCGTTGCTCTAAAAGTAAATGTACCAGTCTTGTTTATTGTTGCGCCCACAACGATGTCATCTTTTGATTTATCTACAGGAATACTTTCACCTGTTACCATTGATTCATCCAAAGAGGATTCGCCATCTACTATAACCCCATCGACAGGCACCTTTTCTCCGGGACGAACACGAATGATGTCGCCAAGTACAACCTCGCCAATTGGAATATCTAATTCTTCTCCATCTTTCAGAATCCTTGCTGTTTTCGCCTGCAGTCCTATTAATTTTTTAATTGCCTCGGATGTGCCCGCCTTAGCTCTAGCTTCAAAATATCTACCCAAAAGTATGAGACCAATAATAATCGTGGAAACATCAAAATAAGGCACAGGTTCAATGCCGGCTCGTTTTACAATATTTGGCAGCAGGGTGACGAAAACTGAATATATAAAAGCAACCGTTGTGCCGAGTGCAACGAGCGTATCCATATTTGCCGCGCGATGCTTCAAAGACAAAATAGCTCCTCTATAGAACTCCCAACCCACCCAGAGCTGAATTGGCGTAGCCAATATAAATTGAAGCCAAAAATTCTGTAATATCTTGGGGGCTGTGTTCATAAGGCCCGGAAAACTTCCCCACAAAATAAGACCGCCGAAAATTAAACTTAAAATGACCTTCTGTTTTAAAGCCGCCAATTCTTTTTGTTTACGAATTTTTTCCTGATCTTCTGACTGTAGCTCCTCATCAATGAGCGCCTGATAACCAACATTGGCTACTGCAGAAGATAATATTTTGTCTGTTACTTTGTCCGAATCAAATTCAACAGTCGCTTTTTCAGTTGCCAAATTTACGTTGGCATGAGATACCCCGTCTACGCCTTTTAGAGATTTCTCAAGAACCGAAACACATGAAGCACAGTGCATGCCCTTAATTGAGAAGGTTTTTTTAATATTTGTCATGGAACTATTCTGTTACGATGATCTTGCCGTGGTACATATTCATACCGCAGGAATATTTAAATTCCCCCGCTCTCTGCGGAGTAAGTTCAATAGTAACTTTTTGATTTAATGGAAGCTGCCGGCGAATTTTAAAATCGCCAATAACAACCTCCTCGAGACAATTTGATGGATCTCTACGAATAAAGTTCAGTTTGGTTGTTTTATTTTTTGGAATAGACACAACATCCGGTGAATAACCGCCTTTTACGACAATATCAATTGATTCACCCGCCTTAATTATCTTCTCTTTTTTCATCAAGAAAAACCAATATGTAAAGATCATCGCAATCAAACCCGAAATTGTAATAATAATTTTATCCATTGTTAATTGATCACTTCTATCACGCCCGTGTACATGCCCATCGCACAGCTGAACTTGATCGGGCCTGTATCTTCGGGTGTAAATTTGATTTCATTAATTCCCTCGTTAAGTCTCAAATAAATCTTAAACTTAGAAATTACGAAGACCGAAGAACAAACATATAAGTTTGTTGCATTTACAAGCAACCTAACGGGAATGCCCTTTTTCACAGTAAGACGATTCGGTGAATAACCATAAGCTGACTGGGTGATACTAACTACCTGCTCGCCATTTATAATCTTACCACTTATTTCCTGCTTGGAACTATTTTTACTCCAGCCACCAAAAGTAATTCCGGTTAAATTATATCCATTTGATATATTCCATACTGCGAGAATCAAAAGTATCAAGGCAACGAATTTGAAAAAGAAACGAGCGAAAGCTCCTTTAACAATCGCGGCCAATCCGCCAACACCCAAAAGGCCTGGCATAGTTCCCAACGCGAAGAAAAACATAATCAAAGCTCCTTGAACAAAACTACCAGTGCTAATGGCATAAACCTGCATAGCTTGAGTAAAGCCACAAGGCAAAAAGAACGTCAGCAACCCTGTCACGAATGAACTTTTGTGACTATATTCTTTCGTTTCATGATTCATGCCCAAAAAACGACTGAGCGACTTGGGCAACGTCAAACCGCCACTCAATCTTGGAAATAATTCTGTCATCTTAAGACCCAGAGAAAACATTATAACTCCTGCAAGAATAACTATCAGACCCAGCATTAAACCTGAGAGACGAAACACTGAACCAGCAAAGCCGATCAGTCCGCCAAACACTCCGTATGATAACAGTCTGCCCAAATTAAAGAAAAGGTGCGGTTTAAATTTTTGGCCCGCTGTTGCTTCGGGATGTATTTCAGCATGACGGCTTGAGATTCCCAATACCAATCCCCCGACGAGAGCCATGCATGTTGATATCCCAGCCGTTAATCCAATTAGAACAACAACCAACAAGCTTGGTGTAGAACTAAACTGAAAATTATAGTTCAGAACACCAAAAACCTTGAGCCAAATAAAAATAGCGAATAATATACTGCCTGCGAATACTAACTCAATATATGTCATGGGGTCACTGGAAATAAAAGGACGTTTTCTATTTATACCCAAGGCATAACCGGCATTCCTTACCGCTCTTTCTATTTCAATCTGCGGGGGTCTTTGATCATAATAAACTTCCGCCCATCCCTTTTTATGGTTTACATTAACCTTTCTGACTCCATCTACCTTAGAGATATTATCCTCAACTAATATTTCGCAAGATCGGCAATGCATACCGCTAATGCGAAAAAATTCTTTTTTAAGTTCATTTGTATTCATATTTTTTTAAATTAAAAGCCTAACCCTAAAATGACCGATAAATAGGTCCGCGGGGTTAGGCGTAAATTCTTGCTTGAATGATGCCGTCTGAGAGTATTGATAAGAAATTGTCAAAAATATTTTCAAGCTCTCTCATCTTTTTGAAATAAATTAGCCGGTTATCTTTCAAAGGGAACAAAACCTTGCCTTCATACAAAAGCCAGGTAGCGGAAAAAAACAAAATAGATAAAATAATCTTAACCAATACCCCCGTAAAAGCCTGCTGAAACCTAAAAAGATGTTCAAATATACCCATCTGGCAAAACGCTCCGCCAATGGTAAACGTGCAATCTATCATTTGGCCCATACCGTCGGCTCTCATTCCCACAGCCACACCAAAAATAACCATCAAGAAAATGGCCAAAAGTAGGAAAAAAGTTGTTAATTTAAATATAAACACAGTAAATAGCTATCATAAAAATCTCTTTTAGAACTACATTAACAATACACCACCAATCTGCCTTTTGCCAAAGTCCCTAGCACCTCCTCCAAACTCAACATAGTGGTCGCCAGAGGCTGATTGAACCACGTCCACCTCGGCCTCTTCTATTTCCTGAGTATTAAGTTTAGCTCCGATTTTTTCTTTTAGTTTTCCGATGAGCAGTTCCCTGGATATACTACCTGCACTGATAGCAGCATCCGAAACAAAAACAGAAATCTTGGCGTTAGGGAACTGCCTTTTTATCTTGGTATATTTTTTATAAACAGTCTCGATTTGATTTACTAGAATTGCAGGCGTGTTGGTGCCATAAATTCTATCAAAAACAAATGCCATTTGCTGGCCACTTCCGGAAAACTTAACTGGCTCAAAAAAAACTATTTCATCAGAAATACTACCAGCCCTTAAGTCTGATTTGCTGTAAAGATAGAATTTATTCTGATCCCCAAAAGTCAGATTGGTATCATTATTGGCACCCTGTCGAACACACGAGAGACATTCTCTCATATTTTCTATAATAAAGGTTAAGCTATTGGTCATCGTGCTTGCTATAATCTGTTGTGATTCCGGCCTATCGATGACCTTGGAAATATCTTCTAACTTGCCTCTCAAAATCTGATTTTTAGTCTCAGCTTGTCCTTGTTTTATACTTGCAAATTTTTTACCGACTTGATCATAAATATTCTCGAGTACTGTAAGCTTCTCTCTCACTTTTAGAATGTATGTCTTGACCAATTGCATTTCTGACTCATTCATTTCACTGGCCTTTTTAACAACAAGATTATCAAGATATTCTAAATCCTGAGATATGGCCACGGCCCCAGATGCCAGCTTAAACTCTTCTCCGATTTTATTAAAAACGGCAATAACACCTTCCGAGGGTTTCAAAATTTCTTGTAATTCCGCTATTTCTTTTTCAACACCGATTTCCTCTATGAAATGAAGTATATTTGCAACCACAGCAAGGGGTTTAATCTCATCCTGGAAATATTTTTTTATATTCTCGGCAGTTAACTCCACGCCGTTTTCACTCATAATAGACTCGATTTGGCTTTTAATTTGTCCGTCATCTTCACTAAATTGAAATTCTTTGCCGGGTTTAGCCAACTGCTGATACATTCTGGCCGATACTGCTCCGATTTTTTTATTACCGTACTCAAAAAGCAGCGCCATTCTTTTTTTATCCATCGGATCAGGATAAAGATCAAGATCTTGAAGTCCTCTCAAGTTATAAATGACATTGTTCAGTTTTACATCAACAGTCTCCACGTTACCGACAGTTACATTTTCCGATTCTTCTTGAAGGATTTTATTAAACTCCGCCATTTCCTTGGCATCTATGCCAATATTCTTAGGGATAACCGGATTAAGCTTTTCCCGTTGTTCTAGATATGACTTAATTTGTTCCGCTTTCTCAGACTCTAAAAATTCTTCTGGATTTATTTCTAATCCTCGTCGGTAATCATTCCATTTGTCATTGATTACAAGAGCCAAGTAAAAACTCAGGATTGTTTCGTTTTTGCCATTTTCCTCTTCATTCTTGCCCGCCAAGTTGGACAAATACATCGAAACATCGGTTAGAGATCTCACATGTTCATGATCTAAATTCTGCGGCACCTTGATTACACCGAATTTCTCTTTAAACATGGCCAGGATAAGCTTCATCAATTCTTCCTTTTGTTTTTCTACCGACTTAAGTTGACCCGATTCATCAGATACACCAGCAACGTATTTGCGCATCTTAACCAAATCTTTTTTATCGAACGACGGATCCCCGTTCTTGTCACGTTTCTCCGACAAAGACATAACGACTCTATGCAAGGGGAATATATCCTGAGAAAAATCTTTGAAGTCCTTGGGTTTTAGTTTTTCAAATAATTTAAAATACGCAGAAAATAAGCTTGGAGCAGCGGCCATAACGTCTCGCGAAATATTATAGAAATCTGCCATATTCTCATTGGACCATCTCTCTTTTTTAAATCTTCTCTCCGCTGAGGCAAGCCCTTTCATGATTTCATTTTTTGTTCTTGTCACAGTTCGATTATTAAACAAGGATTCTCGATAGGCATCAATAAATAAACACAAAGATTCAATTTGGCTTAACGGTCCGGCACCGCCATTTTTTTTGACATAATCAATAATAGCATTCAAAGAAAAAGGAAGATCATTAATCTCGCCTCTTTCTAGATAAGCTACCCAAAGTTTTTTCATTTCATTCAAGCACAAATCTTTGGCATCGTTTGATTCAAAAATTTTCTTTATTTGTTCACTTGCCTCTTTTGTTCCTTCTCCGCCACCCCAAGCTCCCTCAGATAAACCGATAAAGGCCATCATTAGGTCTTTCCAGTTCTCTGAATTGATCTCGGAACCTTCCACAAGAGATGGTATGGTTTTTTGCCCAAAAGTCATGGAAAACACCTGCAAAGAAAAACTTCGGGGACTGCTAGATGGATCGAGGACATTTTTTGAGGAATCAACATATTTTCTGCCCATGGAAAAATCCAGATCAACATCAAGCGCATTAAGACCTCTTTCGTTCAAGTGGCTCAAAAAATCCAAACCGTCGTTATCTTGTAAAATTAATCCCGGATAACTCCAAGCAAGATTTCTAAATGTTAGCCCATCAATTTGGGCTATTGAAAACTCGCCTCTTTTTGTTTGAATTGGTTTTGAGAATTCCAACACCCTGTCTTGAGTGATTTTACCTTGGCTAGCTGCTTTCAATAAGTATCCCAGGGCTCCAGAATGATTTGCTATCTGACCAGTTTCACCAAATGCTTGAGATACTTTTTCATAAAAATCTATAGTTTCCTGTCCCTTAAAATCTTCGCAAAATCTTTCTATTATTTCATTCTGTTCAGATATTCTTGGCAAATACTTGTAGGCATCTAGAAAAAGATTGAAATAATCTCTGCTTGCACCAACAAGACTTTCCTCTGGCGACCATGATTTTATTTTCTGAACAACCCTTGGCGAACTGATATATTTCTTCGCCTCATCATTCACACGGTAAATTGGGGACATCTTCCCATCGACTTCAATCATCTCTCCGGTCGGTTCCATAATTTTTCTTGAAACTGTATAAAGCAAAGGTAATTTAAGGTCCAAAGTCAAACAATCTCTCACAAACCCGGCAAAGCTATATGAGTTCATATGATCGAGTTCGATCTCACGACATAATGCTTCTAGCGACTTGGCGTCTCCGGCAGAAATTTTTCCACTGGCTTCTAAAATCTCAATCAATTTTCCATTAGACAAAGATTCCTTGGCTAGACGGCTCTGTTGTTGATTCTCGCTCTCATTTTTCAATAATGAAATTGCGAAAGGAGCAACGGAGTCTCTGAGTTCCAAGGTTCGATCTTCCCTGAGTCTTGATTGCCAGCTTTCGAGAATTGCTCTTGCCTGCTTTAGTTCAGGATACTTTGCTTCTGCTTCATCCAAAATCTGCGTCCAATCCGGCCGTTCCGATAACCCTTGAAGAACGCCGAAAGCATGTGTGGTGCGATAATTAGCAAAATCAGCAGCAGCCAAAAGGACCAGAGTTTTGACAGAATCTGCTGTTGGGTAATAAAACAGCTTATCTATAACAGCACCATCTGTATCGGTAAGAGAGCCGGCAAGAATTTTATCGCGACACCTATTATCAAAAGCATCTACCGACTCTCCAAAAACCTCACGAACAAAAACAGAATTTCTGGCGCCTGCCCAGAGAGGCATGTTTGGAAGTTTATCGTAATCGAGATGACCAGAACTTATGGGCCACTTGATATTATAAGGCAATGAATCAAAACTATTTGGAAAACTCATATAATAGTCATCTGTAATTTGTCTGCGCATTAAATCAGCGTGAGAATTTTCCAGCTGATTGATTGGCGGCAGCTTTGCTCTTTCTGCCTTAAGATGCCCCGTGCCTGTGTTAATTTTGTTTACCGCATATTGAGTAAATAATTTGGCCATTGGATCCGGCCATTCGCCAGGGCCATTATACCCTAGGTCCAATATTGGCTGGCAGGTCTGAGACAATTCTGAGGGCAAATCGCTCATAATTTCACGCAACGGCTGTAAAACACTGGCGCTATTGTCTCTTACGACAAGGTAATTCTTTAATTTTGCAATAACTTCTCTTTTTAGCGTCTCATTTATTTTCCTTTCACGATGACGGTAAGAATACTCACCAGTCATGCCCTTTTTCTGCTCTGCAATAGCCCAGTCAAAAACGGGAACGACAAACTGTTCAATATATTCGCTGCCGAGTGCTTCAACAAAAAGAGTATTCCCGCTGACACCCTCCCACAATTTCTTTATAGAACCGTTCAAACCATCCCCTGCTCTTTTCATTTCTGTAATCATCGCCCCAGACATTTTTTCTTCTAAAAGATATATCTGCATGCCAATGCTGTTCAAATGCTCGCTATCTTGATCTATCTTCTTGTTCTCGTCGCGAACGTTTTGTTCTAATTTTTTACTGTCTTGTTCTTTTTTACGAATATCAAAATAGGATCTCGTCTGATGAAACAGACCCCTTTCTTTGGATGCCCGCAAGTCTGCTTGAACGGCGTCAATTTGCCTAATAAATTCTTCCTTGTGCTTTTTGCCCTCGTCTATTCTAGATCCCATTTCAATATAAAACCTGCGTAATTCCAACAACAGCTGAGAGCAGCGAACTAAATACCCCCTTGTATCAAGAACACGAAGCTCTAAATCCTTGACCCGAGACTTAACCGATTCAAGTGATTCGGGTAACTGCAAACCGCTTGGGTCTTCAGAAAAACCTCTGAAAAAAATTGTAATCAAACGATTTGTATCTTCTATTCTTCCCTCGAAGTCAGCCATTCCTGCTTTAAATTCTGACAGAAGTTCTGCGCGCTCTTTTTCTCTAATGGCTTCTGTTTCTTTTTGTTTTGCACTTTCAGCCATTTTCTCAGGACGAAGCTCAAGAGTTTCCTCACGATTGGTCTGATATGCGGAAGTTTCTTTTTCTTCACTCAAAATCTCTCGACGCCTTGTCTTGTTTTTTTCTCTCCTCAAGTTTTCGGCTAACTCATCGCGATAGTTATATTGTGAGGCACCAGGCACTTTTTCGGCCATAGAATGGTTTAATAAACTTTAGATAAATCATACCATTGAGGGACAATAAAATAAACAAAAGCAAACTAAAAACCGAGTTATGGCTACAGTTAAATCAAGTGATAAAACATCTCCTACTGCCGATTATTTTTTAGATATGCAAACCATTTTTTTGTGATCGCAGTAACCAAATCGATGCCCTCTTGGTCAGCAAAAATAAGCAAATAGGCGAAAACGTCAGCAAATTCATCTGAAAAAAGCTTTTGTATTTGTTCTTTATTCTTACCTTTCTGACGGCCACGATCTGTCAGCATCAAATATATCTGCAAGCATTCCCCCCATTCTTCAGTAATCTTAAAAGGCAAATAATCCCGGTCTATTTTGACACCGGGATATTGCTTCTTATATTGCCTCATCACTTCTTTAGCCTTCTGAGTTAACTCTCCTATTTGAGTCTTCATATCTCTTTTTTATGAATCCTTTCTTTGCCTGATATGTAGTTCTGTCTAATGTTCAGGCGTAAATGATGGTGTAACTGACGGTGTTACTGCGGGGCTAGGCACCATAGTGGCGGTTGGGTGAGGCGTTGATGTAGATTCTATACATTTTGGATGAAAAATCTTTATTTCCACAGGCTCCCCTATCATCTCATTTTCATCATGGAAACCATGTTCTGACCTGTCTTTTGCTACCGAACTTAACATTTCATGAGCCTGCTGTATTGCTTCTCTTGCATCCTCTGAATCTATAGGTGCTAAGCAAGGATTCTGATCAGGCAAAGTATCCACCCAGGCCAATAAATTTGAAAGTGCTGAATCAATAAGAGTTTTATAACCGCTAATTTCTTCAGCAGTTAATGTTCCAGGGGCACGCCTGGCTTCTTCATATGCCTTAACAGCCTTAAACAAAGCTCCATAATATCTCTGCTCATCGGAATTCTGAAAATCTCTTAAAACCTGCTTCAAATCTTTTCCCAAGTGAAACTTAATACCCTCTTCATCGGCGGGTCTATGAAATACATCCTGGTACAAAGCATCCAATTCTTGACGACTAACCTTGGCACCGTCATCACTGGTTTCATTTGCAGCATTGACGCTATCACCTCTGCTAAAAGCCAACGACCATCCGATAACCGTTAAAATCGAAAGCAAAGAGACTACGGAATAAACTACGACATTCTTCTTAAAATTCATCATAAGTTATAAATTTAGGCATTTTATGTGCTTATTCAAAATGAATCAGCAAGTAAAACTCTAAAATAGTTTATTTATTGATTTAACTTATTACATATTAGCACTAGTGGTTTGGGAAATAAACAAAACAAATAGCACCGCGCAATCTAATCAAAATCACTAAGTTTGTATCCGAGCCAAATACCAATCAAGCCTCCGGCAGCTGAGAAAAAAACACCGGAAAGCGAAAAATAGCTCGCGCCCCAAATTGAAGGAACGAATCCCCCGACAGTTGTCCCGACAAATAGTCCCAACCAAATAAATTTATTCATGAGGCTTAATTAAATTTAACTTTTTCTCTTTGCTCCAGCTTTTTATCTCTGCCTCCCTTTTCAATGCAGTACTTCTATCTTTGCGCTCTTCTGAATATAAAATTTTTACTACCCCTCGAGATTTTGTATATGCCCCGCCTTTGCCGTTTTTGTGTTCGCTTAATCTTCGTTTTAAATCAGTTGTGATTCCGGTATAAAGAGTCTCATCTTTGCATTTAATTATGTAGACGTA
>CAYRDM010000002.1:14168-29697 GCA_964423175.1 uncultured Candidatus Saccharibacteria bacterium | reverse complement strand
TCAAGGATCCAAAGGAGCGCAAGCCTATAAAGAATTAGCTGAAGAAGTTTTGAAACTTTCATGAAAAAATTATTCGGGTTGGGGAGAGGACTTGAGTCCTTGATCCCAGCCAAAACAAATAAAGTAACTCCGAAGATCCAAGACAACGTTTTTTATATTGAAATAAACAAGGTCAGGGCTAATTCAAAACAGCCTAGGCAGGATTTTGATAAAAATGGTTTGGAGGAGTTGGCCACTTCAATAAAGAAATACGGCATACTCCAACCTTTGCTTGTTACAAAAACTGAACATGAAACCGACAGGGGATTGGATGTTACTTACGAGATAATTGCTGGTGAGCGTCGTTGGCGAGCAGCCAAATTGGCTGGTTTGCCTCATGTGCCGGCGATTGTAAAAGATAATTTTGATGAGAATCAAATTAAGTTGGAGGTTGCTTTAGTAGAAAATCTACAGCGTGAAGACCTCAATCCTCTTGAAGAGGCGGAGGCGTACACAAGGTTAGCAAACGAATTTAAACTTACCCAAAAGGATATTGCATCTAAGGTTGGCAAGAGCAGGGAGGTTGTGGCAAACGCAGTCAGGCTCCTTGATTTGCCGGCAGACATCAAGGCTGGGTTGAGAATGGGCAAGATAAGCAGAACGCATGCCAGAGCTCTTCTCTCGTTTAAAGACGAGAAAAAGCAGCGCGAGATGTATAGACAGATTATTTCAGGCGGAGTTGCTGTGAGAGATCTGGAGGGCGCTGCCAAAGAACACAAAATATCTCAGGGGGGTTCAGTTAGGCCGGTTGCAGGTTCTAGGTTCGATGAATTACAGCAGAATCTATCAAAGAATCTTGGTGCCGCGGTTTATATAAAAAGCGGTGCAAGCGGCGGAAACATAGTTATAAAGTTTGCCAGTCTCGAGGAGCTTAATAAAATAGCAAAAACAATACTAGACTAAAACACCCGGCAATCGGGTGTTTTAAATTTTGCCTCTGGCGAAAACAAATCCGATTACTTCTTTCACACCGCACTCTTTTAGCGCTCTGGCACAATCATCAAGTGTTGATCCTGTGGTAGATACGTCATCGACTAGAATTATCTTTTTGTCTTTTGCTGAGGATGCCATGTCCTTGTTTATTTGAAAAATACCCTTTATATTTTGGATTCTTGAGTATCGATCAGATATTTCAGCCTGAGGTCTAGAGCCGGTTTTTCTTATAAGCAGATTTGTTTCTAAATTAAGATTTAATTCTTTTGATAGATTCGCAGATATTACTTCTGCTTGATTGAAACCTCTCCAATTAAATCTTTGTCTATGTAAAGGGACGGGAACAACCAGATATTCTCTAGGGTTTTTGGAGATCTCTACTGAATTTTGGTTTTTAAGATGTTTGGACATGAGTTCAGAAATATCCGATGCCAGTAGTTTGATAAAACGATATTTCATGGTTTTTATAGATCTTTCAACGAGAGGATTGTCATAGGATGCAGCTACCAACAGCCTATCCAGATAATGTTTTTTTATGCAAAATTGGCACGTTTTGCCGTTTACTACTGGCGCAAGACAGAAAGCACAAGCCGTTTTTCCGAGAAGGTTTATTGAATTGATACATTCTCTGCAAAAATAAGCCGGTAGCTTATTTTCTAATAAAAGATTGCAGCCGATGCATTTACGCGGGAAAATAATATCCAAAATTGTATCTCTTAGAATACCCATTGTGTATAATATTTACTCTCTAAATGCTATAATGACAATAGATTCTATTTATGCTCGCTTATCGTGTCCTTGTCGGCACAATAATCGAGAACTTTTTTGAGTTTTTTTAGCTTTAAATCAAAGAGCAAACTGGGTATAGACATAGGCACATCTGCAATTAAAATTGTTGAGCTTTCTAAAGAAGGCGGGCGTTTTAAGCTGGATAACTATGGCATGTTTCAACTAGAGGCCGTTGGCAATGCGGTCAACATTTCCAACAAGCTTTCAAGCGAAAGTGTGGCCCAGTTAACCAATGATGACCTCTCTTGGGGAATAAAGGAAATTATTAAAGTAAGTAAAATGAAAGCCAGCGATGCTGTTGTTTCGATTCCCTCATTTTCGAGTTTTTCTACAATGATTTCCATGCCGTATCTTTCAGAGAAAGACATTGCCAAGAGTATTCCTTTCGAGGCAAGAAAATACATACCATTGCCGATAAGCGATGTAATCCTGGACTGGTCAATAGTGAACATTGCAAATAATCAACAGGGGCAAATGAGTGTTCAACAGCCAAATAATGGTGGTCTGGGCAAAACACCGACGGTAGATGTCTTCTTGATAGCTGTGCCCAAGCAGGAGATAGAGCGTTACAAATCAATCATTAAAATTACAGGGCTAAATTTTAGAGCACTTGAGCCAGAGAATTCTGCCTTGATAAGAGCGTTGCTCGGGAATGATCTTAGCCCAGTCGCCATAGTAAATATCGGTGGACGCAGCACTTCTATTTTAATCGTTGACAATGGATATGAAAGAATAAGCCACAATTATGAGGTTGGAGGCTTTGAGATTACCAGATCTATTTCAAAAGCACTGAATGTGAGTATCAGCAGGGCAGAGGAATTGAAGAGAAGCATAGGGATTAAAGATGTAGAGGACAATGTAATACAACAAGCCATGAGTTCTCTTTTGGATATGATGGCACTTGAAACCAAGAAAACAATGCATAGTTATGAAGAATTAAAAAACACAAAGGTTAGCAAGGTTATATTGGTTGGAGGGCTGGCGAATATGCCAAATTTCGCAAATTATTTCGGGAACAGGTTAGGCGTTCCTGTGACCGTCGGCAATCCTTTATCAAGACTTGTTTTGCCCGAAGGTTTGAAGAAGATTCAGCCAGAGCTGAACAATACATTTCCTATATCAATAGGTTTGGCGATGAGGGAGTTCTAAATTTTTGCCACCTGTGCATAACAAGATAAGCTTTTTAAGATAAAATAAATAAGGATGGCTGATATTGGAGGGTTACAACTTCTTCCCGAAACAAGGAAGAAAATAAATGTAGAAAATCCAGGGGAGAATCGACCCTTGGTTTTTGCATTTTTGTTTCTGATTTTGGTGGCCGGAGCTTATTTTGGACTATTAACATATAAAAACAAACAGGTTGCGGCCCTGGCCTCTATTGATGACCGGTTGGTTACTTTGGAAAAATCTCGTGATAAAAAAGAAGAAGCAAAGTTGCTCAATACTTATAAGCAGCTTTCATTGGCCAATTCTATAATTCAAAACCATATCTTTTTATCCGACGCTTTCGGCAGAATCCAGAGTTTGATACAACCCCAGGTTCAGATTAAATCGATGAGTTTTGATATCGGAAATGGGAAGATCGGAGTTGTTGCTGTTGCTTCGGGTTTAACTACAGTGGCTAAGCAAATTGCTGGATTATATAGCGCTGATTTCGTCTCAGACATAGACTTGAGCAAGGTTCAGGCGCAATCAAACGGACAGGTTAATTTTTCAATGGATATATTTTTTAAAGCCAGTAAGTTTATAAATAGAGCTAAATAAATGAATAGAAGTATCTGGGCATCAATCATTTTTTCTTTCGGTGTCTTCTTTATAATGGCTTTTGTCGTGCCTCAATACAGTGCCATAAAGAGTTTTAAAGAAGAGATTTCTTCTAGGCAGGCGGTTCTAGATAGCAGAACTAACCTGGTCGGAAATGTTAAAAGATTAAGCTCTCAAATTGCATCGAGACAATCAGACATAGATAAAATAACTAATTTCATACCTGCCGACAGGCATGCTGACCAGATAATACTGAGCGTCCAAAAAATGGCGGAACAGTCTGGCCTTCAGTTGACTGGAATTACTGTTAGCGAAGACAAAACAACCACAAGCGAAATTTATAAAAAGGTTGGAGTTGCTTTAGATCTTGTCGGAACTTATTCTGCTTTTACTAATTTCCTTAAATTGGAGGAGCAAAGTCTTAGAATATACGATGCGGTCAAAGTTGATGCCGCAATCGCAAACAATTTGCCAGGGTCACTAAATATTTTGATGTCTATGAACGCTTATCATATTAAATAGATTTAAATTACATGGCACCAGTCGATAATAAAAAAACTACTAGCATTCTAATACTATTGGGAATTGTTGCATTGGGTTTTGCCGCAGGATATTTATATAATACTCAATTTTCCCAGTCTCAGCTTCCGACATCTTCCCAGAATATTCCACTGAGCGATGATTTAAGTAAATTCAAAGATTTGAACTTAGACTTTTCGGCTTTTAATAATGACTCTTTCAAAACACTTAGAATTTTTGGAGATTCACCGGTCTTGCCTGGGTCTAGCGGCAGAGCTGATATTTTTGCACCGATTCAATAAAGATAATATTCAAGTTTGGCATTTCAAATACCACAACTTTTAGAAGAGGAACTTTTAAGACAGGGCCTTTTAAGCCCTGAAGTTGTTGGCGATCTAGAAAAAGAAGCAATCTCTAATCAAAAAGATTTTGGCGAGATTTTGGTTGGCAAGGGATTGATTGGCGACACAGACCTCCTAAAAATAAAATCCCAGCTCTACCAGATCGCGGTTATAGATCTATCTGGTTTCGAGATCGATAAGGAGGCGATAAAAGAAGTTCCTGAGAATATAATAAGTTTTTATAAGGTTGTACCCTTTAGTATCGAAGGCGGCAAGCTTAAGGTTGGCATAATCAATCCAGAGAATATAGATGCACTGGAGGCCGTAAAATTTATTGCTTCTGATAAGGGATTGAACCTGGAGAAGTATCTAATAAGTTATAAAGATTTTGATAATTTAAGCAAAAACGTCCGCAATCTTACCACAGAAGTTGGCCGTGCTCTCGAACAGCTTTCGGGGGAATCGAATTCTCAAAAGGAACTTAAGATAGGAGAAAAGACCGGAGGGCTCGAACAAATTACAGCAGAAGCGCCAGTTACTCGCATAGTTGCCATAATAGTTAAACATGCAGTTGATACCAGAGCATCCGATATTCATATCGAGCCTTTTGAAGACAGAATTCGCTTGAGATTTCGTATCGATGGTGTTTTAAGAACTGTTTTATCCCTTCCGACGAGTTTGTTGTCAGCCTTAGCGACAAGAATAAAAATTTTATCTGATTTAAAAATAGATGAGACTCGTCTTGCTCAAGACGGAAGATTTTCCACGAAGATAGGTGATAGGAGGGTTGATTTTAGAGTTTCAACTTTTCCTGTCAGAAATGGTGAAAAAATAGTTCTTAGAATTTTAGATCCTCTCGTCGGAGATATTAAACTTACAGATTTGGGTCTTGAGGGACGGTCATTGGATTTAGTCAGGGAAAGTATGGATAAGCCGTATGGAGAAGTTTTGATTTCCGGACCTACTGGTTCAGGTAAATCAACAACACTCGCTGCTATATTGAGAGAAATAAATGATGACGAAATAAATATAGTTACTCTTGAAGACCCGATTGAATATTATGTAAATGGTGTTAACCAGTCACAGACGCATGAAGAAATCGGGTATACATTTGCTAGCGGGTTGAGACATATTCTCCGTCAGGACCCCGATATAATTATGATTGGAGAGATGCGCGATAGTGAGACGGCAAGTCTTGCAACTCAGGCGTCTTTAACTGGACATGTTGTCCTCTCGACCATACACACCAACGATACCATTGGAGTTATTCCCAGGTTGATTGATATGAAGGTAGAGAAGTATCTTTTGGCGCCGACCCTGAATCTGGCCATAGCTCAGAGGCTGTTAAGAAAACTTTGCCAAACATGCAAAGTAAAAAATAAAGCCAACGAAGGCGAGGAATTTATGATCCGCAGGAATATAGAGAGAATGCCTGCCGATGCCAAAAAAGATTTGCCGAAAAGTAATTTTGAAATATACAAAGCCAGTGAAAAGGGATGTAAGGAATGCGGGGGCAGATCTTATAAGGGTAGGATCGGTATATTCGAAACCCTTGCGATGACCGATGAGTTGGAAAGAATAATACTCGGGGACATATCAGAAGAATCTCTTCGCAGAGAAGCAAAAAGACAGGGGATGATAACAATGTTTCAAGATGGTATAATTAAGGTATTGCATGGACTTACTTCTTTGGATGAATTATTGACGGTAGCTCAAGAGGAACAAGAAGAAACACCAAAATAATGGAAGAATACAAAAAACAACTAGATTCTTTATTATCTCTAACTGCCCAAAAGGGCGGATCTGATTTACATTTATCCCCAGGTTATTATCCCACTATTCGTGTTGACTGGAGGCTTATACCCCTTACTGATCAAAAAATATTAGACAAAACGCTCTTGGATAATCTTATTTTGTCTTTGCTTTCGGATCAGGCCAAGGCGAAGTTCCTTGCTGAAAAGGAATTAGATTTTGCATATGACTTGAACAATGAGGTCAGATTCAGGGCAAATGTTTATCAAACTAGGGGAAATTACGCAGCCGCTTTTAGGCTTATTCCCGAAGATGTAAAGAGTATTGAGGATCTAAATCTACCTCAGATTACCAAAATATTTACTAAACTATCGCAAGGGTTCGTTTTGGTTGTGGGTCCAAATGGCCACGGAAAATCAACAACTCTCGCTTCAATGATTGACGCGATAAATCACGAGAGGGCTGAGAAAATAGTTACAATTGAGGACCCTATAGAATACATATTTACTCCAGATCGCAGCATAATTGATCAGAGGGAGGTTTATTTTGATACTTTTTCTTTTAACAGAGCACTACGTTCAACATTCCGTGAGAATGTAAATGTTATAATGGTTGGGGAAATGAGAGATTACGATACAATCAGCACTGCAGTTACCGCTGCCGAGACCGGACACTTAGTATTTGCATCCCTGCACACAAATAACGCAGCGCAAAGCATCGAACGTATTATTGATATTTTCCCACCTGAACAGCAGAGACAGATTACATCTCAGTTAGCCAACACGATATCCGGTATAATATCAATGAGACTCATACCTAGAATAAAAGGAGGCTTGATTCCAGCCACAGAGGTTTTGATTGCTAATGCTGCTGTTAGGAATCTAATCCGAGAGGGGAGGATCCAACAGCTTAATTTGGCAATAGATACAGGTTCCGACATCGGTATGATTTCTTTAAATAGATCATTGGCCGATCTGGTTCGTCGTGGCGAAATCACTTTGGAACAAGCCGAATTTTATTCTCTAAATCCGGCAGAATTAAGAACTTTGCTCAGATAGTTTTAATATGCAATTTTCATATCAGGCAAAAAAACAGACAGGTGAACTGCAGGAAGGCAAAATAGACGCACCTTCTGAAGAACAGGCAGTAAATATTTTACATCAAAAGAATTTGATTGTTTTGACATTGGTGGCCTCTGATAGAGGCCTCGCGCTTAAAGATATTTCTTCTTTTTTGGATAGACCTTCCAAGAAAGATGTTGTTTTATTTACCAGACAGTTGGCCACATTGGTTGATGCTGATGTCCCCTTGGTCGAAGGTTTGCATGCCCTGACAAAACAGGTAGACAAACCTTCTTTCAAAGCCGTTATTAATGGCATAGTTTCCTCTATAGAGGGGGGAGCGACTCTTTCTGTTGCTGTAGCTGAATATCCAAAAGTTTTTACGAAGTTTTATGTGAGCTTGGTTAAGGCTGGCGAAGTTGCTGGCAAACTGCAGACGACGCTTTCTTATCTGGCAGATTACCTTGAGCGTAGCGCGAGCCTTAACTCAAAAATCAGAGGAGCTTTATCCTATCCTGCTTTTGTTTTGGCGGCGTTATTGGTTGTTGCAATAGTTATGATGACATCCGTTTTGCCACAGCTCTTGTCTATAGTTAAAGATGCGGGTGTGCAAGATATTCCGTTGGTGACCAGGATTTTGATAGCTTCAACAGACTTCGTTAATAGATACATAATCCTACTTATGGGTTTGTTTTTTGGCATGTGCTTCGGTCTTTTTTATTATATAAGAACGCCAGATGGTGCAATGAAGTTTGATAGATTCAAAATAAATCTCCCACAGTTGGGACAGGTTGTAAGAGGCTTCTATATTGCACGTATCGCTGAAACTTTGGCGACATTAATAAAATCAGGAGTGCCAATACTGGAATCATTGACCATTACTTCTAATGTTGCGGGCAATGCCGTATACAGAAATATTCTCGCTAAAGCTCAGGAGAGTGTTAGGGGAGGGGGAACAATATCAGAAGTTTTTGAGCTGTATAACAAAGAGTTCCCTTCGCTAGTAAGTTCGATGCTTGCCATCGGTGAAAAAACAGGAAGAACTGATTTTATGTTAGAAAATATATTTAATTTTTACAAAACGGAATCGGAAAATAGCATACAAAACCTATCTCAGTTGCTTGAGCCGATCCTTATATTGATTTTGGGTATTGGTGTGGGCGTGTTGGTTGCTGCTGTTCTATTGCCGATATATAGTTTGGTCAGTGCTGGCTAATTAAGTTGTGTATAACTGATTTGTTGTGGTGTTAACTAAAGTTTATAATATATTCAGGTCATAATTACTAAATTGAGTACATAGCGATTAATTTTAGCGCTTGCATTGCGAACGCTAGGCCATAAACGCTAAGTGCTATTCTGAAAGTGTCAACTATTTTAAGCCTTCTTGGCTTTAGAGAAGTCTCCGATACTACAGGTTCGGGCTGGGGTCGTCATGGTCGAAATTCAAAAGGTTTTACATTGATTGAATTGTTGGTTGTTATCGCGATCATATCCATTTTGGCAACTCTTTTGTTGCTTCAATTGGGTGTTGCTCGTGCAAAAGCAAGAGACGCGAAGCGTATTGCTGATGTTAACCAGGTTCGCTCTGCTGTTGAATTGTATTTCGATGACAACGGTAACTATCTAAGCACTAACGATATGACAGGACTTACCCCAACATATCTTTTAAACGTGCCTAAGGATCCTTTGGCAACTGGCTGTGCCGCTACCTACAATGGAACTGCAGGTGGTGCCGCGCAATGTTACGGCTATGCTTATACACCAGCTGCTAATGCTACGAAGTACCAAGTTTGGGCTGAATTAGAGCAAAACAATAGAGCTGCTTTGGCTTCAGATGCAGATTTGAATACAACGGCTGGTGGCGCAAGCCCATTAACCTTTCTTGGCGGAGCTACGGTAGTAGGTGCTACTGAGGCTTGTACTTCAGCTGCCAATGATTGTGTATTCGATCTTGGTCAGAAATAGTTAATAAATTTCAGAGTAAATATACTCCCCATCCCTATGCCATATTTGTTTATCTTCATCATTGGCACAGCGGTGGGGAGTTTTGTAAATGTAGTTATATACAGGTTGCCGCAAGGGTTGGGAATTGTTGGCGGAAGGTCTCGTTGCGAAGGTTGTGGTAAAAATATTAGATGGTTCGATTTGATTCCTCTTGTAAGTTTCTTAATGCTAAGAGGCCAATGTCGTGACTGTAAATTTAAAATCAGTTTCGTTCATCCTCTTATAGAATTGTATTCTGGTTTGATATTCTTTTTTTCTTTCAAAACTATTTTTCCTTTGGGATTGGTCAATTGGATTTTTTCTGTTGCCATTTTGGAGATTTTTTTAATTTTGGCGCTGGTTGATCTCAAACATTTTATTTTGCCGGACTCTATCATTATTTTTTTATTAGGTGCCACGGTAATTTACGGTTTAATCGAAAGATTATTTTTTTCAGAACGTGCTATATATCCCGTGATATCATTTAGTGGTCTGGAGGGTTTTCTCCTCGCTTTTATTCCTTTTTTTGCCATCTGGTTTTTTTCTGGTGGCAGGGGTATGGGGCTAGGGGACATCAAACTTGCTGCCGTTCTGGGTTTTATATTTGGTTCAACAGGAGTATTATTAGTTTTATATGGTGCGGTTGCATTGGGGGCGATTGTCGGAATATTTATGCTGTTATTTAGAAAAGCCGGACTTAGTACGAAACTACCTTTAGGCACATTTATAAGTTTTACAGCTTCTCTATATGTATTCTTTGGATCTCAAATAGTATTTTATTTATCTGATAATTTACATTTTATTGAAAATATATGGCATTAGAATTAAAAAATATTAAGAAAAATTTATTTCTCCTGGTCCTTCTTTTAGTTGTCGCGCTTTTTATTTTTTATTTTAAATTTCAGGTTTTTCAACCCAGTGCGAGATTTATACTCTCACCAACCTACGGACAAACTAGAACCTTCCAGGGTTCTATAGTTGCTGGTATGAGCGTCCTGGACGTTGTTTATGCAGCCTCTGCTGGCAACGGTTTTGATTTTAGATATTCTGTTAACAAGGATGGCAAGGTTTCCATATCTTCTATCGACGGCCTCCCCAATTCAGCTAGAGAAAGTTGGCATCTTTATTTAAACCAAAAGTTGGTTAACATTGAAGATGCAGGTAAAATACAAATAAAAAGAGGGGATTTAGTCGAGGCAAAATATGAATAAAAAAAATGAGGGCTTCTCATTGGTGGAGATTCTTATCGTAGCTGCTATTATAGCCACTCTTTCGGTGGTTTTAATTTTAAATTTCAGATCCTCGCCAAAGGGTAAAACCGGCCGTGATCAGGCGGTGGCGGTGATAGTGTCTGATTTTAGAGGTGCACAATCCAAGGCCTTGGCGGCGAGTCTTTATCAGGGGGTTACTGTTTGCGGATACGGTATTCACTATGTCGATTCAACAACCTATCTTATATATGCAGGTGTTTTGGATAACGGAGCTTTAACTTGTCAGGCTTCAAATCATAATTATCAGGCCGGGATTGACTCAATTGTGGAGACAAAGAAAGTCATCAACTCTAATATGGTGATGGCAGCCAGTTTTAATGATGTATTTTTTGAACCGCCTGATCCTAAAACATATATAAATAACAATAGCGCGTTGAATGTTGCACCAGTAGCCATAACGATAAGATTGAATGGGCAGGCTAATTGTGTCTCAGGTCCGTGCACAGTCATAAATGTTTATACTTCAGGTAGAATAGATATTAATTAGTATATGGTTCAAACAATGAAAACGCTTAGACAACAAGAGGGCTTCACATTAATAGAAGTGCTGGTGGCTGTATTTATTTTTAGCTTGGTTTTTTCTGGCGCTACTTTTGTTTTGAGTATGAATTTGCGGACAGCCGCAACAATAAGAAATAATTTTGTTGCGAGTGGTTTGGCTCAGGAGGGGATAGAAGTGGTTAGAAGTATCCGTGAACGAGATTGGTTTTTGGATACGCCACCTGGCGCCAATCCTTTTGGTACTTCGCTTGCAGACGGTACTTATAGGATTCAGTGGGACTCCCAGGCTCTAATTGCTTTGGGTGCTAACCCCAATTTAAAATTTGATTCTGGCACGGGAATTTTTAGCTATGATAGCGGCACCGATACTTTGTTTAAGAGAACAATCGTCGTGACTACTATTGTTCCTAATGTTGAGAAGAAAATAGTGGTAAATATTACTTGGAATGAAAGAGGCGGAGGAAGTAAGACGTTGAGCGCGGAAGAGCATTTGTTTAATTGGAAATAGTCTATGGAAAAACAAAACCCAAAACCCACAGCCCATAATTCAAAATCTAATCAGGCTGGTTTTACTTTGATTGAGACCTTGACCACTCTTATGATTTTTTCTGTTGTTGCAATACTGATGGGGGGCTCGTTTCTGCGCTCTTTGGATGCTCAGAGGAGAGCATTTAATCTTCAACAAGCGGAAGAGAACGCTAGTTTCGTTCTTGAAGCGATGGCCAAAGAAATCAGAGTAAGTCAGATATCCGGGCCAGATACCAACTGTCCTAACTCTTGGGCGACAACCTTGAACATCACACATCCTGTGAATGGTAATATCGTTTATTCAATTTCGGGGACTGATATTCATAGGAACGCTAATGGAACTGATAGTATAATGAATTCAAACACAGTTCAGTTTACACGCTTACAGTTTTGCATAGTCGGCACAACAATTGATGATCAAAAACAGCCGAGGGTGACTATAATGGCGACGATTAAAAGCGCCAAAACAAAACAACAACAAACTGTGGATATACAAACAACCGTCTCGCAGAGGTTCCTCTCTGATTAGACGTAAAATTATGAAATTTAAAATAAAATTTAAAAATCAGGAAGGTGTGGCGTTAATTATGACCTTGCTTTTGGTAAGCTCCATTTTGTCGGTCGTTTTTGCGCTCTCTTTGATCTTTGTTCCAAAGGTTAGAATTGCGGCTGACATCAAAAATTCTTCCGCAGCTTTTTATGCTGCGGAGAGCGCCGTTGAATGGTGTCTGTATGCCAATAGAATAGATTCCTCAGCTACTATGCCGGTGATGTCTAACGGCGCAGCCTACGCTAACGGTAACAATAACAACGCACCGTTTGTTCAGGCTGATTGCTTGGCTCTTCCGGTAAAGGCGACCGGGACTTATCGTGGAGTATCCAGGGTTTTGCAGGTTAATTTGAACTAGTTCCGTCGGTTGTTAATATGCACTGTTGCTTATATGTCCGCATAGACATAAAATTAGTATATTAAATTCAAACAAATGTTTTCAAAAATAGTTAAAAATGAATATGCAAAAACCATTCTCCTCGTTGTCGCAGCAGTTATTTTGATTCTCATAATTTTTATTTACAACAGGACCAATAAATCGATTGAACCAAATCAATCTAGGTTACCAGTACCAAGTGTCTTGGCGGGGGATCTGGCCGCTAACAAATTGCCTGATAATTTTCCCAAGGACATTCCGCTAGAGAAAGGTGCCAAAGTTTTGCAGAACTATCAGAAAACTAGTTCAGACGGCAGTGTGCAATTGGTCAGGGAATTTGTTACAAGCAAAACAATTGCCGATAATCTTCAGACATATCAAGATTACATGGATAACAACGGTTGGAAGAGGTCAGCGGGCATGATTGACCAACCAAAATTCAAATCTTTTTCTGCTACCAAAGACAACGTTCTCTTGCAGGTAACCATACAGGAGAATACCTCAACTAGGCAGATAATAGTCGGAATTTACGTGACATTTAGCACCAAGCTTCTCAATTGACAAAATGTCAAAAAAGGTGTATAATTAGGATATACTAGTTTTTTAATAATCTATCGGGAAACATCAGTTTCTGGGATAGTTTAGCACCTGTCATCGGGTATTAAATTATCCCAGAAACCTGGCCTTCGAGTCTTTAAGAGAAGGGGGCTGGGAAAACTCAAAACGACGGAGGTCGTCATGAAGAACCTTGGATTGTTTTTTTCTCTTGTAATTCTATTTTCATCGGCGGCCTTTTCCGTAAATCTCGAGCCGATTTGTTATGATAATCCATCCGATTTCCCCGGGAAACGTGTTTGCATCCAGCAGATTGAATCTGGACGGGCGTATAGTTTTCCACCCGTGCAAATAGAAGGGCAGTGGGTGCGTTTAAGCGGAACCTTGCTTGGCGTTACCCAATATTCTGGTAAGGACGTCCGGGAAGTGATGGGAGGTAAGAATCAAACGATTTTCCATAACTTTCATGGCGCATATGCGAAGATTCAGTATCATATCGAACCTTTGACGGGCAATCGTCTGCCCGATTCTCTCATCGCCCAAGAGGTATTGACCATTGTACGCTCGAATTATGAGTGCAAGGTCAACCCTCCTCACAACGCACAAGTAATGGGGGGTTCATATTGGGATCAGATATCTACCGGAAGTGAAGGCGCATCTTGGCCTTTGGAAGCCGCCTGTGCCGTTGTCCAGAATATTTCCATAAATGGCGTTCCAGTAGGCGATATCATATGGATTTTGTCCCCGGGCAAAAAGGAGATTGTTGCTAAAAAGAGGGAAATCATATCCTCGATTTCTGCCAATGGTGTTTCAGTGATTCCCGGGTCTAAATAAGGTCATTTCAGCTGGGTGTGGATATGTTGTAAGATCACACCCAGCTTTTTTGTACTAAAAAAAAGTTTCTTGTGGTATAATTTAGGGTGTCTATTTTAAATAAATGTATAGCATAAAAGATAAAACCAAACGGATAGATGTTGTTAATTTTTTTGTTTTTTTGTTTTTTATGCTGCTATTTAGTTTTGTTTTTTTGTTTTTTAAGGTCCGCCCTGTTTTGGCTAATGAAATTAGCTGTGATAACGGTGAGGTTTGCGATAATGGTTCAATGTGTGTCGAAGAAACATTTCAATGTATATGTCCGCCGCCGGGCGATGACGTTAATACTGTTGCTTCTTGTCAGTCCAACATTCACGTATCAGGCTGTTTTATAGACGGAAATAACGTGGTTGGTAGGTGTTGCCCTGGTGCTCCAAATGGAATATGTAGTACTCAAAATGCTCAAAAGTGTATTTGCTCGCCACCGACACCTATTTGTACACCAGACGATACACTGCCTTGTGGTGCGCAGACCGCGACTTGTAATACCGGAGTACAGACTTGCGCTTCTGACGGATTAAGCTGGGGATCTTGTGTTTATCCCAATTCTTCTACTACTTGTGCTAGTGATGGAAATACTTGTACCTTAGATGTTTGTGATGGTACGGGTTCTTGTTCTCACCCAGCAGGTAATGCAGGGAGTGTTTGTCGGGCCTCTAATGGTTCTTGCGATGTTGCTGAAACCTGTGACGGTATTTCTACTCTATGTCCGACTGACGCTTTTATTACGGCACAATCTAATACTGTTTGCAGGGGATCGGGCGGAATTTGTGATATTCCAGAGACTTGTGACGGCACTTCTGCTTCTTGTCCCACAGACGCCGTAGAACCCGACTTTAGTACTGTGGTATGTAGGGCCGGCAGTGGTGATGTCTGTGACCCGAGTGAGTACTGTGACGGTGCTTCAAAGCTTTGTCCCGTGGATTCATATGAGGCGAGTAACTATGTTTGCCGTTCGGCTGGCACTGACACAACTTGTGATCCGGCTGAAACATGCCCTGGTTCTCCGGGGGGGGCTTGTCCTGCAAATGCTTATGCCTCAAACGTAACTTCTTGTGACGACAGTAACGCCTGTACCCAAACCGACAAGTGTAATGGAACTGGGTCGTGCGTCGGTTCCAACAGTATTGTTTGTACTGCGCTGGATCAATGCCATGATGCCGGACAATGTAATACTCAGACCGGTATTTGTTCTAATCCAACTAAATCAAATGGTTCAAGCTGTAGCGATGGCAATGCGTGTTCAAACCCAGACGCATGTCAGTCCGGTGTTTGTACTGGCGGACCAAATACTTGTAGCTGTCAAACCAACAGTGACTGTAATAGTCCTGGTCAATGTCAAAATCCGGGTACTTGCGTAACTCAAGGCGGTGGAGTGAAGGTTTGTCAGTATACCAATAAGGCTGACGGTTCTTCGTGCAGTGATGGAGATGTTTGTACAAGTCCAGATACTTGTCTGGCCGGTGTGTGTACATCAGGCGTAAACGTTTGTCCTACACCCACGCCAACTCCTACCCCAACTCCGACTCCTACGCCAACACCCACACCAACTCCACCGCCGGGCAGTCCAACAGTTAGCCTCACAGGTTATTCAACTTCTGGTTCTCCGTCCGAAGGGCCAATTTCAATAACGAGCGGTAACTCGGTAACATTGGTGTGGTCTTCTACTAATGCGGTTTCTTGTAACGCTACAG
>CAYRDM010000002.1:0-14068 GCA_964423175.1 uncultured Candidatus Saccharibacteria bacterium | reverse complement strand
AACTCGGTAACATTGGTGTGGTCTTCTACTAATGCGGTTTCTTGTAACGCTACAGGCCAGTGGTCTGGTTCAAAAGCCATATCTGGTAGTCAGACTATTCCAGCTGCTTCGGCCGGATTCTATGGTATGTATTGTACAAATTCTGTTGGAGCAAACAGTGCGGTTGATAATTTTGAAGTGAGAATTTTGACAACAAGCTTATCTGCCTCACCTAACTCTGGAACCCCTCCTTTGAATAATGTAAGTCTCACCGCAACTGATTCAGGAACTAGCTCGGGCACATTTAGATATTTCTTTGATTGTACAAATGACGGAACGAATGAGTTAGACACGGGCAATATTGCAAGTAACCCATATACTGCGAGCAATCTTTGTAATTATGCATCAGCAGGCACATATACTGCCAAGGTAACCTCCTGGCATAGTGAGGGCAACGTAACAAGTACCGCGACGGTGGCGGTAAGCGTAGGAACTTGCCCCGGAGGTAATGTTCTGACAAGTCTTGTTAATTCTTCTCTACCATCGGGTTTTGTTGCGGCTGTATTTACCAGCAATAGCGGGTTTAGTAGCTGTAATTTTACTTCCGACAGTTCATCGATTGCAGCTATCGGTCCAAAATCCAACCTTAATACAAATTACGATTTGGCCGGTCCTGGTGGCAGTGCACCGGATGGTTTAATAGATGATAACGATGTCGCTAGAGAAATTTCTGCTAATTCAAATCCAGCCAACCCTGCTTTGTGTCCAACAGTACCAAACATCAAGGTTTGTGATACTAACGCAGACAATGCAGTAGAGACTCTGGATAACATCGCATATTTGAGGATGTATCAAAATGATACCAGATCTGTTACGGGAGTCGGGCCAGGTACGACAAATATAAGGGCGACATGTAACTACAGTAATGGAGCAACTGGTTGTGTTTTAACACCTCTTTCTCTGACAGTAGTTGATAACAATGTTGCTCCTTCTGCCGCTTCTGTAGTTGCAGCCCAGGCTGACAATTGTGCTTCGGGCCCAAGCGTATTTGTGAGCTGGACCTATACAGATGCAAACAATAATCCAATTGGTACTGATCCTCAGAGCGCCTATCAAGTTCAAATAGATGACAACGGAAGTTCGTTCAACACGCCTTTGTATGATTCTGGCAAAGTCGCGTCATCTTCTAGCACGCAAGCCTTCGCTAGTAATTTGCCTTTTAATAAAACGCTAAAGGCCAGAGTTAAGGTTTGGGATTCAAGAGATGTGGCATCAAATTGGACTTATTCCGGTTCATGGACTACAGAAGCGAACCCGGCGCCTTCTGTTAACTTTACTTGGTCACCGTTGCTTTATCCTTCTGTAAAACAGCCTGTACAATTTACGGATCAGACTATTTGTTATGACAATAGCGGCAATCCAACTGCTTGCACTAGCACTGGTCATGGTGGTTGGAGCTGGACTTTTGGAGATGGCGGCACATCTACTCAACAAAACCCACTATATACATATCTTACTGCTGGTAGTTTCAGCGTTACAGATACGGTGACAGATAAAGCTGGTGCATTTTGTTCACTCACCAAACAGATCTATGTTAATCGTCAAATACCTACGTGGAAAGAAGTTAGTCCAAAATAAATGTTATGTTTGAAATGGATGAAATTACGACAGCCCCGATTGTAATATCGGGGCTGTTTTTGGGTCTTATTTTATGCTAGATTGTTCTTATAAATGAATAAGCAAGAGGCAAAAGAACGCATAGAGAAGCTCAAGGTTCTTATAAACAAATACCGATATCATCGGTTAGTTTTAGATAAACCTTTAATCGAGGAATCTGCCGAAGATTCTTTGAAAAAAGAGCTTTTTGATTTGGAACAGGATTATCCGGATCTAATAACACCAGATTCGCCAAGTCAGAGAGTTGCCGGCAAGCCATTAAAAAAGTTCGAAAAATTTATCCATCCCGTCAGAATGTTTTCTTTTAACGATGCTTTCGGTGCTAAAGATATGCAGGATTGGCAGGAACGTTTGAGGCGCATAGATCCAAAGGCAACTGAAGACGGTTTTTATTGTGAACTCAAGATAGATGGATTGGCAGTCGAGCTGATATATGAGGACGGATTTTTAAAAGTTGGCTCAACACGCGGCAATGGCATAATCGGTGAAAATGTTACTCAAAATTTAAAAACCATAGAGGCTATACCTTTGTCTCTACATTCTAATAAGCAAAAAGTCCCAAGCCAGCTTGTCCTTAGGGGGGAGGTTTTTATTGGTAAAAAAGAATTTGAAAAAGTTAACAAAGCGGAATTAAAAATGGGAGAAGAGGCATACGCAAATCCGCGCAACTTGGCAGCAGGTTCCGTCAGGCAATTAAAACCAGAAATCACAGCCTCAAGACATTTGGATTCCTTTGCCTATTCTTTGATTACAGATTTGGGTCAGAAAGTTCACGAAGATGAACACGAAACATTAAAAGATCTCGGTTTTAAGACAAATGAACACAACAGGTTTTGCAAAAACCTTGATGAGGTTCAGAAATTTAGAGATTATTGGGAGAAACATCGGGAAACTCTCAACTATGAGATAGATGGCATCGTTGTGATTTTGAATGACAATAAAATGTTTCAGAAGCTTGGAGTTGTCGGAAAGGCTCCTCGCGGAGCGATTGCATACAAATTTTCACCGCTTGAATCAACCACAAAAGTTAGGGACATTATTGTTAGTGTTGGTCGTACCGGAGTGCTTACTCCTGTTGCGGTTTTGGAACCCGTTGAGATTGGCGGGACAACAGTAAGCAGGGCAACGTTGCACAACGAGGACGAAATTAGGCGTCTTGATGTGAGAATCGGTGACACCGTCATCGTTGGTCGTGCTGGTGATGTGATACCAGATATAAAAAAGACTATTAAAGAATTAAGAAATGGTAGAGAAAAAATATTTCATTTTCCTACAAAGTGTCCGGTTTGTGGCAATTCGGTTAAGAGAGTAGGGGGGGAAGTCGCCTACAAGTGTGTTAATAAAAACTGTCCGGCGATAAGGCGTGAGGCCATTTACCATTTTGTATCAAAAGGTGCCATGGATATAGATGGGGTTGGGCCAAAAATAATAGATCAGTTGATGGATTCCGGTTTGATTAAGGACGCTCCAGATTTATACACTCTTGAGAAAGAAGACCTGTTAAACCTTGAAAGATTCGCAGAAAAATCAGCCGAGAATACGGTCAGTTCTATACAAGCACGTAAAAAAATTACGTTGGACAGATTTATTTTTGCACTCGGTATTCCTCATGTCGGTTCAGAGACTGCTTTAGACTTGGCGCGTAATTTTGGAACAATTAAAAAAATATCGGAGGCTAATGAAGAAAGTCTGAGCGGGATTAAAGATATCGGCAGTGTTGTTGCAAAAAGCATCTACGACTGGTTTAATTCAGAATATAACAAGAAGCTTTTGGAAAAATTTGAGAGCGTGGGCGTGAAGATCACGAAACAGGAATCGGCTCAGAAATCGGACAAACTCAAAAACATAACCTTTATTTTTACAGGTTCGCTCCCGGATCTTTCTAGAGAACAGGCGGAAGGTTTAGTTAGAGAGAACGGCGGAAATGTTTCTTCTTCCGTTTCAAAGGAAACTGATTATGTTGTTGCGGGAGAGGAGCCTGGGAGCAAGTATGACAGAGCTAAGAAGTTGGGCGTTAAAATAATAACTGAAAAAGATTTCTTGGATATGTTAAACTAAATTGATGAGTACAATAAATAAAAAAGAAATAGAACATATCGCGAAACTTGCTAGGATAAGATTGACTTCAGAGGAGGAGGAGAGAATGGCAAAGCAATTAGGATCCATTTTGGGTTATTTTGAGAAGCTTAATGAGTTAAAAACAGATGATGTCGAACCTGCGGTCAGAGCTATTGGTCTTGAAAATGTTTTGAGGCCAGATGAGCCAGCCTTACATTCAGACGCAGCGATTTCTCAAAAATTGATTGCTTTGACGCCAGATAAAAAGGATAATTATTTGAAAGTCAAAAATGTTTTTTAAATTAAAAGCCCGGATTTAGCCGGGCTGGGATGCCTATAAATGTTTACTGTGAAGTGGCGGCAGGCAGGTAGGTTACTCTAGCAGGTAAATGGAATTTACCGCCGGCTTGCTCTAAAAGCAGTCCTTCGAGAACCATTTCTCTGGCTATGCTTTCAAGCTCATGTTGCTCTAGAGGGCGAACTACTATCGTATTTATAATTACCTCAATCATACTGACAGTAAAAAAGTCAGATTGGCTGTCAGTTGTTTCTCGTAGAGCTTCTAAAAGCATTGCCTTTAAATGAGTCCTCTCGCACTTAACGACGTACATGGTGTTTTGAGACCTTTTTTCAAAAGACTTATGAATATAATAGGACAAACAATAAAAAATGTCAATGACGGCCTTAAGAAAGGTGAGTTTTCTGTTGGGGAGTTATTTAAGGAATATATTAAAAAAATAGACAATGAAAATAAGGATATCAACGCATACTTATCTATTTTAAAATTTGTCGAGGGGACACAAAATACGAAGAACATTTTATTTGGTGTTCCGTGTGCGGTTAAAGATAATATTTTGATAGAGGGCAATAGCTGCACGGCCGCTTCTAAAATTCTCGAAAATTATATTGCTCCTTATGATGCAACCGTGATTTCAAAGTTAAAATCAGCGGGTGCAGTTTTTCTTGGTAAGACAAATTTAGATGAGTTTGCTATGGGTGCGACGACTGAGAATTCCGCGTTTGGGTTGACCATGAATCCGCATGATAAAAGTCGTGTTCCTGGTGGGTCTTCCGGTGGTTCTGCTGCTGCGGTGGCCGCAGATTTGGCTGTATTTGCCCTTGGTTCAGATACGGGGGGTTCAATACGCAACCCGGCTTCTTTTTGCGGTGTTGTCGGTCTTAAGCCAACCTATGGTCTGGTTTCCAGGTATGGTCTAATGGCCATGGCTTCGAGTTTGGATCAAATAGGACCGATCACAAAAACAGTAGAAGATTCAGCGATAGTTTTGAATCACATCGCAGGGCATGATCCGATGGATTCGACTTCTATTACTAGAACGCACATAGTACCTGACTACACTGCTGATTTGCAAAAGCCTATAAAAGGTTTAAGGGTTGCGGTTCCCAAGGAATTTTTTGGTAAGGGTTTAAATGACGAAGTAAATAATCTCGTTCAAAAAACAATCTCTAAACTTCAGTCGCTGGGCACGCATGTAGATAGCGTTAGTTTGCCAATGATAGATTACGCAATTGCTACCTACTACTTAATCGTATCTTCCGAAGTCTCATCTAATATCGCAAGATATGACGGCATTAAATATGGGAAATCAAAAAATTCTGAAAATAAAAAACAAACATTGCTTGATGTGTATCTAGATTCGAGAGAGGAGGGTTTGGGGGATGAAGTAAAGCGTCGCATTATGCTTGGCACATATGCCCTTTCTTCGGGTTATTATGACGCTTTTTATTTAAAGGCTCAAAAAGTTAGGGCTTTGATTTCAAAAGATTTTGAGAATGTATTCAAGAGGTTTGATGTGATAGTTGGACCGACGATGCCTTATCCTGCTCCAAAAATAGGCGAACTAGATGATCCGTTGGCGGCATATCTAGCAGATATTTACACCGCCCCTGTTAACCTAGCTGGTTTGCCGGCAATATCTATTCCTTGTGGTAATATAGATATTGATGGCAAAAGTTTGCCAGTCGGTTTTCAAATAATAGGTAGCCATTTTTCAGAATCTAAAATTTTGCAAGTTGCCAATAATTTAGAAGAATCAAAATCATGATAATATTTGCTATATCAGTATTGGGGTTGCCGGGTTCTCCTGAAGTGAAATTTGCGACCGATTATATTCCTCAAGTGGCGGCGATTTATAATTCAAGTATAAATTATATTAAAAACTTTAATTATCAGGGTTTGATTTCTGATATAAGGATAGTCGCAATTATTTTAAGCATAATCTTCGGAGCAATTTTTGTATGGGTTAGCAGGAAGATTTCTGTTCTTTATAAGACTCAAGTTAGAGAGCTTGTAGGTGAATTCAACCCACCAGCAGAAGTTCAGACCGCTTATAACAATCGCTGGGATGAAATAAGAAGCCATGTTAACTCTTTCGTTGAGGCCGAATGGAAGCTTGCGGTCATAGAGGGAGATAAGTTTGTTGACGATGTTCTGAAATCAGGAGGATTTGCCGGTGAAAGCATGGGCGAGCGCTTAATGCTTATTAAGCCTGATCAGATAGTGAATTTGCAATATCTTTGGGATGCGCACAAGCTTCGTAATCTTTTAGTTCATGACGCTAATTTTAGGTTAACCCATCAACAGGCAATTTTTGCCATAAATGCCTTTGAGTCAGTTTTAAGAGAGCTTGGAGCAGTTACTTAATTGACTGGTTTGATGCATAAATCCCAAATATTTTTTTATACACTATTATCTTTTATCGGCGGAGTATTTGCCGGTTCTTTTTTTAATCCTTCAAAAAATACGGTTTTGATAGCTGCTGTTTTTTGCGCGCTGTTGATATCGATTTTTTACCGTCGAGATTCCAAGCTTCTTAACCCGCGTTTAGCTTTTATTTCTTTTTTGAGTTTGTTTTTCCTTGCAGGTGTTTTGCATTTTAATACTACGGTTGAAAAAACGAGGAACATACAAAAATTTGCTGAGGCACAGAACCAAGTAGTCGATCCTTCCAATAAACATCCAATAAAAGTTTATTTACTGGGTTATATAAGTGACCAACCCGAAGTGAAAGGGAATAAACAAGTTTTTCCTTTTTATGCCAAAAAATTAATTGCAGACAAATATTTAATAAATACCGATGAGAAAATACTGGTCACCACAGATTCTTACCCAATCTATAAATATGGAGATAGGCTACAGATTTTTGGCAATGTAAAAACACCAGAAAATTTTAATGATTTTGATTATAAATCTTATTTGGCAAAAGATGGGGTTTTTACTGTTTTAAGTTATCCTGAAATCAAAAAAAGTTCATCAGGCGGTGTTTTGAGTAAATACGATTTTTTTAAAATCGATATTTTTAAAAGTATTTTTGCAATAAAAGATATTTTTGAAAAATCTGTTTCAAAATCGGTATCTGAACCCAACGCCTCTTTTATAAACGGTATTTTATTGGGAAGCCGTTCTCAAATACCCCAGGATTTAAAAGATGATTTCAGCCGTACCGGTATAAGTCACGTATTGGCCGTTTCTGGATATAATATAACTATCATTGCTTCGATAATATCTTCAATTTTTCTTTTGTTTTTGCGCCGGCAAACAGCATTTTGGTTCTCTCTTGTTGCTGTTTTAATTTTTACGATACTAACAGGTGCTCAGGCTTCCGTTGTTCGAGCCGCTATTATGGGTATGCTGGTCCTTCTCGCTAGGCGGGAGGGGAGGTTAAGTGATCCCCGTAATGCCATTGTCCTTGTCGGAGCGATCATGGTTCTCGTGAATCCTCTTGTTTTGCGATATGATATCGGATTCCAGCTTTCATTTGCGGCAACATTGGGAATTATTTATCTAGTTCCGATAATCGAAAAATATTTTTCAAAATTTCCCAACTTTTTTGATTTCAGAGAGACTTTAACCATGACAATCTCGGCTCAAATACTTGTTCTGCCTTTGTTGCTATATTATTTTAAGAACTTTTCAGTTACATCACTTCCAACAAATTTGATAGTTTTGCCTACGATTCCTTTTGCTATGATTTTGGGGTTTGCCAGCGGCATCGGTGGTTTGCTGTTGCCATTCCTGGGCAAATTTATCGGCTATTTCGCATGGCTTTTTACAACGATAGAGCTCAATATAATTAAATTTTTCGCAGCACCAAGCTGGGCGACCCTAAGTATACAATTAAATTGGTGGGAGGTTGTTCTGGTCTACGCTCTTTTAGTTGCCGTTATGTTGAGGTTGAAGAATAGGGCTAATTCAAAAGAGGGAAGTGCTATTTAGTCTAGCCAATGAATGACTGCCGGCAAGGCAGTTTTTATTTTGATTAAAATATGATATTGGATATTCGTGAGAGAAACATTTGCAGAAAGCAAAATATCTAATCTCGGATGGCTAGTTTTTGGTGTCCTTGTTTTGGCCACTGTTCTGAGTTTTCTGGCTCTCAGTGCACATGCAGATTCAGACGGTTTATTGAAGGTTTTTTTCCTTGATGTTGGGCAAGGAGATGCCGAACTTGTAGATTTTAACGGCAGTCAGATACTCATAGACGGCGGGCCAGATGATAAGGTTGTTCAGGAACTTGGCAAAATTATGCCATTTTATGATCATTCGATTGATCTGATCTTGCTTACTCATCCTCATGCAGATCATGTTGCTGGTCTGATCGAGGTTTTGAAAAGATATAAGGTGGATAAAATTATTGAAAACTATACTCCGTATAACACCGCTCAATATGCAGAATGGAACAATGAAAAGAATTCGGCCGAGGTTGTTCAGGCGCAAATTGGCCAAACTGTTAGCTTCGGCGATGGAGGCCCAATATTGAGTATATTATTTCCCTTTAATTCCGTTTTAGACGATGCTAGCTCTCTAAAAAATCCTCATGATGCAATGGTTGTTTCTCGGCTTGATTATAAAAACCAGGGGATTCTTTTTATGGGTGATGCTGAGGCGAAAACAGAACATCAGATTATTCAAAAAGGGGAGAACATTGGGGCCCAATTTATTAAAATAGGTCATCACGGTAGTAAAACATCCAGCTCGGAAGAGCTTTTAAGAGCGGTGAATCCAGAGCTGGCATTTATAGAAGTTGGTAAAAATAATAAGTATGGCCTGCCTAGCCAGCAAGTATTGGATCGTTTGCGAAACTATGATATAAAATATTATCGGACCGATGTGGATGGTACTGTCGAGCTTGTTCTAGACGGCCAGAATTATCGAGTCAATCATAAAAAATGAAAAATTTTGATTTCCCGGTTTTTAAGACAAAAATGAAGGGGCCCGTTTTTAAATTGGAAGATCCAAAAGAGCGCCGCAGGTATTTTGAACTCAAGGCAGGAAAGGCAATTACAAAACTGAGGAAGTATTTAAAAAACAATGTTTTCATGTGTATTTTATTAGGACCAAAGAATTCGGGTAAAGGCACATACACTAAACTTTTTATGGAAGCATTGGGAGGGGATAAGGTGGCGCATATTTCTGTCGGGGATGTTGTCAGAAGCGCGCATAAGATTTTGAAAGACAAAAAACAGAAAGCCGAACTGGTTAAGTTTTTAAAAGAAAGATACCGAGGCTTTATTTCTATTGAGAAATCTTTAGAAATTATATTAGGCCGAGATACCAAGACTTTGCTTCCAAACGAAGTAATATTGGCCTTGGTTGAAAGAGAGATAGATAAGGTTGGCAATAAGGCAATTTTTATTGATGGATTTCCGCGTAATATGGATCAGATATCCTATTCTCTTTATTTCCGAGCCTTGATGGGCTATCGAAAAGACCCAGACTTCCTGGCTTTTATTGACCTACCGGAGTCGGTCATAGACGAGAGAATGAAATACCGAGTTGTTTGTCCGAAATGTCAGACGCCGAGAAATCTTAAACTTTTAAGAACAAAAGAAGTCGGATATGATTCTAAAGAGAAGAGGTTTTTCTTGATGTGCGATAACCCGGTTTGTGGAAAACCAAGGATGGTTTCAAAAGAGGGAGACGAATTGGGTATCGAGGCCATAAGAGATAGAATTGAGGTGGATTTTAAGGTTATGGAAACTTTGTTAAAACTTGAAGGCGTTCCAAAGATATTTCTCAGGAACTGTGTTCCTGCAAATTCCGCCTCTAAGACAGTAGATAAATACGAGCTCACACCTTCTTATGTGTATGCCTATGACAGGAATTCTAACAAAGTAAAAGTCACAGAAGAACCATGGACAGTTAAAGATTCTAGCGGTACCGAATGTTATAGTTTATTGCCACCTGCCGTTGCAGTCTCACTGATTAATCAGATGGCTTCGGTTTTAGAATTATAGAATGGAACAAACCTTAGATCCACGAATTCATTTTGTAGTTGCAACAGCAATTGTCGTAAAAGACGATAAGTTTTTGATTGCTAAGAGGGCTCCTCATGAGAAGGCATTTCCAAACAAATGGACAGTGCCAGGAGGTAAGTTGGTTTTGCACGAATATAACCAACTCCCAAAAACTGCCGGTTTCCCGCAATGGTATAACGTTGTGGATTGGGTTTTACACAAGGAAGTTAAAGAGGAAGTGGGATTAGAAATCCACAAGCCCAAGTATCTATGCGATCTGGTATTTGTCAGACCTGATGGATATCCCGTGGTGACGCTTTCATATTGGGCGCATTACAAGAACGGTGAGGTTAATCTGGGCAAAGATCTTGTTGATCATGCCTGGGTGAGTCTCGAGGAGGCGAGCAAGTACGACCTCATAGAAGGTATTATAGACGAGCTGAAAGAAGTATCCCATCTAATTAAAAACCCCTGAGTTCAGGGGTTTTTAATTAATGTTTCAATTTCTTTAGCAGCTTTTTCGTATGCTTCAGTTATTTCTGATATTTGTTTTGCATTGCTTATCTTGCCGTTCATTGTAACTATCGTGTCTAGGAATTTATCAGACAAATCTCTGGATTTTTTTATATCTGGGACGGCGTCTGCATATTTTATAAAATCTTTTGAGATCTGGGAGAAAGCGTTAAAGGATCTTTCTAAATCTTTGAATTCTTCCGGATTTGTTAATTTTAGGAAACTAAACCTTCCTTCAAACTCACCATGGCCGAGTTTAATTGTACCAGCCGGTTTTAAGTCTAGTTTGATTTTCAAATATTTTTTTAATTCTGCAACTGTTTGATCAACGTTTTCATTTATTAAGCTGCTATTGGGATTGATTGGTTTTTTTGATTTTTTATATTCGAGTAGTTCTTCTATTAATATTTCTCGCGCTTCATTTTCTTTCATGCCGTTGGCGCATCTTTTTATAAAGTTTTCCCAAGCCAAGGCCATCCTAGTTGGGGCTATCTCATCTAGGTCAGAGAGTATCAGCGTTTCTTTTTTTATTGTTTTTTCTATTGTTTCCATATATTCGATGTCGGGCTGGAGGGAGTCGGACCCTCTATCTCATGCACCCCATGCACGCGTGTTGCCGGTACACTACAGCCCGATTTGACATAAGAGCTTAAAATGTTATAATACTAGTATGTCCTTTTAATCTGACGGCCAGGAGAAGGTGGTTATGCTGAACAGAAACGAGACAATGGTCAACGTAAATGGAGTATTGATTTCCATTTATTTTGCCAAGTTTTGCAGAAATGTAAATTGGGATAACCTTCGTAATTTAGGCAAAGCTATTTGGGGGTACATCAAAATTTAGGTCGTTGCAGCTAAGGCCAAAGATTCTATTCTATCTAGAACACGATTTTGACCCCTTTCGGGAGCACCTCTGACCATGGATGGTCGGGGTGCTTTTTCTTTTACTGATTTTATAATGTTCGAAATTTTTTCTAGAGTTTGCATTCTCTTTGGATCAGTCTCGTAACGGGCAAACATTCTTATCTGTGCTTCTACCGATCTAAGTATTTCTAAACCGAACGGATGATTTTGAATATTTTTGAGGTGTCGTTCTCTGGATTCTTGATCTACAGGACTTTTCCATTTCAGGTATAACCTTGCCAAATCAACTATTTCTTCTCTTTCGGCGCCGATTATAAAGCGAGGCATTTTTTTAAGTGTTTTGCCGCCAGTCAGCACGTCTCTGTTGTATCTAGATCTATAGTATTTAACTGTTTGATAAAGGCTTCTCGATGGATTATCTGAGATTTTTGCTAATTTTAATTCTGCTTGGGCAGCACTGGAAGTGGCATCAACTGCCATGGGGAAGACTGTTTTGCCGTCGTGTAATTCTAAAAAAAGATCCACCTGGTTGGTGTAATCATCGTATTTGGTCGCTTTTGAAAAACTGCCTGGTAGCCATGAATCAGAGAGAAGCATTATGACCATTTCAAGGACCGAAGCATAAAATTTTTGTTCGCTTTCCTCGGGGGTATTCTTAATCGCATTCTCTTTTTGCATTTTAGTTACTCTTTCAAAGTCCGCCTCTATGGCTTCTCTCGAGTAGCCGACTTCTTTGCCTTGGGGAGTGACCCTTTCTCCGAATTTTTCTAATAAATTGTCTAATTTTTCCGACTCAAAAGAGGACACTAATCTTTCAAGTTGTGTTCTTTCTCCAGGAGAAAAGTTTTTGGCAATCGTGTCTGCAAAAAATCTTTCTTGCATACGAGAACCAAATTGAGTTCTGGTCGCCATTAGTTATTTAAGCAAGTGCGCGTGAGGCTTTGGAAAGTGTCTTTATACAAGAGGTGCACATTTTGAGTCTCTTGCCGTCAACACGTGCCCACTGAAGGTTGGGATATTTTCTGTAGCGATTTACTGGATTATAATGACCACGCAAAAGTTTGCGCTTGTTGGCCACCATTGATTTTTTACCACATTGGGTACATTTGGTCATGGTATTGTTATTGTTTACACTATATCAAAAAATTGTTAAATTTACAAGAGATGGCTATTTTAATCGCTTTATTTAAGATTTTGGTTGTTTTATTCTCTGTTGTTCTGCATGAGGTTTCACACGCTGTAATGGCGAATAGCATGGGGGATAATACTGCCAAAGATTCGGGGAGAATTACACTTAATCCTTTGAAGCACTTGGATTGGTTTGGTTCTGTACTCCTGCCCCTTATAACTTATTGGGCAGGTGGTTTTGTATTTGGCTATGCAAAGCCTGTGCCCTATAACCCGAACAATCTTTCTGACAAAAAATATGGTCCTGCCAAGGTTGCTCTAGCTGGCCCGGCTGTTAACCTGACAATCGCAGTACTTGTCGGTCTGGTTTTGAGATTTTTACCGAGCACACTTAGCGCTAGTTTATTGCCCGAACTGCTCTCTTTTATTGTGGTATTAAACCTTGTTCTGGCAATATTTAATCTTGTTCCGATCCCTCCTTTAGATGGCCATTGGTTACTTTTAACCTTGTTGCCCAATCGGTTTGCGGCCTTCAAGTTGTTCCTCGTCCGTTACAGCATGTTCCTTTTCTTTGTTTTTCTCTTTTTTGTATTCCCGCTGATTTACCCCTTGATTAATATCTTGTTTAGGATTATAGTGGGTTAAAGGCGATAGCGCCTTTTAAAAGTACTTAAATAGATATTTAAAGTGCCAACATTAAACCAATTATTAAAACACCCCAGGACTAAATCAAAAGCGAAAACCAGGTCGCCGGCTTTGTCTTTTGGATTCAATACGGTCCACAATAAGCCGATTTTTTTTAATGCCCCTTTTAAAAGAGGTGTTGCTATCAAAGTCGGAACGATGACTCCTAAGAAGCCGAACTCAGCCTTGCGTAAATTCGCCCGTGTTAGATTGACCAACGGTATGGAAGTCACTGCCTATATTCCAGGTGTCGGACACAATCTACAAGAACACTCTGTCGTTACTTTAAGAGGAGGAAGGGTTAAGGATTTACCGGGAGTTCAATATCATATAGTTCGAGGCCGCTTGGATTCTACTGGTGTTTCTGATAGACGCAGGGGAAGAAGCAAGTATGGTGCTAAGAAACCTAAATAAAGTTTAAATGCGAAAACCGTTAAAGAAAAAACTAATACTAGAACCTGATTATAAATATTCTTCTCTTTTGGTTGCAAAAATGATCAACAAGGTCATGGAAAGGGGAAAGAAATCAGTTTCCGAGAAGATTGTCTACGGCGCTTTGGAGCGTTTAGAAAAGGAAACAAAAAAACCAGCTTTGGAAGCTTTGGATGCTTCGCTGGATAATGCTGGCCCTCAGTTAGAACTTAAGTCCAGAAGAATCGGCGGCGCTAACTATCAGGTTCCCTACGAAGTTAAAGGTGAAAGAAAGATGGCCCTAGCTCTTAGATGGGTTATAGATGCTGCTAGATCTGGAAAGGGCAAACCCATGCAGGATAAGTTGGCCGAGGAATTGATAAACGCTTACAATAACACTGGTACAGCCATTAAGAATAAAATGGATACTAATAAAATGGCTGAAGCTAACAAGGCATTTGCTCACTTTGCCTGGTAAGATCAGCGGTCTGACAAA
>CAYRDM010000001.1:0-39846 GCA_964423175.1 uncultured Candidatus Saccharibacteria bacterium | reverse complement strand
CAATTTTAGGGACTTTAAAAAAGACCTTTTGTTTTTTTGATGAGGCTTATGATGATTTAAAGCCTGAAGATTTTGAAGAAAGAGAGGTCGTTTTGAAGGTCTTAGAACCGCAGTGGCTGGAAGTAGCAGATAAATTTCTAAAGAAGAAATATCATAATGTTAGCCATCTTAAAGAATTTGGTGTCATTTTTATCATACCTCTAGAGCTTAACGTGCCCGGCGAAACTATGCGTTTGTTTACTCTTATCTTACATTATTTAAATGAAGTTCCTTTTTATTCTAAACTTTTCAGACAATTTTCGGCGGATAAGGATTTTACGGTTAAATTAAAATCCCTTTTACGCGGGGATGTTCCCGAAAAACCTAGGCCGGATGATTCAAGTTTTAGAATAGTTCAAAGATATCTTGCAAAAGATGACGCAAACGATTTTAGATTATCTGAACCTCATGTTAACCCCGAAGCTGAACATTGGTTTAATGCAGAGGGAGATTTGGGCAAAATGAGCAGTTTGATAGGTGCGGAGGGGGCTGCGTTTGGTTATTGGCAGGGTCTAGATTTTGTCGGTGATTTTTTTGATGGGTCTCTTGTCAGTTTCGATCTTATAGATATTGTCATGTCATTGGTTAAAAAAGGCGAAGTTAAGTATTTATATCATCAACAGGAAGCGCTGTGGAATAAAATTTTCATAGAATACCTCGGTCGTGATAAAGTTAATGAATTGATAGACAGTAATATAATAAGCGGTTTTATAAAACTATAATTTAAATGAAAACCTTAAAACAACATTTTCAGGAAGCCATGGACGGTAAGTGGGCAATTGGGCATTTTAATTTTTCTACTGCTGAGCAGCTGCGAGCTATCGCTGAAGCATCCATGGAGGCCAAGGTGCCCGTTATGGTTGGCACGTCAGAGGGAGAGGCGGGTTTCTTGGGTAGGGTTCAGTCAGTAGCTTTAGTTGGGGCCTGGCGCATGCTTGGCTATGACCTTCATCTCAATGCTGATCATCACAAGAGCTGGATATCTGCCAAGGAAGCGATAGATAGTGGTTATGATACTATCCTCATTGATGCGTCCAAAATGCCCTATGAAGAAAATATAGAATTAACGAAGAAGGTTGTGGTCTATGCTCGCAAAATGTCTAGAGAGCATGGGGTGGATATAACAGTTGAGGGCGAGATAGGTTATTTGAAAGGTGAATCTCAGGTTCAGGAAAATGTTGAAATCAGCTCAGAAGATTATACCAAACCAGAACAGGCCAAGGACTTCATTGCACGTACGGGAGTAGATCGACTTGCGATTGTTTTCGGAAATATACATGGAATTGTTACCAAACAGGAAGAGCATTTGGATATTGGTGTTCTCAAAAGAATATCTGAGACAGTGCCTGGGGTGCCGCTTGTATTGCATGGCGGTTCCGGTTTGGCAGATTCTGAAGTCAAAGAAGCAATAGCTAACGGCATATCAAATGTTCATATAAACACCGAGCTACGCGTTGCCTACCAGAAGGCGCTAAAGGCTGAACTAAAAAAAGAGCCTGATCAGACTACGCCCTACAAGCTTTTAACACCTTCATATGAAGCAACCAAGAAGGTGGTTCTAGAAAAGTTAAAACTATTTTCTGGCAAGTAAAAACCCGCTTCAAGCGGGTATTTTTAAAATCCTCCTACATCTATCGGCAGAATTCGATCATTTTCATCGAAGTCGCATATGGGTTTAAGTTTCAAAGAAACTGATGCGGTTTTTCGACCGCCCTCAAGTTCTACTGTGAGAGGAGAGTTTACGGTTAGGCCTTCATGGTCGACGACGCGGTATAATCTTATAAGTCTGCAGATGCCACTTTGTGTTCCACATTGATTTTGGGCAATTTCGCGGAGTTCCTTTATTGTCATTTTTTTAATATTTGCATTTAGTTCTGGTTTAAGCAAGTCTTCTAGCTCCATTTGCCATCTTTGGCCTTCTCTTCCCTCAACTGTTATTGTGGCTATCTCAGTGTTGCTGTGGTCATAGGTCCAGCGGCTTTCTAAAAGATAGATTGCATAAGCTGGTTGCATTTTCGATCTCTTTTTTAAAGGAAACAGGATTCAAGGATATTAGATTGTTACTTGATAAAAGTCAATTTTGGATGAATATAAAATCCCTTGTTAGGGGATTATAATTATTGGTTCTTCGTGAGGCTCTTTTGCTATCAGCAATCTATTGTTTCTCAAATACCACTCAAGATAGCAGAGGAGATGTTGCCATTTCCCAAAGTCTCTAGACATTTCTTTGATTACTTTTCTTCTTTTGCCGCTTGCTCCTTGTGCGAATAAGTTCTTGCCTAGTTCTTCTATGTCATGGAGGTCATAGTGTTTTCTGGCCGCCTGCATATAGAAGCCTCCCAGCAGAAGCACCTGACATCCGGCATTTTCCATTAGTTTCGGAGTTTTCAGGGCATCCGGGCACATGATGGCTTCATCATGGATTTTTACCAGGCTGGTAAACGTAGGGAAGAGGAGGGTCGATTCACTGGTGGAATTTAAAGAAAGGGCTGTAAGTAGTCTCGCTGTATAATGTTTTTCTTCTTCACTTACGTGTGCCTCCGGCGGTGCAATTATTTTGATGTTTAGGAGCCAAAACTCAAAAGTTTTTCTTCTGGTTGTCTCTAATGAACCTCGTAATTGCTCAAGTCTTTCTTCTGGTTTCGAGGTGCGCATAGTCAGCCTTGGATTCAAAAGAGCTAGTTTATTTTAGGACAACTATATTTTAATTTCAACAACATCGCCGTCTTGGACGATGTAGTCTCTGCCGACAACTTTGAGCTTGCCGGTTTTGCGAGCATTTGCCCATGAGCCGACTCCAAGAAGTTCTTTCCAGTTTATGACCTCTGCTTTTATAAATAACTGTTCAAAGTCGGTATGTATTGCTCGAGAGGCTATAGGTATAGCGGTGTTGAGATGCGTTGTCCATGCTCTGGTTTCATCTTCTCCTGTTGTTAGAAATGTTATGAGATCTAAGGTGTGATAAGCCTTTTTTATTAACATATCTAAGCCGCTTTCTTTAAGGCCAATCTCTTCGAGGAATATTTTTTGTTCTTCGGGTGTTGATTCAGAAAGTAATAACTCAAAAGTGTTCGAGAGTATTACATAATCATTCCGGCCAAGCGCATTTTTGAGTTTGCTGTCAGGCTGCCAGTTATTTTTAACTTGATCTTCGGAGGCATTTAAAACATATATAAATTTTTTATTAGTCAGCAAGTTAAGTTCTTTGGCTATTTCTTTTTCCTTGTCTTCTAATTTTATTTCTATTGCAAGCGAGCCTGATTCAAGACCTAGTTTAAGTTTTTTGAGTGTGGAGACTTCAATTGCGGCCTTGGGATCATTCGCTTTGGTTTTTTCTGATCGTTTTATGACAGTATCCAAATCCGCCAATATTAGCTCGGCGTTTATTATTTCGATGTCGCCTACCGGATCAATTTTTTTGTGGACATGAGTTATGTCTTCGTTTTCAAAAACTCTGACTACTTCAGCTATGGCATCAACTTCTCGAATGTTTGCCAGGAATTTATTGCCTAGACCCTCGCCGGCTGCGGCGCCCTTTACTAGGCCGGCGATGTCTATAAATTCAATTGCGGTTGGTACTATTTTCTTGGAGACCGACATTTTTGCCAATAGGTCTAGTCTTTCGTCGGGCACGCCGACAACACCGACATTGGGATCGATTGTTGTGAATGGGTAATTTTGGATATCTATTTGTTTTTTGGTCAGGGCCTTGAATAGGGTTGATTTGCCTACATTTGGAAGGCCGACGATACCGATTTGTAGCATTAGTCTATAATATCAAAAAATCAATAAAAACAAAGCCTTTTATTGATATTGACTTTTGCCATTAAAAATGATATAATTAATATGTAACTTGAAAATTAAAATACCAAGGAGGATCTGATGTTTGACCTGAAAGATTCGCTTTCCAAAGTGTATAAGGAAAAGGTGCACAATTGGTTGGTTCCGGTTACGCTGTTTCTCAAGAAGTTCAGTGTCCCGGCTGACCTCGCCGACGATAACGTATGCGGTGGCTATGATGGCCAATTCCGTGTGTCCCTCTCGGTGACGAGCACGGATCTGGATAACGCCGGTTTCGTTACTCACAATGAGAATCTTATTCGAGCTATCCGTGATCGGTTTGCTCCGGTCAACGGTAAGCTGAAGGCCTCTTGCGAGGAACTTGCCGGCGGAGTCATCAACGTAACGCACGATTTGATGGGCGGACGTCTCGTCGCCGCCAAGGCAAGGGTCTTCAATCTCACTGGACATGTCGACGTGACTTGGGCCGCCGGCTTGCCGGTGCCACCCTTTCCACGGGTCATGCATCCTTACGCTAGCGATGGTTGTGGCGGCAGCGAGGAAATAAGCAAATCCCGCTTGTTGCCACCAAAGCAGAGCGACGAGAAGAGCCGGCTCATGCGACGCGAACTCATCACGACGCCAACCCGGCGCCCGGCCTTCGTTCCTCCGCGGCGGCCACGTATGTGCTAATTCGTTAAAAACGGTCGTTAAATATCCGTCAAAAGGAGGCGGCGCGAAGAGCTTGACCAGCTCTTTTTTGTTTGAGAAAGGGTTTTGCTTGACATAATTTTTAATTTGGATTAAAATACAAATATGCAAATAAAGATTGCCCGATACAAGAGATATTACAAAGTATACCGTACCAATTTCTGGGGCAATTTTTGCGTTCTGTAACTTTTTTAAATAGTTAATCAAAGAACTTAAAAACCGCCCCAGAAGGGGCGGTTTTATTTTTTTTATTTAAGAACATTAACAATTAAAAAGGAGGAGAAGATGAAATATACAAACATGGTCAATTTGAATCAGGATGTTTTACGCTCCTTGGGATTTGCCAAGGTTGCAGCCGACTTGGCACAAATGTTAGACAATAAAATATTTGTCGTTAATCTAAAAGAAATAGAGAGATTTTATATAGAAACCGCCATATGGGATAGAAAATGGATTTTTGATCGCCTTTGTCATGTATTCGCAAGGTGCGGTTTGACAGTTCCCGAACTAGAAAGGGAATTGTTTGATTTCTATTTACCACAAGACAATAAGATAAAAGAAGAAGATGCTGAAATGGTGACTTTGATAGAAAATCAGATACGCCCCCAGCTTAAAACAGACAACAGCCAAGAAGTCGAAATCATAGAAGGTGCTTTGGCAGTTCTTAAAATTTTTCCTGGTTGTGGTGGGGAATATTCTATTACAATTGAACACCTGATTACTTTGATCAATGACAATATTATTAGAATGGGAGGCAGGCCTTTTAGGCCGGATTATGCAAATAAAAATTTTAGTTTTCCAGGAAGATTATTTAAACCCTCACCATTGCCGTTAAGAGTTTTGATTGTTGACGATAGCTCAGCAGATATTATTAGAACTAGCGGATCTTTTATTGGCTGGGAGAATATTACTTTAGATCTGTTACAGCACAAAGATGCGGATAATAAAAATCCTAAACCAGAGAAAGACGTCGCTCGTCGGATAATTGAACGCGGGCCTGATATTGTTTTGATGGATCAAGGGCTATCGATGTCATTTAGCGGTTCTGATGTGATTCGTGAATTTAAAAATTTAGAAGGTGGTTTGCCACTGTTTATTGCAAATACTGGGGGAGATCCACACGAGCTGAATAAGCTTGGTGCCATGGGTAATTGTGATAAGGGTAAAGACATGGAGATAGTGAAACGAATAGTCGCTGAGGCAAATATGATAAAGTATAGAAAAAACAATCCCGAACCAATGTGTGGCAGGTACTAGATATTGACGTAAAATATATGATATGTTATTGTATTTGTATGCTAAATCTTTGTCATTATTGGTTTAGAGGCTTGCTCGATCCTCAAGGGTCATAAAATTGGAGCAATCAAAAAACAAAAATGTCTAATAACAAAACACAACTTATATACAAAAACACTGCGCCTAGATGCGCTGGTGTTAATATCAATTGCGATTGTATCGCGGTTTTTAGACATAAACGATTGTAGGGGAATCTAATTAACTTGTTTATGTTTAAGCGCCGCGGATAGCAATCCGCGGCGCTATTGTTTATAGTAGTCGCAGATCTTTAAAAAGGAGGTAAAATGACCGCTAATGCAGGAGGAGAGGATAGGGAGAAGAACCCTTTGCTATACCTTTTTTCCAAGTCTTGGCATTACTCGGATGGTAATCGAACAAAAGTTGTTTGGTATTGGACAATGTTTATTCTAGCCAATTTCATAACGCTTTTTGGACAACCATTCGCTATGGCTAAGATTATGGATACGATTCAGAAAGAAGGGATCGTGGTATCAAATATTAAATTTCTTTTGGAGCTCCTGGCCCTTACCTTACTCTTTGAATTTATGTTCTGGCTTCTTCATGGTCCAGCACGTTGTTTGGAAAGAGATAACGCATTCAAGTTGCGCACAAACTACCGTAAATTTTTACTCCAAGGAATTATGAATTTGCCGATGGAATGGCACGTTGAACATCATTCGGGAGACACAATTGATAAGATAGAAAAAGGTACGAATGCTCTGTTCTCATTTTCTGAAGACTCCTTCGAGGTTATATATGCGGTGGCGCAGTTAATTATAAGCTATATTATTCTGGCCTATTTTAGTTGGCCAGCAGCATTTATAGTTTTGGCTATGATTTTGATTTCTGCTCGGATAACCATTTGGTTTGATAAGATAATGATTCAACAGTATGACGATCTTAATCTCTCAGAGAACCAAATATCCGAAAGCGTTTTTGACGTAATAAGCAATATTACGACCGTCATCATTCTTAGAGTTGAGAAATTAGTATTTAACGCAATCATGAACAAGGTTGAGAAGCCTTTTAGCTTGTTTCAGTTGAATCAAAGAATCAATGAAACGAAATGGTTTTTTACCAACATTATTTATACCGCAATGACCGCTATGGTTTTGGGGGCTTATTTTTGGCAGAACATTGGAACCACAAAGGGCGTGCTGATTGGAAGCGTTTTCTTGATGATCAGATACCTGGATAAAATAAATGAGCTTGTTTCTAGATTCACCGGTATGTATAGCAATATTCTGCGCAGTAAGTCTCGCGTTATGAACGCCGAAGAATTGAGCAGAGATTTCAGAGAAGAGAATTTTGGCAATCATGTGTTGCCTCGGGATTGGAAAGAACTATCAGTTAAACATTTGGATTTTTCTTATCACAGTGAAGAAAGTGATGATCTCCATTTGGAAGATGTTTCTTTTACTTTGAAACGAGGGGAGCGTATAGCCTTTGTTGGAGAAAGCGGAAGCGGCAAAACAACATTTCTGAAAGTTATGCGAGATCTTTATCATCCCAGAAACATTAAGCTAAATGTTGATGGAAGAAAAATAGAAGAAGGTTTTGCTGGTATAAGCAGGGCCATAACTCTCGGTCCACAAAATCCAGAAATATTTGCCACTACGATTCTAGAAAATATTACTCTTGGTGCTGAACATGAATTGGACTTTGTTCGCAGGTTCACTGATATGGCTTGTTTCACAGATATTGTCGAAAACCTTCCAAATAAGTGGAATTCTTCTATCAAAGAGAAGGGTGTCAATTTGAGCGGAGGGCAGCAGCAACGGCTGGCACTTGCTCGAGGTTTGTTAGCTTGTCATGACAAAGACATTATTCTTTTGGATGAACCAACAAGCAGTCTGGATACTGCAACTGAAATGAGTGTATATAGAAACATCTTTAATGGTTTTTCGGATAAGACAATAATTTCCTCAGTCCACAGACTTCATCTTTTGCCTATGTTTCATAGGATATATGTATTCGGTGAGGGAAGAATAGTCGCATCGGGCACATTGTCTGAGTTGCTTGAAAACTGTGAATACTTCCAAGGTTTATGGCGGCAGTATAATGAGCATCAGGCGGCCTTATAGGGCGGCTGCATGGCTATTGACACTTGGTTAATAATTGTGCTACAATTGAGAAAGCTAAGGTTAGGACTGCGGTGAAAGGGCCCGGTTAGGCCCCGCCGCAAGTTACCCCATAGTCGCAGGCAAGGCCCATGCGCCTGGGATAACCCGGGAAGTGTCCCATGGATCAAAAAAGCATGCTGCTAACAAAAAAAAGGGGGTCGGTGAAATTGGCCCGAAAGCCGACCCTCCCGTTCTTTAATTTAAGTCTTCGCTTCTACGAACTTGCCCAATACCCCGAGCCAACAGGCAGGGATCAAGTAAGAAACGCGTAAGTTCGTATCAAGATTGCACGCATCGCCAGCGGATGACGTGTATGACTGCCACAGCTGGATTCCTTTGTTCCCACGACCCAACCCGGGGAGAGGTGCTAGTTTTAGGCCGGTGTGCTCCATCCGCTGGCCGAGACCCCTCCCTGGGTCTTTTTGTTTTTTAGAGTATTTTTACTAACTCCCAAACGTTGCCTGCGCCGATAGTCAGTATGATGCTATCGGTTTTTATTTTTTTATTTAAAAAGTCCAAGGTCATTTCTGTGTCAGGGAGGTAATATACGTTAGGTGAATTTATTTTTTTAACAAGATCCCTGGAATGTATTTTACCGCTTGTTTCTCTTTTTGAAGCGTAGATATCTAAAATTATTGTTTGATCAGATTGGGTAAATGTTTTAGAAAAATCTTCGAATAAGGCTTTTGTTCTGGAAAATGTGTGGGGTTGGAATACGGTCCAGAGGGTCTTATTTGGGTAGGCGCTTTTTATTGTTGCGATAGTTGCTTTTATTTCGGTTGGATGATGCCCGTAGTCATCTATTATTGTACACTTATGTCCATTTATAACTATTTCTTTTATTAATTCTAGACGGCGTTTTGTTCCCGTAAAACCTGAGACAGCGCTTGCAACTGTTCGTTGGTCGGCCTTGAGAAAATTAGAGCATATGATTGTCGCGCTCAGATTAAGGGCGTTGTGTTCTCCGATTAACTTTGATTTAAATTTACCCATCTTGCTGACTTCAAATTCCATTCTGGCGGGTTTTATATTTACGATTTTTATTTTTATATCAGGACTATTATTTAAGCCGTAGCTGATCTTTTTACATTTTGCATATCTCGCAACGCTAGATGCGTTTTTATCATCAGAGCAATATACTAGCAAACCTTTGGCGGGGATTCTTTTTATAAATTCTACAAAGACAGATGCGTAATGCTTTTTGTTTTTAAAAAAGTCTGGATGATCAAAATCGACATTTGTTAGAATAACTATTTCTGGTTTAAAAAATCTGAACTTGTTTTGATATTCATCGGCTTCAAAAACGAATAGTTGAGGATCCTTTGTTTTGTAATTTATTAACTGAGGAACAATTGATCCGATGTTAACTATCGGCTTGTAGCGTGTTTTGCTCAGGATATATGAGAGGGCCCCGGAGGTTGTGGTTTTGCCATGACTGCCGCAAACAGCTATTGATTTTAACTGTTTTGTTATAACACCAAGCATTTCTGGATAAGTTATTATTTTTAAGCCAAGTTTTTTGGCTTCTTGTAGTTCTGGGTTTTTGTTATTATAAGCTGTAGATACTATAAGCAGGTCAATGTTAGGATCTACATTCTTTGCCGAGAAAGGACTTAAGACTTTGATTTCGTGTTTTTTAAGTAAGGCATCGGTAAAAAACGATTCTGAAAAGTCTGAGCCGGTTACGCTTATGCCCATTGATTTCAGGTTTACCGCTAAAGCAGACATGCCGGTACCTTTTATACCGACCATGTGTACCTTTTTAATTTTGTTTAGTAGTTCCATTTTTTATGTCTATGCCACCAACAACATTATACAAAATACAAAATAAACACAAAAAGGCAAAACTCATTATTTTTGATTTGGATGGAACGTTGACGCCAAGCAAGTCAGAAATGGATGAAGAAATGGCAACTCTTTTTGAAAAACTTCTAACTCAAAAAAGGGTTGCCGTAATTGGCGGTGGCACATTTGAAAGTTTCAAAAAACAGTTTTTGGATAAACTCAATAGCCCCGCCGAATATTTGGCTAATCTTTTTTTGTTCCCGACAAACGCCGCGCTGTTTTATAGATATGCCGATAATTTTTGGCAGAAAATTTATTCTGTTGATTTAAAACAGGACGAAAAGAATACAATAATCAAAAAGTTGAAAGAAACTATCGAGAAGTTGGGGTATGTTCAGCCCAAGAAAACATATGGCGACACAATTGATGATAGAGGGACAGAAATAACTTTTTCATTTTTAGGCCAGGAAGCACCATTGGACTTAAAAGAAGAGTGGAGGAGGGGGCACTATTTGGAAAAAATTAAATTTGTTGAGTCTCTCGAGAGTGTTCTGCCGGAGATGGAAATAAGTGCTGCCGGTTATACATCGATAGATATAACTAAAAAGGGGATTAACAAAGCCTATGGTATAAGACAAGTTCAGAAAGAGCTTGCTGTTTCAAGCAAGGATACTATTTTTGTTGGAGATGCTATTTATTCCGGGGGTAATGATTACACCGCTCTAGAAACCAAGGTAGATTGCATCAGTGTAAAAGGCCCCGAGGATACTAAGGAAATTTTGAGGAGTATTATTGGCTAGTCGAATTATAGAAGACCCATCTTGGTCTTAACCTCAGTTAGGGTTTTATTAGAGATTTCTCTCGCTTTTTCTTCCGATTCTAGGAGGATGTCTTTAACGTATGTCGGGTCATTTGATATTTCTTCATATTTTTTCTGAAATGGTTTCAAGAAGTTAACAACGACTTCAGCCAAATCTGATTTAAATTCAGAATATGTTTTGCCTTCATAGTCGGACTCTATGTCTTTTATTTCCTTATTTCCCAGAAGGTGATAGATCGTTAGTAGATTAGCAATCGCTGGTTTTTTTTCTGGGTCAAATTTTATATCCTTGCCCGAATCCGTAACGGCTTTTTTGATTTTTTCCCTGATTAAATCAGGGGAATCCGTTAAGGCAATACCTTCGTCTCCGGTTTTCGACATTTTTTTCTTCGGATCTTGAAGCGACATGATTCTGGCGCCTTCGGTTATGTAAGGTTTTACGGTTTTAAATGTTTCGCCGAACATTGAGTTGAATCTTCTTGCTATCTCATTTGTGAGGTCTATGTGAGGAAGCTGGTCTTCTCCAACAGGAACCATATTCGGTTTGTAAATAAGAATATCGACTGCCATTAAAACTGGATAATCCAATAAACCCATGTTATTGTATTTGGGATTTTTTTCTAACTGTTCGCGATAAGTTGGCAATCGGTCCAACCAACTTACGGGAGTTATCGTATTGAAAATCCAGGCAAGCTCGGTATGGGCCGGTACGTATGATTGGCGAATTAAAAGGGACTTTTTGGGATCAACACCGGCCGCAAGAAAATCGATTGCAGCGTCCATTATTTGTTGTTTGTATTCCTTTGGTTCAAATGGAGTTGTAATTCCGTGATAATCAACTACAGCAAAAATAGTTTGCTCTGTGTCCGGATTGTTTTGGAGTTCTATCCAGTTTTTGATTGCCCCCAGGTAATTACCGAGATGTAGTTTGCCAGATGGGCGAATGCCCGAGAATATTTTATTCATTATTAAATATTATCTTATTATTGAACCGTTGGCTACTTGTTTTTCAGGACTTATTATAACTGCTTTGCCATTCTCATCAGAAGCCGCCAATATCATGCCTTGTGATTCAAGGCCCATTAGTTTGCGTGGTTCGAGGTTTGCAAGAATCAAAACCTGCCTGCCCGTTAAATCTTCCTTTGTATAAGAAGGTTTAAGTCCGCCAAGAATTTGCCTCGTTTCCGTTCCGATATTTATGCTGAATTTGTATAGTTTCTCACTACCCTCAATTTCTTCAACATTCTCGATTTGGCCCACCACTATGTTTATTTTTTTGAAATCATCAATTGTGATCATTTGACACCATTCTAATACACTAATAACATAAAGCCAAGTTATTTTACATTTTAATGAGGAGATAAAATGGAGCCCAGGGATACTGCTTTTGAGGGGACAATTCTGGATATAATTTTATTTTTTGCAACAAATGAAGGAATGGAATCTTTTCCCGACAAAGAATCCGGAATTCTTTTACCCATGGCCGCAGCTTTGCGTGAATATCTTCTTGGCGACAGGGGCCGCATACCCGTTTCTAGGTACCATCATTTTACGGACAACTGGGACATTATTGTAAACAGAGAAGTGACAGAAGCGTTGAGGCACAATTCCAAGGGCTTAAGCGGTAAATTATTAAAAACCCTGGCTGACCTATTGAGAATTGAATGGGATCACGATATGGGCGAGAGCGGTTGGAAAAGTGGCCTCTGGAGGCATTTGTTGTTCAAACAGTCGTCTGGGGTTGATGCTAGATTCTTAAGCGTGCCGGAAGCTCAAGGGGTGCGTCGGTTGATCGAAGAGAAAAGAATTGATGAGAATACGCTTGGGCATTGCAAAGAGATTGGCGCTCGCATGAATAAGTTCTTCGTTTGGTATCGGGCAAGTGGTTAATTTGACAGTGTTCATATATGGTGTTATTTTATGAAACGAGTATTTGTAAGATAAGATTCCGAGAGATAATGAGAAAAGGCCCTGGCGGTAGTTTAATTTTTGATGAACGGACAACTACTTTGCAGGATTTGATTGATCTTTGCCAAAGAGAATTTCCTGGAGTTAGCGATTTTGAAATATTTTTCCCGCATCTTGATGATTTTCGGTATGCTGTCGGAGATCTTCAGGAACATGAAATAATGATTTGTAAAATGGAAGGACCTGGCTTCTTGAATGCCGTGCTGACGCATCCCGAGGTCACGGCTTTTGAAATAGGATTAACAGATGCCGCCCTCTCGCTAGCGGTTGTTAAACTCATTGCTTCAAGTTTCCCCGGTTATGATTTTTCAAGAGTTAAAATGGTTTGGCATAGAAGAAGTTTTTCATTGATTGCTGAAAGACCTCCCATCGAGCAGCCAAACTCAGGATTAGTTCCTGTTTCATCTGGATCTGCAATCTAACCAAAAACGGGCTTAGCCCGTTTTTATTTTTCTAGATCTCTATTATTACTGGTAATACCATCGGACGCCTCTCTGTTTTTTGGAATAGGAATAGACCAACTTCGTCTCGCAAGATGTCTTTTAAGTCGACCCAGTTTATTGGGCGAGTTGTTTTGCGTTCGATAGTAAATTTGATCTTCTTTCTTACTTGAGAGAGAAGTTCCTTGTTTTCTTTTAGATACACGAATCCTCTGGATATGATATCCGGACTGCCTCTGACTTTGCCAGTTTTTGAATCTATCAAGGCTATGATTACGAACATTCCATCTTCAGCCAAGACTTGTCTGTCGCGCAAGACTACGTTGCCAATATCTCCAATGCCAAGGCCGTCAACCATTATAGTGTCTGAAGGCACTGTTTTTTTATCGAACCACCAATTTATCGGTTCTTTGTGATTGGCAAATTTTGGATCGAAGACATGGATTATTGAACCGTTGTCAGCGATTATTGTATTTTCTTCTTTAACTCCTTCCTGATTCCCTAGATAGCCATGATTAACCATCATGGAGTATTGTCCGTGTATCGGCATTAGGGCTTTGGGTTGTATGAGTCTAATCATTTGCTTGAGGTCTTCTTTATAGGCATGACCGCTAGCGTGAATGTCCATCATGTTGTAGTCATAAACCTTGGTTCCCATTCTATATAGTAAATCTTTCAGTCTTTGGACTGTTCTTTCGTTGCCCGGTATGACGGAAGAGGAAAAGATAATAGAGTCTTTCTTTTGCAGTTGGACATATCTGTGCTCACCTGATGCTATGCGCATCAAAACAGCTCTTTCTTCACCCTGAGCGCCTGTGCCGATGAGAGTGATTTTTGATCTTGGGTATTTGTCTATTTCTCCAATTTGAATTTGAGTTTCTTTTTGGATTTTTATTTGATTGAACTCTTTGGCTATCTCGACGTTGCTCTTTAAACTAAAACCATCAAAGATTACTTTGCGGCCGTATTTCTCGGAAAGAGTAATAAGCTGTTGAATACGATTGATGATTGAGGAAAATGTGGCAGCAACTATCATGCCATTTGCCTCTTGGAATATTTTTTCTATGTTATCTTGAATTACGCTTTCAGAAACACATTTGCCTTCTTTTTCTGCGCCTGTTGAGTCTGACATCAAAACCGAAATACCTCTGTCACCGATGCTTTTAATGAAGTCTAAGTTAACGGGCTCTTCGTTTAATGGTTTGGGGTCGAATTTAAAGTCGGCTGTGTGAACTATTCTTCCAGCTGGTGTTGTGATTATAACAGCAGTATCGTCAGGAATATTGTGGTTAACGTGGAAAAATTCTACTTCAAAATGACCTAGTTTAATTACATCTCCGGGGTGAACCAGATTAACATCTAGTTCCGGAAGATGTGGAAACTCTTGCTGTCTTTTTATTATTAGACCTCTGGTCAGATTGGCAGCATATATTGGAGGATTGCCAAGGCGGTTTATAAGGTAGGGGATGCCTCCTATGTGGTCCATGTGCCCGTGTGTTGCTACTAGGCCTCTGATTCTGTCCTGTTTGCCGTCGAGATAGGAAATATTCGGCAAGGTATAATCAATGCCCGGCATGTCTTCTTCTGGGAATCCAAAACCAGCATCGATTAGCATGATGTCTTCTTTGTATTCTATTACACACATGTTTTTACCTACCTCACCTAAACCTCCCAGCGGAATAATTTTGAGTGTTTCGTCTTCAGAACTTGAACCTTCTCTTTTTTCCGGTCTGTCCAATAAGGGGACAAGACGTCTTGGGCGTGGCAAATCCCTGCGGTCTTTGTACCTAGGTGATCGGGAGCGCCTTTTTTGATTTTGAGGGCGTTCAGTACTCGTTGTATTGTTTTCAGACTTAGCTGATGCCAAGCCCACTTCTACTTTATTTTCTTCCATAATATTTTTTCTATTTTGCGAACAGGTTGGCCTTTTTTTGTTCCAAAGGTCCAATGGTGCAAAATTGGTTGTTTTTTCTTCGAACTATTGCTTATCGCTTTATCTTCTCCTATATAGAAACCGATATGTTTGTGACCTTCATTTGATTGGTGGTTTTCCCAAACAATAACAGAGCCAATCTCAGGCTTGGGTATTTGTTCCCATCCGGATTTTTCAAGATCCGTTACACTGCCAGCTACTGTGGCGTGGACATCGGAAATTAATTTATAAAGATATAAAACCGAGGAAACAAATACAGCACAAGAGAAGCGGCCATTTTCTAGGACATCTTCTTTCTTGCCCGAATAATTAATATAAAGGTTTCTAAATAAACGCGAATTTACGCTGTTTCTAATCGCTTGAACATAAGAATCGAACAATATGATTTTCGGTTTTTCTTGTGTCAAAAATAATTCTGTGGGCGTGGAGGGATTTGAACCCTCAAGAGATTGCTCTCATACGCTCCTGAAGCGTACGCGTATGCCAGTTCCGCCACACGCCCACGCGTGTGGTTATAAATATTTATAATTCAAGCGAGAAGAGGCCTTAAATATTGGTAACTTCATTATAGCACCGCTATATATCAAAAGTCAAGCACTGTCATTTCAATTAAATTAAGTAGCCTATTTTTTAACACGCTTGGTGTCTATGTACCAGTTGTTAACGGTGTCGAATCTGTCTGATGGCGTTGATATTAGATATGTTGTGTTGCCTTTAATTTTGGACGGCTGGGCATAAAGGAAATCAGGACTGTAAAGAAATATAGCTGGAATGTCTTTGGCAACTATCTTCTGGAAGTCGTCATATTTGGACATTCGTGCTGATCTATCTAGGGTTAGCCTGGCATCTTCAAGAAGCTTGTCAGCGTCCTTGTTGTCGTAGAGGGCCAGGTTAAGTCCGGGCTCTCGTTTTTGTGACGAGTGCCAAAAACTAAATGGATCTGGTTCCGTTGCTATTACTTCGCCGAATAGAAGAGCATCATAATCTCGTTCTTTGATGGCTTGTTGTAGTTGCGGTATGGGAAGTATTTCTAGGTTCACGGTTATGCCGAGTTGTTCCCACTGTTTCTTTATTTGGTTCGCCACGCTTACCAATTCTGGCCAGTCTGAGGTTGTCAATTTGATTTCTAGTTTTGTCGGTTCGCCCTGTTTTTCTTTTTTACTTTTTGGAACTGGCGCACTTTTTTCTCTGATTTTGTCCTGGTCAGAATATGTCCAGCCGGCGCTATCCAATGTTTTTTTAGCTAATTCGATATCGAACGGATACTTGGTTACAGAATCCGGAAGATCTATTATTCCCGGTAACATTGGTGAATCTGCCACTTCTGCGTTGCCTGAGAGTAAATCTTTTAAGATGCTTTGTTTGTCTGTTGCATTTGCCAGGGCTGAACGAACATTTTTATCACCCAGCGGCTTGCTGTGGTTCTGGTTAAAAAATATAGCAAAATATCTTGGCAGTTTGAGTTTTTTTAATTTTAGTTGTCCCAAAAAACGGATATCCTTTAATTTTGCAGCGGAGATCGCTGATAAACTCTCAACCTCGTTGCTGTTGTAGGCCTTTATAAGATCCGCTTCCGAATTATAAAAATTTAAAGTTATTTTGGATATATAGGGTTTGCCTAAATTATATTTATCAAAAGAGACAAGCTCATAGGACTTAATATTGCCAGAAGTGTCTCGGCGGATTTTAGAGAATTTATAAGGGCCCGAACCGATCGGTTTAATGTTGGTGTCTGAAAGTGCAAAGCCGGATGGCTTTATGTTTTCCCATATGTGTTTTGGCAAAATTCCGAGAGTCGTATTGGCGATGAATTGCGCATATTTATTTTTGAGATTAAAAACAACCGTTTGACTGTCCGTTTTGCTTACATCCACACCTTGCCAAAGGATTCTTTGTGAACTGCCATAGTCTGAGTTTTGCGCAGTAATTATTGTAAATACTACATCGTCAGATGTGAGCGGTTCGCCGTCTTGCCATTTCAAGTTACTCTTGAGTTTAAAAGTATATACTAGACCATCGTCAGATACTGTATACGAATCAGCAAGGTCGGTGATTATCTTACCTTTCTCGTCGTACTTCATGAGTCCGGAAAATATCAAATTTACAAGATCTTTGTCGGCATCAGTGTTTTGAATTAAAAGCGGGTTAATGTGTTTGGGTGAACCGATTATTCCCTCAGAAAAACTTCCACCGTATGAAGGAACAATTTTGGTGTAGTGGCGGTATGTTGTTATTGGCAGGCTTATGAGAGCGCCCAAGGCTACGAAGCCTAAAATCATTACAAGGCGTCGTTCCTTTACCGAGAGAACTTTGGGTAGGTGGCGTAGTTGTTGTATTGAGGGAAGTTTTTTTTGCAGCCAAACCTTAAACGAACTCGTGTTACGTTTGTTTCTGTCGGGTTTTTTGCTTTTGGCCGACATAAAAAAATTATCTAATTGGTTGAAGTCGTTAATTTGGGAGTGGGCTTAGATATTTAAAATTGTTGTAGAAGATACAACTGAATTCAAATATTAAACCTAATAAATAATCCTAAGAGCGGAGACGGCTATGAATAAAGCCACGATGAAGATAGTGGAAACAAAAAGTATCTTTTCTATTCCGCGTCTTGTTGAGTAAACGCTACCCTCGCCTCCAAAGGCGCCTGAAAGACCAGTACCACGCTGTTGCAATAGTATTGTAACGATGAGCAGTATGGCTAGAACTAATTGTGTTATTTTTATAATCATTTATTTAAACCAGTGTGCGATAAAATTAACCGCAGCAATTACAAGTGTTGCCTCAAGCAGAGCGATATTATTATCAATAATTATATATCCAGTAAATCTGGCCGCTAGCCAGAGAATGATTGCATTTATAACTATTAAAAACAAGCCGAGGGATACTATTATGAGGGGGAAGCTTATTATTTTAAGCAATGGCCTCAGTATAAAATTAAGTATTCCCAAGACTATACCCGCTATTAAGTAACCCTTCCAGCCGTTAACTACACCAAAACCACTTACCCATAAGTTGGCTAGGTATAGAGCCAATATATTAGAAAAAAGGCCTATAATAATGCCCATTTAGCTATTGTTTACTCTACCATTTTGAGACCGGCCGGCCAATATTGACATAATATCATAATTATGCTATAATTAATAAATAAGGTTGGAAGCCGGCATTATGGAGGTACGATGAGCCGAATGCAGACGCTTGGCCACCCCCGAAAAGGAATTCCTCCTCGGCAGGTCGGCCGCAGCGGTGGTAAATAGGTTTGTTGTGGTGCCGTGACGCGGTTCGAATAGCCGCTTAGAATTACACGGCATGCGTTGGTTGTTATTTCCCGGACGATGAGGTTCATCGGGCCGGGCTGGGAAAGATGGAGGTTCGTTCTGATATGACCATTGCGGAGGCGGACAACCGCGGGGGATATAAGCCCCCAAAGCCAAGGATGAAACGATAGTCGCAGGCGGTGGACTAACGCCGTGAGCGGACAACGTTTCCGGTTCCTGCTATCGGGAATACCCATATGGGCTAGAACCGGGCTGATCCTGATTTAGAACACAACAGCCAAACCGCCGGGTACTGTCGCGAGACGGGACCCGGTTTTTTTATTTCCGGGCGTTAAACAGGTGCTTAGACTTGACTAAAATATAAATTTATGTGACAATTAGTTGTTCTTTTATATTAGAAGAGGAGGTAATTGATGAAATCCTGGATCCCAGGGTTTACTTGCGTTTTGGCGATTCTTATTTGTCCTTTTTTTGAGAGTGACTTAGTTGTGGCACAGACAGTTCAAGATGAGGGGCAGAGTATAAAGGTAGTACCAAATAGCGGTGGGCTGTTTTTGATAAAAAGAGATCTTCCAAAACACCATAGACTGATGGTTATTCCGGGTGGTAGTCGTGAGAGCTTCCATTTGGCCCAAAGCTTAACATTTAGAAATGGAAGTGCTTTTGGAAGAAGGATTAGTTTCACTTCTTCAAACGATCAGCATTATGAATCTTTTTGTTTAGCGAGAGATAAGAGTTCTATATATTCTAAGAATTCCTCTAACTTAAAGGGTTGGTGTTGGATGCCCATCGGTTTGTTTGCGGAGTTTGGTACTTGCAGACAACTTCAAGCATATTTAGAAAAAATTGAGGTTGCTGAGGTTGAAACGTTGACCAAGCCCGTTAAGTTGAGAAAACTAAAATTCAAAAAACTTGATTTGCCAGAGAATTTTTGCAACTAGCTTTTCTGGTTTTTAAGGTGGAGTTCTCTATAATATCGAATTGCGAATCTGTGTGCCTCCGAGTCTATAAGGAGTAAAAGATTGTGTACGTCAGATGATAATTTTTCAAGCGGCATAGCCGCTTTTTGTTTGGCTGCATAAATGTGATCGCCTCTGTGCTTGTCATTTTTTGTTAGCGCAACTATAGAGATGTTTTTTGGAACGCAGGATTCCGCCGCGCTGAGTTGGCCTTTGCCGCCATCTATTAATATCAAATGAGGAAAATCCCACTCTGGATGTTTGAATCTCCTGACCAACACTTCTTTAAGCATGGCGGTGTCATCTGGGCTTTGGGACGATTTGATTTTAAACTTGCGGTAATTTTTTTTGTCTGGTTGGCCATTGGTAAAGACGACCATAGAGCCCACTGCCATTTTTCCTTGAATGTTTGAGATGTCATAACCCTCTATTCTTTGGGGGATTGATCCTAGTTTTAATATTGTTTTTATTTTTTTAAGCGTCGGATTGTTTGTGTCATAAAAATTTGTTTCTTTGGCCGTTCTCAAAATCAAAGCGTTTTCAAAGATTCTTTTAAGTTTTGAAATCTTATCTCTTAATTCAATTGCTTTTTCGAAGTCACCAGATTCTCCGAGTTCATTCATTTTTTTCTCGAATGCCTTTATCAGTGAATTCTTTTTACCCGATAATAAGTTTTTAATTGCCAAAATGTTCTTTTGATACTCTTGGACTTCTCCCTGCTTTATTTTTGGATTTTTGAGGCAGCAAAAACCAAGACATTTGCCAATATGATAATTTAAACAAAAATTGTTATGTTTTTGTTTGCAGGAACAATAGGGGAAAATCTTGCGCAACAGTCGCAAGGTGGTTTTGAGAGATAGCCCGTCGGTAAAGGGTCCGACTATTTTATTTTTTCCAAGTGAATCTTGAGATTGGGGCTGGTGGGTTAGAAAAATTTTTGGAAAAGTTTCGTTTGTGAATACGACATAAAAATACTGCTTATCATCACGAAGCATTACATTGAAAGGGGGTTTGTTTTTTTTGATTAACTGGGATTCCAGGATGAGGGCTTCTATTTCTGACGCTGTTATCTGCCATGTAACGTTAGTAGAGGTTTCGAGCATTTTAACTATTCTGCTGTTCGTTTGGCTAACCTTAAAATAGGAGGAAACACGATTCCTTAAATTTGAAGCCTTTCCTATATAAAGGATGTTGCCTTTGTCGTCTTTGAAAAAATATACCCCGCTTTCCTGCGGGATTTGTTTTGGATTGAGCCCATTCATATTGACATTATACAATTTTACTGCTTAATTTTCAAGATGTAAGATTCGGTTTGAGCGGAGGTTCTATGGACAGTTTTTTTAAAAGAAAATATTTTGTGATCTTGCTTGTTTTTACTCAGTTTTTGTTTTCGGCAAATGGCCAGGATAAAAAGAGGCCGAATGTATATAAGCAGGATTTTAAAATTAAAGAAGCCCTTTTTGTCAAAGAAAGAAACGGCGCGCCGTATGCCATGGGCACAGCGTTTCTAATTGATAAGGAGCGTGGGTTATTTGCTTCCGCAAAACATGTTGGGATCCAAGCCAGAGACGTTTGTAAGATTTTTTTCAACGGCAGGGTCTACAATGCTTTTTTGCTAAAGCTGCCGCCCATAACAGATGTCGGTATAATAAAGATAGATGGGCCTTTTGATCCTTCTGATTTTCCGGAACCTTACAAATTCGCCTCAAAAATAAATAAAGGCGATAAGACTTTTACCAGGGGAATACACCCCCACCCCAAAAAGTATCAGGATGCTGGCCGCTTGTTGCCCTTGATGCGTGGCTATTATTTTATACTTGGCAGGGATGGCGAGTTCGTTTATGACAATTTGGAAGGAGAAATTTCAGATCTAGATAAAAGAATTGAAAATAAAAAAATAGGCGGTTCGTCAAAGATGCTGGCCGATGTCACATCTTCTTACATAGAATTAAAGATGAAAAAAGACCATCATTTCTCTTTTGGCGGATTAAGCGGCGGACCCACTGTGAATGATAGAGAAGAGGTTGTGGGTATAAATTCTTCAGAGGTTGGCGGCTATCTTGAAATAACAGAAGACGGCAAAGCCCAATATCATCCCTGGACTACTTTTCATTTGGTTTCGATTTCTGAGCTTATAAAGCTTTTGCCGCAGGCGCTTAATGTGAAATAGCCCTTTTGGTAAGGGCTTTTTATTTTGTTTTTGAGTTGACAGCGATGCTCTTATTCTATAATTTTGGTCAAAGAGTTTTTTTACAAAGAGGTATTATTACACATGAGTTTTCAAGCACCCGGAGATATCGATATTGAAAGAATGTCCAGGGAAATTAGTGAAAAGAGAATCCTGGAGATTAAAAACAGAATAAATGAGCAAGTTTCGACGTGGCTCTATGGATTGGACGAAGCAATTAGAAAGAGAGTGGAAGCTTTGTTTATACTTTTGCCGTATTCCGACAAAGTGCAAAGCGATCCCAGCCAGCCCAAAAAAGGTACAAAAAGACTGGGGCAAGCACATCTTATGTTTCGGGGTAAGACTGGTATCGGTAAAACCGATTTGGAGCAATCGATAGCTTTGTCCATCGATGCCATGGCATCTAGAATTCAGGGTGATCCTGAGATGATGCCGCGGCACATTACCGGCGGCTCGAGATTTGTCCAAAATCTCAGAGGTGAACGTAGGGTTGTTTTTGAACCTGGCCCCTTGCTGTCTCACCTGGTTCTTGTAGATGAAGCAAATCGTATGAGACAGAATACCTTCTCTTCTGCTGTGGAGGCTATGGAAGAGCGTTCTTTGACGCCAAGAAACGAGTATGTCGATGAGAAGGATTTGGTGGTTAAGGCTTTGCCATTTTTTCCGATCACCGGAGTATATACAGATTTTTCTTCTCCAAGATTTTTCCAAGTGGCCCTTACAGAAAATCCTTTTGGAGATGAAGAGGGAACGTATCCCAATCCGCAGGCACTTTTAGATCGTATTACCCTTTCTATTAACATCGGCCGTCCGAATTTCGGCGACGAGAAAAAAATAAGAGCAAAGAACGTTGTCGGCAAATCAATCAGCCCGGTTACTAATTTGGCGGAGCTGTTGGCTTGTGCCCATTATATTTTTAACAATGTACGGTTGCTAGAAAAATCTCCTGCAAACGATTACATCACCAGGCTTTTGAGAAATACTAATCCGCCGAGTTCACGAGATAAGAACGAGGGTGTTAACGATCCTCCGGAATTGGTGGAGTTTGTTCGAGAGAATATTCAGATAGGCGCGAGTCCTAGAGTTAATTTCCATTTGGAGGCCGCTGCCAGAGTTAGAGCGTTTTTCTCCGGAAGCATGGTTATTAAGCCGGAACATGTAAAAGCCGTGGCGCCAGAAGTTATCGCGCACCGCTTACGTCTTGCTCCTGGTTTGGAACTTACTACTACTAAAGAAGAAATTTTTCAAAAGGTCCTAGACCTTACGGAGTTGCCGGAATGGTAATCGACGACAACAAGGATTTTTTTTCCGAAATGATGGCGATTACGAAGCCTATTCACAGGGGTAAGGTTAGAAATATTATTTTAGGCGAGAATAAGAGTCGGAGAGCCGGCTATGGCTACGAGATACATAATATTCGCCAGTGGCAAGAAGGCGAACCAATGGAAAATATCGACTTAGAGGCAAGTTTGGCTACTTGGCCCGATGAAGTTTTTATTCTTGAAATGTTGGAGTCGAGGCAGGCGCCTCTTATATTTGTGGCAGATATTTCTCCCTCAATTTTTGTTCAGATAGGCGAAAGATCTGGAAAGATTAAGACAATGCTTCAGTCGATTGGTGCAATGGGTTTGGGTGCCAGCCGTTTGAGAGATCCAGTCGGCGTTGTATGCTTTTCTGACAAGATTCATTTTTGTTTACCCCCAAAGCTCGGCTCAAATTGGATGTATTATCTCTCGAGTGTTTTGCAAAAACATGCAAAAGCATTTGATGCCAAGGAAGCTGAAAATAAGATTGGTGATAGTCGATCAGATGTAAATAAGGCCTTGGATTTTTTAATCCGTAGGTTTTCAAAAAGGCAGTGCTCAATTGTTATTTTTTCCGATTTTACAGATTTGATTAGCGGACAATCCGAATTGAATTTTAAAATCCTTAGGGATCTCTCAGCGATTAACAATTTCAATGTAGTAATGATTTTTTTAGATGAACCGAGAGAGTTTTCCTGGCGGCATAGGCTAGGAGTCGTTATGGTGAAAGATGCTGAAACCGGTGTCTTACAAGAAATAAAAGCAAAATCTGCAGTTTCAGTCCGCAAGGAGTTTGAGAATAAGCGGGAGTCTTTACGTAGGCGACTTTCTAAAATTGGAGTTGACTCTGTCGTTGTAAATTATGGTGAGCATTTTAACCAGCTGGCGAAATTTTTATCAGAGCGTCAGGCTGTATCAGTCTAGTCGGGCTAAGGCCCGACTTTTTTTATTCTTATTTTCTGGGCGCAGGGTTTACGGCCTTGACCAGCCTTGTAGTTTCTTTTATTCTTTCCCCAGCGAACCTTTACAAATTGGAGTTTACTATGATTAGGAGATTGCTGTTATTCTTCATACTCCTCTTATTTAGCATTAATATCTGGGCCCAAGAAGAGTCGCCGCTAATTGTTTTTAGGCCAGTTGTTTCTTCAACTGTTTTTACAAACTGGCAAGAAATCAAAGTGACCTATACTGTCGGATATCTAGACGGTTATGAATTGGTTCTTGATGAGATCAGACCGGATAACATGTTATTTTCTCCTTTTGAATTGGACCCGGTTAAGGGTCGGCAGATTATAAAAATAAATCAGCGCAGATATAAAGAAGAAAATTATTTTGATTTGGTTTATTATTTGAGGCTTGTTGATATTAAGAAAGGCGAAGTCGCAATATCTCCGCAGATATTCAAATACGTTAAAAAAGAGGCCGGTAAGTCGCCTGACAAGTTAGAAGTCATGCAATTTATTTCTCCCGGCGTGAGCCTTCGTTATGATAGTGTCCTGACTAAAGAGGCAAACGATATAATGGATGATATCAATTTCGGTTCCTTTAGGAATCGGGAAATTATTTTCGAAGTCCTGGCCTTTTCTATTTTTGGACTGGGGCTTATCAGCGCCATCCTGATTTTATTTAAATCTTCTTTTGCACAAAGTAAGATATTTAGTCTGGGCACCGTTAGTGTTTTGTCGGCTCCTGTCGATGAAATAAAAGAGAAGCCGACTTCTGGCGAGGCTTTGGATAATTTGATCTATGAGCTTAAAGAACTGGCCCTGCAAAGCAAAACAAAAACGTCTGAGACAACTTCTCTTTTAAGAAGAAAACTTTGTAATGAGTTGTCTAAGTTTATTGTTATTTACACTCCTGGAGTTTTGGGTTCAGAAAATCACGAAGAACTTATTTTAAAAATTTCTCAGGTGATAAACAAAGATCAAAGAAGTATTCTTTTGGAGCTTGCTAGATCTTTGAACCGTCAGGGGGAGCTCTTATACGAATCTGCCGAGTCCGGTATATTACTCGATGATATAAATTCTTCTTTGCAACTGGCCGAAGACCTTAAGAGAGCCAATTCGTTTTGGTTCCTATTCGCGAACCTATTTAAAAGATTTAAAATCTTTGGAGGCGCAAGATGATTAGTATAGATAAGTCGCTAGAGTTATTTAGAAATTGTTACGAAGATTTATCTGTCTTAAACTGGACAGAAATTCATTTCAAGAGAGAGAGTTTTCTTGTCGGGGCCACGATCTTTATTGTAGTGGCCTTTTTATTAAAACTTTCTTCTGCGCTTTTGCGTGGTAAAGAAGATAAAAGCTTCTTAGTCCATTCCGGATATTTTTTTAACAAAAAAGATAGGCCGGGAGCGATATATTTTGTTTTTGGAAACCTACCAACAGTCATCGCAATATTTGCCTGTGCTTGTGTCCTAATTGCAACTGGTGACCCCTTTTTGCAACACAGCGAGTATGAAAAAATCAAAGAAGTCAGAGAAATAATTTATTTGCGCGATACCTCTGTTTCGATGGGTTTTAAAATGGGTGACCGCCCCAGGGGTGAGATTCTGCAAGATTTTTTGATGGAGCTCATCTCCGGACGGAGAGAAAGGGGCGACAGGTCCGCATATATTATTTTTGCTTCTGAGCCAAGAATTTATTCAGAATTTACAACAGATACAAATAGCCTTCTCTTCTCTGTTGCTACGGGACCTATCGTCACGGCTGATGAGAGCGCCCCCAAAACCTTCCCTGATATTTTTGTGTTGAAGGATTTCGAGAAAATTCCTTTTGAAGGAGGAACCGATCTTTCCCTGGGTCTAGATACGGCAATGCGCTTATTTGATTACAAGGGTGATAAAAAAGTTAGCGAGGAAATTAGGGCGAACCCTTCAGTTAAAAAAAGATCTATAATAATTTTAACAGATGGTGCAGCGGACAGAGATCCTGAAAAAGAATTTATTGAATTAAAAAAAAGAAACATTATTCCTTATCTGATTTTTATAGATCCGGATAGAGAGGCCGAGAAGAGATTTCATGGAGAGAATTCTCCTAATGCAAAACTCCCGGATATTCTGTTCAATCAAGTTAAAGAGGCGGGAGGACAATACTTTTTGGCCAAAGATCGTGCATCAATGGAGCGAATTAAAAGAAAATTGGATGAGCTTCAGACTTCGTTGATCAAGGCTAAAAGCTATGTCGTAGAGGTGCATATTTACAGGACCTTTCTTGTCTTGGCAATCTTTTTTAGTTTGTTAGCTATTTTTTTGAGGTTTGTTCTTTGGACTTTTTCAAGAGTCATATAAAATTGTCGGTATTCGACAATTTTTTAATTTGGTGATAGTTTTTCCGTAAGTTATTTTACAATTTAGATGAGGTAGATTAGTGAAAAAGACTAACAGATTCACCTTAGTAAGACTTTTGATATCCCTGGCGGTTATAGTTGTTTCTTTCGCGTTTTGTTATTCCTTATTGCAGGTGAGCAAATTTTATAAAAGCTTGGACGCATACAGCGGAGCTGTTTCTCGCGGCGATCAATTGGCGGTAAGGGATAATTTGGAGGATCTTAGACATTTCCCAGATCTCAATAAGAAGTTGGAGTTTGCAGGACTGGATTTTATTGCAAACAAATATCTATTCAAGGATTTCAGATATTACGAGTCTGCATATGATTACATGACCGGAAATTATGAGAGAGTAATCGACCAGCTTAAGGATGATGAAGATTTTTACGCACACTTTATTAGAGCTAATGCTAAATGGCGCACTGCTCAAGGTCTTATTGAGCAAAATTTATCTAGTTCGACCATTCGCATTGAGCCCGCCCTTAAATCTGTTCAGATGGCTGCGGCTTTGAAGGAGGATTATGCCGAATGCATAAAAAAAGATCAAAAATCCAGCATCTCCCCCAAATGGAATTATGACCTTGTTACAGATCCGAATGCATTGGCTCGCGGCCTTATGCCCAAACCCCAAAAAGTCAGGGTTGTATTAGGCAGGGGAGGCAAAAATAAAAAAGGCGAAGGGCAAGACAAAGGTGAAGGTCCCAAGGGGCATGATTTGAAGGACGGAAAAGAAAGTCCGGAACAACCGGGCAAGCCGAAGAGCGGAACTTACAGGCCGGGGTAGAAATGAAAAACCTAAATCAGTGGTTGGACTTGTTACATTTTTCCACACCTGGATTTTTAAGATTTTTTGAAATTATTTTTCTGATGGTTTTGGTCCTGCTCGCTGTCGTATTTTTAAAGCATTTTTTCAGGCCTGCAAAATCAAAATACTCAAATTTTCCGATTTTGGGAAAAGATTTCATGTGGGCGATGCTTATAATTATTTGTTGTTTTTCGGTGATTGCATTGGCGGGGCCATATGTTGTAAACGGTTTCACAATAAGTCAGGGCGGCAATGTCGATGTCATTGTTTGGATGGATTATTCTTTTTCAATGAAGGCGGATGATATTAAACCCTCTCGACAAGAGCTGGCCAAGAAGGTCGCAATTGATGTCGTCGGGTACCTAAAACCGGGCGACAGAATTACTCTTTTTGTTTTTGGTGAGAATACGATTTGGCGAATGCCTTTATCTGAGGATTACCCCAGTTTTGTTTCTAAGGTTCAGGAGGTAGAACACCCTGACGTTTATATAGAGGAGTCCCAGTTAAGTACAGACTATACGCAAGCTCTTGAATACGCGCCCATGTGCCTCAATAAACAGGAAATTTTTGCAAAAAATAATCCTTTTGGTTTGGAGATGTCAAAGTACTCCAACACGAGGGTCGGTATATTTCTAAGTGATGGCAATAACGAGGCTGAAGAAAACTTAGCTCGAGGAATTGCAGCAATCAAGAAAGCAAAAATAAAATTATATACCGTTGCTATCGGAACTTCTTCCGGCTCCAAAGTTTCGATACAGGCGAGGGATTCAAAAGATCCTTCAAAGCCTGTTGAGAAAATAAGTCTTGATACGAAGGTATCGACAAAAGATTTGGCCATGTTGGCTGATCAAACCGGCGGACAAGCACTTGTTCTGGATTCCGAAAAAGTTTATATGCAGTCGCTAAGGTTATTGAAAAACTCTATTGATTCAAATCGTTCTTATTTACCGAGATTGGTTTATTCCAATGATAGGCGTGAAATTTGGTGGGAAGTTCTGGGATTCCCTTCTTTATTTTTTTTAGCTCTGATAATTTGGCGGAAATAATTTGCTTGACAACCTCTTATCAGGTGCTAAATTATTGAATGTTAGATCTTTTATTTATTGGAGTGAACAAATGAATGCCAGGGTATTGGCGCTATCTTTTTTATTGATTTTGGCTGTAGTCGCTGCACCGGCGGCCCCGCCTTTTCAAATTCCCAAAGATCCTAACCCAGACAGTCCTCATGGCCCTCTGGGAGGGAAGGTCGAATGCCACAATGTTGGCAAAGACAGGAATTGTGAATGTTTCCGTGAATGTACAAAGGACGGTAAACCCGAACGAGATAAAAGGTGTGGTAACAGATGTTTCGAAGACCATTGCAAGTGCCGTACCAAGTGTCAGACTTAATTTTAAGCCCGCTAATGAAGCGGGTTTTATATTTTGACGGATGGTAATAAAAGTGGTAGAACATCGTAACGTAGTTATTTTAAAAAAGGACGATTAAAATGAAAAGTTCGAGAAGCTTAGCGGTTTTGTTCTGCATTTTGTATTCTTTGTTTTGTCTATCTTTTGCCGATGTTAAGATTGCTACATATAAAGACATTTTAGAAAGTCCTAATAGCGATTGGCTTACTTATTCTGGGGATTATGCCGGTACTAGATTCAGTCCGCTTCGCGATATTAATAGAACAAATGTCGCCTTGCTTATGCCGAGATGGGCACATCACTTAGACAATGTTTCCAATCTTCGTGTAACGCCGCTGGTTCACAATGGAACCATGTACGTAACTGGTCCATATGAGATACAGGCCTTAGATGCTGCCAAGGGGGAGCTTAAGTGGTTTTGGAGAATGTCTAGTTACGGCGAGCTCGGTTCAAACAGGGGAGTTGCCGTTTTAGACGATAAGGTTTTTATAGTGACGGCTAGTTGTAACCTAGTTGCTGTTTCAAATATTGACGGCAAAATACTTTGGATTAAAAAGTACGGGTATTCTAAGAATGGCAACTACTGCACCCTGGCCCCGCTCGTCATAAAAGACAAGATATTGGTCGGCGTTTCTTGTGACAAAGATAATGCCAAAGGTTTTATCGCTGCATTTTCAGCAGTCGATGGTAAGGAGCTTTGGAGATTTTGGACTGTACCTCAAAAGGGACAGCTTCATTTTGAAACCTGGGGCGAAAACATTGATAAAGTCGGTGGGGCCTCAACTTGGATAAATGGGACTTATGATCCGTCACTGAATCTTGTGTATTGGCCGACTGGAAATCCTAGACCTGGATTTAATGGTAAGGCTCGTCCAGGTGATAATTTATATTCAGACAGTATTCTTGCTCTCAATCCCGATAGCGGGGAGCTTAAGTGGTATTTTCAATTCAGTCCTCATGACATGCGGGAGTGGGATGCTACAGAATATCCAGTGCTTGCGAATATACTTTGGAAGGGTAAAAACAGAGATGTCATATTGCAGGCAAATAGAAATGGATTTTTCTATGTTATCGATAGAGTAAGTGGTGAGTTTCTTTCTGGTACGCCGTTTGTTAAGAGGATGACCTGGGCAAAAGGTTTAGATCTATCGGGCAGGCCAATTGAAGTTGCTAATATGAATTTTTCTGACGAGGGACTTGAGAAAGGTGTTTGCCCAGGATTAGTGGGTGCCACCAATTGGATGTCGCCATCTTATAATCCGGTAGAAAAACTTTTTTATGTTGTTGCCTTGGAACATTGCGATATGGAGTCGGGGGAGTATTTTTTGAGGGCCATCGATCCCAAGAGTGGAGATATCCGTTGGGAACATCCCATGAAACGCGAAGGACCAATGGCGGCAGGAACTTTAGCCACCGCTGGTGGTTTGGTTTTTTCTGGAGATGCCAGTGGAAACATCATTGCTTTGGATTCTTCCAAAGGCGATAAGTTATGGCAGTTTAGTATAGGGAAAGGAATTTTTGCTTCGCCGATGACGTATTCTGTTGGAGGGAAACAATACGTGGCGATTGCTGTCGGTTCTGATATTTTTGTTTTTGGATTGTAGTTTCTAAACCCGTTTAAACCGGGTTTTTAATTTTATATTTTCGTGTTAATTTGAGTCGGTATGAATTTCAGGGGCAACATATTATCTACCTTGGCTTTTTATGATGTTCTAGATTTCCCTTTGAAAGCGGGAGAGATTTTTGATTATCTTTTAAAATATGGTGATGCCGGTCCTAGATTGTTAGATATCAAAAAAGAACTTGATCAGTTGGTCATGGAAAGAGTGATTGGATTTAGGGAAGGTTTTTATTTTTTGTATGATCGGGAACACTTAGTGCCTCTTAGGATCAAGCGTCAAAAAATTGCCCAAAAAAAGTGGCGACTAATGCGCATGGCCGGATGCTGCCTCTCTTTCGTCCCATGTATTAAAGCGGTCTTTGCTTCTGGTTCCCTTGCCATTAGAAATACTAATGAACTGAGTGATTTGGATGTTCTCATTGTTACACAAGGCCGTCGTATATGGTTGGGTCGTTTTTTAGTTCTTGGCCTTTTGAGTTTTTTAGGTATTCGACGCAAGGGCACAGATGTCATTGCTCCAGATAAGGTTTGCACCAGCCATTTTGTTTCAGAGGATAATTTAAAAGTTAAGATAGAAAATATTTATGACGCCAGAACTTATTCAAACCTCGTTCCGATATTTGTTAGAGATATTGGTATTATTGAAAGATTTAAAATTGAAAACAAGGGTGTTTTAGAATATTTATCAAGATGGAATATTCCAAATGAATCCATTTTAACACCGAGACTTACAAATTTTTTTGCTTGCCTTGGTGAAGGCATATTAAATAACCCGCTTGGTAATTATCTTGAAAGTTTAGCTAAGAGATATCAGGTAGAAAGAATAAAGAGTAATCCAGTTACAGCAATTGCCGGCAGCAAGATTATATTTAATGATACGCAATTGATGTTTAAAATTAATTCCGGAATTTTTAAATTCAAACCTATTACTCTGGATGATCAAATCTTGAGATTTTATGGACAGCGTTTAGAAAAACTAGGACTGGACAATAGCTAAAACCAGGGGTATAGTAACTCGCATTAATAGTATTTTTACAATTTAAGGTAAAGATGAAGCAAACGAGATTTTTGCTTTTCTTTTTGTTTATTTTTTTGAACTTGGTTTTTGTTTCCGGGCAAGGAATAATGCCGTTGGGCAATGTTAAACCTGGCGACAAGGGTTATGGCCTAAGTGTTTTTAGGGGAACTCAGGTTGAAAAATTCGAGTATGAAGTTATCGGCGTTTTTGATGAAGGCGGTGGTGCACTTTATATTCTTGTTGAGTTGTCTGGCGGCCCCAAACAATTTGATGGCCAAGACCTTTTAAAAAACACTCGTATTATTAGTGGAATGTCTGGAAGCCCAATCTATACAAACGACGGTAAGCTTGTAGGTGCGATTTCAATGGCACCGAGGTTTGCCAAAGAGGTTAAGGGCTTTGTCACCCCTATTGAACTTACTCTGGGATTTAAGCCAAAGATTTTGTCTGAGCCCAATAAATTAATTTTTGAGGCTAACGCATTTGGCGCCATCTCATTTTCGGACCCTCCCATTAAGGCGGGAGAAATGTATGTTTTTTGTGATTATTGGGGGTATGATTATTCTTGCGCCGCCGGAACTGTCACCATGGTGGATAGACTTAATGGGGTTTTTTATGCCCTGGGACATGAAAGCGGTCCGAACGGTTTGATGGCAATACCCTTTTGGAAAGGTAATGTTTTGACAACTTTTGCCAAACAGGACTCTTCTAATAAGGTCGTGACTAAAATTGGACCGATGTTGGGAGCTGTTGTTTTTGGCGGACCCTACGGTCAGATTGCAAAGTTTGGTGCGGTGCCTAAATTTTTTCCTCTAACGTTGAGTCTCGAAAACTATTTTCTAAAAACTGACCCCAGACAATATTTTTTTGCTTATACGCCCACAACTGGAAGCAGCATAACCTCAATAATACAAGCTCAGAAAGCTTTGGTTGATAAGCAGCTAGATATTGATGTAGATGCCGAGATAAATATTTCTGGCCTGGGACAAGTTAAATTCTTTGGACTGGTCGGTAAAAATATGGGCCAAATTCCCGAACTCTTCATAACCGATTCTCTAAATCCCGTCATTGATAGTATTCGATTTAACCTTCGTGTTAAAAATAAATACAAGAGGCTTGCTCTGCAGAAAGTTACAAGCGAGTGTCGTTTAGAGGATGATAAGGTATCCGTAGATATCAGCATAGTTGCTTTGGGAGAAAAAGAATGGACCCTTACCAAGAACCTAAAACTGGATAAAAAATATTTAGAAAAGAAGATTTTTATAGCTAGCGGAGAAGAGCTGGCAAATCAGATTTTACCTGATCTTTTGCCGAATGCTGAAACTGTTGAATTATTAAACAAGGTTTCGGACAGAAATGCTCTGTATGTTTACTATGCCAGCGAAACGCCTCTTAGGCCAAGAAAGCCATTTGATGGAGGAATTTTTTTGATAGGTCTGCAACAACGCGGTAACCTTAGCGACTTGCAGAGAATGTCCGTCGGCTATGATAGCCAAAAGATTGAGCAGAAAACCGATAACATGTGGAAGGAATCAAATCCGAAGCCTGGCGCCGAAATAATTGCTAAACTAGAATCGGTCGGCGGAAACTATCTTATAGAAGGAAAGAAAGATTTTACTGTTAAAATTTCCGAATCAGAGGATACTTCTAAAGAAACTAAAAAAAGAAAGCGTTTTATTTTGTTTTAATATTAAAGCCTGCATTAAGCAGGTTTTTATTTATGGAAAGACCAAGATGTTGACATCATTTTTTTCTTGAGTAATATGGTGTTTAGCACTCTATGGTCAAAAGTGCCAATAATATTTTAAATTAATTAATAGTCTGATAACTTTATGAAAATTAAACCTTTGGGCGACAGAGTTCTAATCGAAGCTTTGTATGAGGAAAAAACTAAGGGCGGAATAATATTGCCCGAGACAGTTGATAAAGAGCGTCCAGAAAAGGGGCGTGTTGTTGCGGTTGGTGCTGGTCGTCTTGATGAAAATGGTAAAAGAATTCCGATGAATGTGAAAAAGGGCGACAAGGTTTTGTTTACCAAATATGGCCCTGATCAGGTGAAGGTCGACGGAAAAGAATATTTGATAGCAAAGGAAGATAATATCCTTGCAATAATCGAGTAACATAAAAACTAACAAATAAAAAATGGCAAAACAAATACAATATAAAGAACAGGCTCGCGAAGCTTTAAAGCGCGGTGTCGATAAAATTGCGAATGCAGTTAAGGTTACCCTTGGCCCCAAGGGCCGCAATGTCCTGCTGGATAAGGGTTATGGTTCGCCAACTATTACCAAAGATGGCGTAACGGTTGCTAAGGAAATAGAACTTAAAGACAAATTTGAGAATATTGGTGCCGAACTTATAAAAGAAGTTGCCTCTAGAACTAATGATATATCTGGAGACGGTACAACAACTGCTACCGTTCTTGCTCAGGCAATTGTTGCTGAAGGTTTCAGCGCTGTTAATTCCGGGGCGAATCCGATCGTATTAAAACGAGGAATGGATAGGGCGGTGGAATGGGTGACAAAGAAACTTGCTACACGTAGTCAAAAAGTCAGTGGTTACGAAAAAATAAAAGAAGTTGCTACAATTTCTGCTAACGACAGCGAACTTGGTAAGTTGGTTGCCGATGTTTTTCATAAAGTTGGCAAAGACGGGGTCGTTACTGTTGAGGAATCACAGACTTTTGATATGGCCACGGAACTTGTTGACGGTATGCAATTCGATAAAGGCTACATCTCTCATTACATGGTTACCAATTCGGAAAGAATGGAGTCTGTCTATGAAGATCCTTACATCCTGATAACCGACAAGAAAATTTCTTCAATCAGGGACATAATTGGTTTGTTAGAAAAAATTTCTAAATCAGGCAAACGCGACCTCGTTATTATCGCTGAAGACGTTGACGGAGATGCTTTGGCAACTCTTGTAGTTAATAAATTGCGTGGCAATTTCAACGCACTTGCGGTTAAGGCTCCAGGTTTTGGTGACCGCAAAAAGGATTTGCTCGAAGACATAGCTATCGTTACTGGCGCGCAGGTTATATCAGAAGACAAGGGCGTTAAATTAGATTCAGTTGAGCTCACCGTTCTTGGCCGTGCTCGCAGAGTTGTCTCTGATAAAGACAAGACCGTCATAGTCGGTGGCAAGGGCAAGAAAACAGAAATAGACAAAAGAGTCGTAAATATCAAAAACCAAATTTCTAAAGCCACCTCGGAATTTGATAAAGAAAAATTACAGGAGCGTTTGGCCAAGCTTGCTGGCGGCGTTGCCGTAATTCGTGTCGGAGCCGCAACAGAAACAGAGCTCAAAGAAAAGAAATTTAGAATAGATGACGCCGTAGCGGCTACTCGTGCTGCCTTGGAAGAGGGAATAGTCCCTGGCGGAGGCATCGCATTATTTGAAATAGCTAAGGAGCTTAACTTTAAAGCCGTGGGTGTTTCAGAATTTGGTGATGAAGCAAAGGGCGTCTCAATTATTAAGACGGTTTTGGAGAAGCCACTCAGGGCAATTGCCGAAAATGCAGGTAAGGATTCAAACGAGGTTATTCAAAAGGTTATGGTTTTGCAAAGTGGTATGGGATTTGATGCTAGTAAGAGTGAATATGTAGATATGATAAAATCTGGAATTATTGACCCATTCAAAGTCGTCAGAACCTCGTTGACCAATGCGGCTTCTGTTGCGTCGCTTATACTTACGACCGATGCTGTTGTAACCGATTTGCCGGAAGAAAAGGAAAAGAATTCAGCTCCGTCAGCAATGCCAGAATATTAAAATCAAAGCCCCGACTCCAAGTCGGGGCTTTAGATAAGTAGAGATTTGTGATATTATTTTTTAAATTCTCGAGGGTATTTTTTGCTCGAGGTTATACCGAGAAATTGGAGGGTTCGCCTAGCGGCTATGGCACACGCTTGGAAAGCGTGCGGGAGCAATCCCTCGTGGGTTCGAGTCCCACACCCTCCGCCAAAATTGAAAATCATAATTTTTGGCGGGAATGTATTTGTATAGCGCCTGCGGCGGGAATCCACCTGGGCTTTAGATTATTATAATGGCAAAATACACATCAAAACTCATTGAACGAAAAGAAGTTGCGGAAGGTACAATCGCCTTTTATTTTGAAAAACCATCTGGCTTTGACTATAAAGCTGGTAACTCTCTGGACTTAACAATTATTAATCCGCCAGAAACCGACACGGAAGGTAACACCCGGGCTTTTTCTATTGCCTCTGCACCCCATGAAAAAGAACTTATGATTGCTACCCGTATGCGAGACACTGCTTTTAAAAGAGTTATGAAAACGGAGACAAATCTTGAACTGCAGTTGGAAGGTCCTTTTGGATCTTTCACACTTCATAACAACATTTCACGGCCAGCAGTTTTTTTAATTGGCGGAATTGGTATTACACCAGTCCGTTCGATTCTTCTGGACGCGACAAAAAGAATGCTATCTCATGAATTGTATCTTTTTTATTCAAATCATCGGCCAGAAGACAGTGCATTTCTCGCGGAGCTCCAAGGGTTAGAGAAAGAAAATTTAAATTACCATTTTATTGGTACAATGACGGAGATGGATAAATCAAAACTTTCTTGGGTTGGTAATCGTGGCCACATTGACCAAAAACTAATCCGAAAATATCTAGCGGATGTTACAAATCCTATTTATTATCTTGCGGGCCCATCCGAGATGGTCGCTGTGATGCGTGGAATGCTTATTAAACTAGGGGTCAATGAGGATAATATCCGCACTGAGGAATTTTCTGGTTACTAACTATGACACTTTCACATTTTTTCGGTTTCCTAGGAATGGCGCTCGTCGTTGTCGCGTATATTCCACAAATCATGCATCTTATCAAGGAACACTGTTCTGCGGGTATTAGCCGCTATGCGTATACACTTTGGCTTCTGTCCGCAGTATTTCTCCTAATACACTCTTATCTCATCAGGGACAGGGTTTTTGTGACTTTACAGGTATGGAATATCGTCGCTCCGGGAGTCATATTGTGGTATTCAATTCGATATAAGCATGGTGCATGCGAAACGCATGAAATTAATAAATAGAGATCAATTGCTATTAATAAAAAGAATTAAATGAAATATAGATTTTTCTTGCAGGTTAGCTGTTTATGAAATTTTTAAGTTTAAACTGTCAGCACGGAGAACAACCCCAGTTGGGGGATTTTTTGCGTCGCATATTGAACTCCCGAGAGTATGATATTTTACTACTTCAAGAGGTGGAAGAAAAAGTAATGGCAATTCTTGATCATCCTGCCTATCAGTTAGTAAGGTCTTTTAATAAAGAAACCGGATGTGATAGCCAGTTGTGTATCGCATACAGGACTGGTTACAAACTTTCTAAAATAGGATTTAGATCTTTTTCTTCTATGCGCTATGATCCTGTTCGCGGTTTTAAACATCCATGTTTCGGATTGCTTTGGGCAGAAATAGATGCTGGCGAGGGGATTTTGCGGGCGGCTTCTACCCACCTACATTCAGGTATTGACCGACACGTCAGACTCAAAGAATTGCAAATTGCAAAAGAAATTTTGCTTAGTGAGGGTCCTGGTAGAGTTATGCTCGCCGGGGACTTTAATGCTGGCTTTCCTCGTGAACCCAAAGACATGGCAGGAATTCTTACTCCAGATTTTGCCTGGCTCTCTGAGGGCTGTGGCCCGACATTAGATAGTCGTTATAGCGAGAACACTGCTCATCTTCCAAGTAGGATTGCTGCCTTCCTGGGCCTATTTAACATTGGAATTCACTTGAGATGTGACCATGTCTTTATTGATAAAATGACTTTTGATAAGGGTGGTGGCAAATGTTCTGTACTTCCCGACAGGGTATCTGACCATAGCCCGGTTGAATTTATTTTGGCATGATCTCTCTGACATCCTCCGCTCATTGACTTTTTGTAGATTAGTGTTTATAGTATTTTAGATAAATCGTAACTTAAAAATATGGAATTTGGAGGATCAGGATGATCAATATCAAGAAAGATGATGTTCTCTGGTATTTTTATTGCAAAAGTTTTGAGATTGATGGCAAGGAAATAAAACGGCCTAATAATCTTTGCCCATATTTTTGGGGAGCAGTTGACGGGTTTTTATCCTACGTAGCTCGTGAGCTCTCTCTTCTTAAGGTATGGCTGATTGGTAGTGTTTTGATCGGAGGTTTTTTTGGCGTTTTAAGATATATGCCAAGGGATATTAAAGGAACTGTGTTTAATTTCGCTGTTGTTTTTTTCTTGATTTTTTCTCTTTTGTTTTTTCTGCTTGCTCTTTGTTTAAGCTTTTTACGCCTTTTATTGTATATCGATAAAAGGTTAGAGGCCGTTCCCAGCGGTACAAGAGCCGCATTGTTTTTCGGAGCGTTACTGGCAATTATGTCTGTGGCCTTTTTTAGCAGCGGTTTATATCTAGACTTTATGAAACTTTTTCATGACACACTTAAGTTTTTGGAATATATTTTTTTTGCTTGGCTTCTTGTCGTGATTTCTGCAGTCGTTTTTCTACTGATACCAAGTAAGCCCAGGGACAGGATAAAGAATTTTTTCCATCAAGTCGGGGCATATTTAAAAGCAATCAAAGAAAATATATGCCCGCCGGTTAATCCGCCAGAAGATTTCCAAGTTAAGTCCAATCAAGTATAGATACCGACCGGCCATTTAATGGCCGGTTTTTAATAAGACATAGAAAATAATTTTATTTTGAAAATAAATTTTGCTTGACATTAAGATATAACTATTTTATAATCTTTTAAGTTCTGTTAAAACTATTTTACCAGGAAAGACAGCATGGGGGTTGCCGCAAGCAAAGAGCTCGAATTATTGATTCGGCAAGGTGCCGGTTCCCAAGATATTGTTGGGGTTGATTCTCCCAAGGGGTGCGAGTCTATAAACCAAGATTTTTTAAAACGAGAATTGGGCCGCGTCGAGGCGCATTCTAACGGGTTTTGTAAAATTATTCGTGAAAGTTTTCCCGGAAAACCACGCCGGATTTTGGATCTCGGTTGTAGTACAGGAGGCAGCACGGTAGCTTTGAAAAAAGTTTTCCCCAAGACATTTGTTGTAGGAGTTGATCCTCACCAGCTTTCAGTAAATGCAGCTCGCCTTCGTGCTTCAATTGAAAACACGGATGTAAGCCTAGTTAATATTGAAGCCGGCAGGCCGCTGCCTTTTTATGATGGAGCGTTCGAAATCGTAGTTGTCGTTTCTGTTTTGGAATTCATTCCGCGTCTTGTTGATAGAATATCCTTTCTAAACGAAGTTAAGAGGGTGGCCGCTGATTATGTATTTTTGGCCATTCCGAATTATTGGTATTTGCGTGAGCTTCATACGAAAAGGTGGTTCGGTAATCAACGCCCTAGCCTCTATCATCCTTGGTCAAACAGTCGAGGGTGGCTTCTATCTAACTTTCCTGGTTGGGAAGTGATTGATACCTCTTGGTATATAGGCGAGAAGATAAGAGCGCTTGGTCCATTCGCAGAGATCGCAGACCGCATTACTCCATGGACCCGTTTGCTTTTGCGTCGGCCTTTTGTATAGGAAAATTGGGGCGTGCTATTTGCGCGCCTTTTTAATTTATTTTGTTTTAAAAATATATATAACATGCTAAAATTAAATTAAACATGTTGATACATAAAATTGACGACAAATTAATAAGATTTTTTAGGAAAATTTCTTTACCTCTTGCGCGTACCGGAATATTTGTCGTTTTCTTTTGGTTTGGGATATTGAAGGTTGTCGGCCAGAGTCCCGCTAGTGAATTAGTCGAGCATCTTTTTTCCCGCACAGTGCCATTTATGAGTTTCCATACTTTCATGATTCTTTTTGGTTTGTTCGAGGCACTTATTGGAATTTTATTTTTGATAAAAGGTGCGGAAAGATTATCGATTGCACTATTGGCGATACACATGGTGACTACGTTTTTGCCTTTAGTGATGTTGAGGCAAGAGACCTGGTCGGGTTTTTTTGTGCCCACTCTAGAAGGTCAGTATATTATAAAAAACCTATTAATTATTTCAGCCGCCGTGGTTATCGCGGCACAGCTTGAGCCCATGCACGTGGAGAGTAGATAGGGTGGATTCGTTTTATAAAAAATGCTACCTTGTTCGGGTGGCGTTTTGGTTTTTGGAGGTACCATGGGAAGAGACGTGATTGAGTTATCTAGAAATGCCAAAAAGATTTTTGAAAATTTGAAACCATATTTTCCCCCGGATTCCTTCGGCAATATGTCCTGGAAACCTGAGGGCATTGTGCACAGTAATATTTGGCATGATTTGAGGAGCGCTGCTGGCAGACAAAAACTTGCCAGGCAGATCAAAGACGCTATTAGTTATGATGCCGAAATCCAAGCCAGTATTTATAAAGACACACACAAATGCGAGTCTAGGGGGGAATTGAATTGGTTGGAAGGTTTTACGCTGGCGCACTTTACAAAAGGAATGCAGCACAATTTAGAATTGCTCCTGATACTTAATGATTTGGATTTTCAAATCGAGACCATGGATTTTGCTGAAGATGATTTTGAAGGAGACTAATTTTAATTTATTTTTGAAATATAAAAACCCCGATAAGGGGTTTTACCATTTTCTGGCTTGTCCAAGTTGCCTTTTGAATTCGCTCACTTGTTCTTCCCATTGTTCCATCAATCTGTTTTGCAATGCCTCTATTAGAAAAATGTCCGATCGCGGATTCCCATAACCTATTCCTCTCCTGAGTAGAGGGTCGGGACTAAGCTCTATGATAGATCCATTAATTATTTTTTTAAGTGTTTCATTTCCCATTAAAAATTCTTTTAATAAAGCGGATAGAGATCTAAGACCGCCCAGGCCAAGATCAGTCCAGGGCAGGATTACCTGTGCGCTGGTATTCGATGAATATTTTACAACATCCGCAAGATCTCCGTTGAACGAAATCAAGAAGGGCAGCAGGACCCTGAACAGCTCATCGGTTAGTGGTTGGTAGCAAGGACCTCCGGACCAGTTTCCTCCGAAGTGGGGTTTGCCCAAGATTCCTCTTTTCGATTCGTCTGTGACCAGATCCAGGCTTAGTTCT